>NZ_BNED01000005.1:4239062-4558125 GCF_016755875.1 Streptomyces spororaveus | reverse complement strand
CCAGGTCGGCGCCCAGGCCGCCGTGCAGGTGCTGGCCCGCGTGCACGACCCGCTTGCCCGCCTCCGAGGCCCACCAGGCGGCCGTCAGCGCGTGCTCATGGGCCGGAAGGCCCTGATCGATGCGCCAGGCCGCCTCGTACGTGGTGACCCGGATCGCCTCGGTGTCCATGTACGCGTCGGCCGCGCGCAGCATGACCCCCTGGTTGGTGGAGAGCGGCCTGCCGAACTGCTCACGGGTGGAGGTGTACTCCACCGCGCGGGCCAGGGAGCCCGCGCAGACGCCCGCCTGGAGCCCGGCGAAGGCCGTACGGGCGGCGGCGAGCGCGTCCTCGTACGCACCGTCCGCGCCGAGGCGTTCCCCCTCGGCCGCGGTCAGCGTCAGCCGGCCCGCCGACCAGGGGGCGGTGGTCTCCACCGGGGAGGTCCGCACGCCGGGCGCGTCGGTCCGTACGAGCCACAGCGCCCGGTCCGCGTCCGGGACCAGTACGTGCGTGGCGTCGCGCAGCCACGGCACGGCCGGGGCGGTCCCGGTGAGCCGGCCGCCGTCGGCGGTGATCCGGCCACGCTCCGGGAAGGCCCCGGTGGCCACGGCCTCGCCCGTGCCGAGGGCGGGCAGCAGGCGGGCGCGCTGCTCGGGACTGCCGTGCGCGGCCACGGGGAGGATCCCGTACACGCAGGTGGCGGCGTACGGGACCTGAGCGGTGGTACGGCCCTGCTCCTCCAGCAGCAGGACGAGCCCGAGCAGGCCGATCTCCTCGACCGCGGCGGCCAGTCCGGCCGTGGTGAGGGCCTTCCACAGCTCGGCGTCACTGCCGGTGCCGGCTTCGGCGAGGCGTTCGTGGGTGGCGAGATCGGAGAGGATCCGGGTGGCGAGACCGGCCGCGGCGGCCTGTTCCTCGGTGGGGTGGAAGTCCATCAGCCCTCGCTCCCGCGGAAGACGGGGAGTTCGAGGCCGTCGTCGACGCGCAGGAACTCCAGCTGGACGGGGAGGCCGATGCGCACCTTGTCGTAGGGCACCCCCGTGATGTTGCTGATCATCCGGACCCCTTCGGCGAGCTCGACGAGGGCGACCGCGTAGGGCGGGTCGAAGGCCGGGAAGGGCGGGTGGTGCATGACGACGTAGCTGAAGACCGTGCCGGCACCGGAGGCCTCGACGCTGTCCCAGTCGGGGCTCCCGCAGGCGTTGCAGCCGGGTAGCCACGGGAAGCGGAGGGCCGTGCAGGAGGTGCAGCGCTGGATCAGCAGCTTGTGATCGCGCACCCCGTCCCAGAATCCCTGGTTGTCGCGGTTGACCACCGGGCGGGGACGCCGGGCTTCGGGCTTCTTCTCCCGCCTGGCCGCGGGGGCGTACTTGAGGATCCGGAAGCGGTGGGTGCCGGCGAGCTCCCCGTCCGCCTGGACGTCCATGCGGGTGGTCACGAAGTGGCCGGTGCCCAGCTTGGTCGTCTTGCGGGCGGACACGGTCTCGATGACGGCGTCGAAGGTGATCGCGGCGCCGGGGCGCAGCGGGCGGTGGTACTCCTGCTCGCAGTCGGTGGCGACCACGGAGGTGAAGCCGGCGCCGTCGAGGAGCGCGAGGAGCTCGTCGTAGGCGGAGGACCGGTCCGAGTGACCGGAGAGTCCGCCCATGGTCCAGGCCTGGAGCATGGTGGGCGGCGCGACGGCGTCCGGCCCGGTGTAGGCGGGGTTGGCATCGCCCATCGCCTCGCACCAGTGGCGGATCATCGGCTCGTTGACCGCGTCCTTGCCCCGGCCCGCGGTGGCGGCCGGCCGGCCCTCGAAGACCGCCAGCAGCGTGTGGAACCGGGCCGCCTCCTCGGCGGCGGCCTCTGCCCCGGCCTCTGCCCCGGCCACATCCCGGGCCCCGTTCTCGTCCACGCCCACTTCCGCGCCCGCCGTCATCGCTTCCTCCCCTTCATGCCGAGCCGCATCATGGCGACGATCTCCCGCTGGACCTCGCTGACCCCGCCGCCGAACGTGTTGATCTGTGCGGCCCGGTTCATCCGTTCGAGCTCGCCGCCCGCGAAGGCCGCGGGCCCGCGGATCAGGGCCTCCTCACCCACCACCTCCTGGCACATCCGGTACACCTCGACCGTGGACTCGGTCCCGAGGAACTTCACCCCGCTGGCGTCACCGGGGGCCAGGGCCCCGCTGCCGACGTCCTGGACGAGGCGCCAGTTGAGGAGGCGTACGGCGGCCAGCCGTGCGTGCGCCTCGGCGAGCCGGGACTGCACCCAGGGGAGGTCGGCGGGCCGGTCACCGGTGACCGGGTCGGGGGTGCGGGCGTGGCCGAGCGCGTGCGCGTAGAAGTCCTCGGCCTGCATGCCGATGGCGGCGAGGGCGACGCGCTCGTGGTTGAGCTGGTTGGTGATCAGGCCCCAGCCGCCGTGCTCGGGGCCGACGAGATGGCCGGCGGGCACGCGGACGCCGTCGTAGTACGTGGCCGTGGTGGTGAGCCCGCCGACGGTGTCGATCGGGGTCCAGGAGAAACCCGGGGTGTCGGTGGGCACCAGGATGATCGAGATGCCCTTGTGCTTGGGGGCCTCGGGGTCGGTGCGGCAGGCGAGCCAGATCCAGTCCGCGTTCTGGGCGTTGGAAGTGAAGATCTTCTGCCCGTCGATCAGCCAGTCGGACCCGTCGCGGACCGCCCGCGTGCGCAGGGCGGCGAGGTCGGTGCCGGCCTCGGGTTCGGAGTAACCGATGGCGAAGACGATGTCGCCCGCGAGGATCCGGGGGAGGAAGTAGTCCTTCTGCTCCTCGGTCCCGTACTTCATCAGGGTGGGGCCGACGGTGTTGAGCGTGACCATGGAGACGGGGGCTCCGGCCCGGTAGGCCTCGTCGAAGAAGACGAACTGCTCGGCGGCGCCGCGGTCCTGACCGCCGTACTCGACGGGCCAGCCGAGGCCGAGCAGCCCGTCGGCGCCTATGCGGCGCAGGAGCTCGCGCTGGCCGGCCGGATCATCGGGAAGGCCGTCCGGCAGCAGGTCCTTGAAGTACGCGCGCAGTTCGGCGCGGAGCCGCAACTGGCCTTCGGTCGGGGCGAGGTGCACGGCGCAGGCCTCCCGGCATCGCATCATCGAGGGAACCTGACTGTCCGTCAGATTCACCCGCGATGTCAAGGTCGGGGCGACGGGAGCGGTGGGCGCACCGCGTGCGCGAGGGCGCCTGCGCTACCGGACCCCAGCCGGTCCGGTCGCACAGACGCCCTCAAGAATCGGAGTGGCTCAGGCCGCGACTACCACCAGGGGAGGAAATGGACCGCGACGGCCGAATTGGACTGGTCGATCGCGGTCAAGGCCGAGCCGTTCACCTGAGCGGTGTTGTTCTGGTTGGAGGCGCCGGAACCGGTGGCCACCTGCTGAGACGTGGACGAATTGCCGTTGTTGTTACCGCCCACGCCGCTGCCGACGATGCTGGCGACGCTCGCATTCGATCCGTCGTTCGCGAAGGAGCCGTTGTCGGCCGACGCCACCCCGCCGAAGAGGGCAGCGACGAGGGGGAGAGCGGCGACGGCGGCGATGACGCGGGCGGTACGGATGCTTGCCATGTCTTGATCCTCCAGGAAACCGAAGTGGGAATTGTTCCAGGGCAGTTGGCCGACCGCCTCGGTCGTTTCGTGTGGTGACGACGTCGCGAGACCAGAGTTGCCCACCGAATCCCCGGCGAACCACCCCGGAGTCCCCGATTCCCCCGCAAGTATGACCAACATCGGATAAACCCCATTCCCATGCTTGAAGCCCGAGGTCAGCGCCCCGGAAGCGGCTGCATCCGGCGCCGCACAAGAGGCGAACCGTTCCGCCAGACTGCCGTGTCCCGGACATGCCGAAAGGGGCCGCGCGTCCGGGAACCCCACCGTCTCCCGGGCCTGCGGCCCTGCAATACCAAGCTTCACGCCCCCTGCGTGCCCCTGCGCGCCCCGGCGTGAGCCGGGGTGATCCATCCGTGCCCCGCTCCGGGGGCACCACCTAGCGCGATCCACGGCCATGACCGACCGGGCTCCAGCGCCTGTTGCCGAACCTGCTGACGCTCTGGTTCCTGCTGATCCTCTTGCTGCTGCTTCCGCTACTGCTCTGCGCTACTGCCGTGGCCACGAGACCACCGGGCTACGGGACTACGCGGCGAGGGCGAGTGCGCCCCGGGCACCACCGGCGCCGACTGTGGCTTTGGCTGCGGCTGCGGCTGCGGCTGCGGTTTTCGTGGCAGGCGCCGCGATGGCCGCGGCAGGCGCTGCGACCGGGGTCAGCGTCCGGGAGGCGGTGGCCGTACCCGCGCCCATGGCTGCGGCGGTGGTGGAGCGTCGTACGGAAGGGGTCTTGCCGTGCGCCTCGGCGCGGATCCGCTGCTTGATGGTCGGCGGCAGCGAACCGCCCCGCATCATCGCCCGCCAGGTCCGCCTGGCCGCGAAGGCCGGCCGGCGTACGGCGGTGGCCGCGGTGCCCGCAGCGGCGGGGGTGGAGGCGACGGCCTGGGCCGAGGCCGACTTCCCCGCGAGACCGAAGCCGGAGAGGAGGGCCACCAGGGCGGCGAGGACGGAGGTCCAGATCGACGTGAGGATGCTGCGGTGAGCCATGACGAGGTGCCTCGATTCACGATGTTCGGACGGGCGGATCTGAATACATTCGTCATGATGTGGCCGCAACCGCACCATCCCCACGACCCGCGCCGATCTTCCGACAAACACCACCCGGAAGGCCCAAGGCCGTGGCCGAGACCTCCGGCCGCCCTGCCGGGAGCCGTCGGAAACCTGCACCCGAAACCCGTTCTGACCTGCGGATTTTCCCCGGCACGCCCCCGCCGGACCGGCAAGCCGGGAATCGCCTCCCCTGCATCGCCGAGCGGGTGACGGAGAAGCTGGGACCGCGTACCTCTACCTGCTGGACCCGCACCTGGAGCAGGGCCGGTATCCCGCCTCCTCCGCATCCATGGCCAGAATCCAACGGGCCTCGCCCGGACGTCTGCCTTCACCGCCGATCAGTCCGCAGTCGACGTCACTGTGGAAGACGTCCCGCCGGTCGGGTGCGCTTCCGCGTACGAGCACCGCCGGCTGTCCCCAGCCCCTGAGGAGAGCCTGTTCCTTGACCTGAAGCGCTGCTCGTTGCCCGGGTAGCGGATCGTGCGCCGACCGCAGCTCGGCGGCCACCAGCTCTTTGCAGCGCCTGTGCTCCTCTGGATCGCCCGCGGCCTCCGCTTGTCGCATCCACTCCTGCGCCCTTGCCCGATGCTCCTCTACAGCCCGGGCCCGTCGATGGTCGTACTTCCGCTGGCCCTCCAGGAGCCACAAGAGCTGCTCAGACCACATGTACGACCCCGCATCGTCGGGCCCTGATGCCTCACAGACAGGAAGCGTTGGAGCAGCCACGAGTCGTTTCCCACCGTCCGTCGTCGGGACCCTGACGTGCCCGGGTGGCAGGCCGGCGAATCCGCTGCCTCCCGCCTGCGCAGGAGAACCATGCTGTCAGCGCACGGGGGACGCCTGGGGGACAAAGCCTGATCAAGAACGACTCACGGGTGAGAAGCGGTGAGACAGTTCGAATACAAGAGGGGTGCCTCCTGACTCGGAAGCACCCCTCTGACCTGAGCCTTGGCCCAGCTGTGGCGGTGGGTGTGGGATTTGAACCCACGGTGACTCGCGCCACGACGGTTTTCAAGGCCGCGATCTTTTAGGCAGGGAAACGGCCCTGACCAGCACTCCAGTGGCTCAGCTGGTGCCTTGCAGAACAGTTCTGGCCGCAGGTTGGCCACAGAGCTTGATCACTCGCCGGTGTCGCGCTGACAAAAGGCCACGGCGGCATCGTCGCCAGCCTTGTACCGGGGCCACCGTTGCCCGTGGGGGTCAGTCGCCTCAACCTTGCGCACCGTGGCGATCAGCGCTGCGGGGCCTTCCCTGCGCAGTTGGGCGAACACGTCCTCCCAAGAAGCCATCTGATACTCGGTGACGAGCCGTGAGACGCCGTCCGAAACTACGGCGGCCGAACGAACCTCGCTCTGGTCCACAGCACCCGTCAGCGCGTGAAACGCTGCCTCCGGCGCCGAAGCGGCCACCCAGTAGCCCTCGGGCGTGTTCCGGATCTGGCGTTGAGCCGCCACGAGCCGCGCCACACTGGCGCGGTGTTCAGGGGAACCCGTCGCGTGGCGCTCCGATTCGGCCCGCAGGTCTTGGCAGACCTCGTCCACCCGAAGATCGGTCAGCGTTGTGAACCCGCCTGCCCCCTCAAGCACGATCGGCGAGTCGGCAAGGACTAGGTGATCAATGCGGTCTGACCGTTCCCGGAGAATGGCTACGGTCGCCGACGGCGTGCCCGGGTTCTTCAGGTCGCAGGTCTGGTGAAGGTTCGCCACCCGCTCCAGAGCCGTTGCCAACGCGTCCGGCAGTGGGACGCCAGGGTCCGCGAGAGCGGCGACGACGTGGCCACCGAGTTGGGCGACGTACCACGGCACGCCGTGCACACACCCGGTTTCCAAGCCTGCTGTGCTGAGCCCGTCAAGGACCACTGCGAATGTCGGGGTACCCGCCACCCAGTCCTCGTTAGGGGATGTACCGCCGGCCTGGGTCGCAACGCTGACGTGCATGTCATCCCTCGTGTCGGTAGAGCGGCGTAACCCTCTTGCTCTCCAGGACTTCCAGAGTCTTGGGGTCGTAGCGGCAAGAGATCAGAGTGGAGAAGCGTCGGGTGCGAACCTCCCTGTACAGCTCGGGAAGGTTGTTCTCCAGGTAGTGAACGACTCCGTTCGCCCCGATGGCATGGATGCCGGCGGCGTAGAGGAATGTCCCTCGTCCATCAAGCCTCGGGAGTCGTGCCAGGTACCCGTAATCCGCCGCCGATCCGTCCTCGTCCATGGGAGACCGGAACCGCTCTTCAGTCTTGAGGTCTACGAGATGCCATGCGCTGTCCTTCTCGAAACGCAGGTAGTCGTCGCCCTCAAGCACCTGCGCGATGATCGGCGAGAGCCGGGGACCGCAGACCACGACGTGGTTGTCCCGGTTCAGGTTGACCATGCCGCTGGGCGGGATCACCTCGTAGTGCGCATCAAGCTTGAGCGTGGCCAGAAGCTTGCGCAGTCGATCAAAGTTCCCCAGGTCTTCTCGCGCGACTACTTCGCCCGGGTTTTCCTCAGGTGATTTCCCGGCTTCGTACTTGCCACCTAGCGAGATGGTCATGAGGTCCGTACCGAAGAAGGCGCGCTCCGGCGGGGGGCCCTGAGAGGCCAACTGGCCCACACGGCCGCGGCTCACCCCCAAGAGCGCCGCGATCTCCGACTGCGACATGCCCGAGGCTGCCGCCTCCTCGATCGCTTCTCGCCGGATACGCGAAAGCTCAATCACTCGCCCCTGGTAGTCAGCCAGGAGGTCAATCGCAGCCTTCGCGCGCTCCACAGGCACCTTGACCTGCGCAACCCGCTGCATCTCTTCGTGCATCAAAACCTCCGCGCTTAGGGGGTCTAGCAACCATACCGCGAGGGGGGCTTGACGGCCACGCCCAGACTGCCTACCTTGGCTACCAGGTCGACGCATAGACCCCCTAAGCAAGGAATTGCGTGGGGGCCTATCAGGCGCTTGACCTGCACTTCTGCCTGAACCGCCCTACATGGCGCTCAGGTGCACGTGTGATCAGGAACCCCGCAGGGCGGGGGGAAGGGCACCGGCAACCCTTGTCAGCCGGATGGCGAGTCTCTGCCTACTAACGGGAGCGCGCTCCCGAAACGAGACGTGCATTTGTACGTGATCAGCCCTCCGCAGACGTTCCGTGCTGCGGCCGGTTGCCTCCCCTGCCTGTCCGGCGCTCTTGCGCTGTACGGGCGGGGCCGAGGGGAGCCGGATGTTTCCGCTTCACCCCAACGCAGTGCAGCCCCGGGTGGCTAGACCCGGGGCTGCTGTTGGGTCCCGTTCCTCCACAGAAGGAGCAAGACCCGTGACGTTCATCGCTGCACTTCAGGACCGTGTTACCCCGTGGTCCGACGGCCTGGAGCCGTCGGACGCGGAGCTGGAAGCGATCGAGGTCGAGTTGCCGCTGATCCTGGCGGAACGCGACCTGCTCGACGCGCAGATCATGACGCTGGACCGCACGCCCACCGAGGTGGACGAGCAGCGGCTGCGCCGGGCCTGCCGGCGCGTACTCGCCGCCCGGACCGCGCTGGAGAACCGGGCCGCCTACCTCCCGTCTTCCGGTGGCGCGGCATGAGCAAGCAGATCTTCGGAGCGCAGATGTCCCTGCGCTGCTGTGGCACCACCAGCGCGGCGACGGCGGGCGGGTCGCGCTGGCAGCTGTACGTGGCTATGTCGGGTCTGGTCAGTGAGTGGCCGACCTTCACCTGGCCGCCCACCGCTGAGATTCCGACCCTGGAGGAGCGGGCTCGGGCCCTGGCGGACCTCGGGTTCACTCTGGCCGAGGGTGTCGAGTGGGAGTGGACGGAGCATGCCGGGCCGGACTACCACCCGCACCCGGCGCGTGTGCTCATGCTCTGCTCGGCCAAGGTCCGGCCGCTGGAAGGCGGTGGGGCATGAACCGCACCGGACGGATCCTGTTGGTGCTGGCCCTGGTGGCCGTGGTCGGCATGGCGTTCCGGGTGTCCTGGAACGCGCTGCGGGACGTGGCCCGAGCCATCGGCGCGGACACCACGGCCGCGTGGCTCTATCCCTTCGTCGTCGACGGCCTGATGGCCCTGGCCCTCGTAGCCGCCCTCGTGCTGACGGGTGACGCACGGAAGTTCGCGCTGCGGGTGCTGGCCTCTTACACGCTCGCATCGCTGGTCCTGAACTACGTACACGGGCTGGTGCCGGACCTGCACTCGGAGTCGATCGGCTGGAGCCGACTGGCCGAGGGTGACTGGACGAACTGGGTCCTCGTGCTGCTGGCGACGTCGCTTCCGGTCGGGTCGATCTATTTCGGCTCCGACCTCGTCGCCAAAGTCCTTCACCACCGCCCGCCGATCGAGCCCGATCCGCAGGTATCGACACAGACTGATGCAAATCGGTCTACGTCTGAGCAGGGCGGACCGGTGGTCGAGGAGCCCGCCCCGGCGGAGGAGGTGGCCTCTTCCACTCTCCCGGTAGTCGAGCCGATCGCGGCCCGTCCGCAGCTCGCGGTGGCGGCTGAGTCGACGCGTCCTCGTAGGGCGACCGGTCGAGTGCCCGTCGCGGCTCGATCGACCCGAGTCGTTCGCACGGACGTCGACCTGCTGGCGGAGGCGCGGACGCTGACGGAGTCGTGGCCGGTCGAGAAGCTGACCGGTGAAGGGATCCGCAAGGCCCTGCGCACCTCCCCGGCGAAGGCGCGGGTCGTGCGGGAGGCGTTGAAGGCGGAGCGCGAGCGGGACACCGCTGCGGCGGCCGCCGGATGAGCCGGATCAAGTGGGCCGACTGCTTCGACCCTTTGGGAAGAGTCCACGGCCTGCCCACCTTCCCCTGGCGGCTCGCCCCGGACGGGCTGGCCACCCGCCGGCAGCTCCGTGCCCTGGGCCTGCGGCCCGGCGGGCAGGACATCGCCGGTCAAGTCCTTCGGCCCCGCCGACGGCGCGACCCGCTGACCGCGTTCCTGTACCGCGTGGACCGCGCGCTGCCGGTCCGGCCGATGACCCCGGCCAAGACGGCCGCGCTGGCCAAGGCCAACGCCACCCGCCGCACCTGCCCCGAATGCCGTCGCGATGCCGGATACGTCATCCCGGTCTCCCTCGGCATGTGTGTCCCCTGCGCGTACCCCGAGCCTCCTGACGGGAGATGACCGTGAACCACCTGCCCGAACCCGCCCGACCGACCGTCGTACAGCTCCCGGACGGAACCCACGTCTACGCCGACCAGCTGCCCGCCACGTACGCCGGGCCGCAGGTCGTCCACCAGCACATCCACCAGGCCGCCCCGGACAAGACCGTCCAGCGCATCGCGCTCGGCTCCGGAGTCGGCGCCGGAGCGGTCGCCGCCGGGGTGTACTTCGGCCCGCTCCTCGTCGCTGCCCTTACCGCCATGGCCGCGAACCTCGCGTTCCTGGCCGTCCTCGCCCTGGTCCTGGGCTGGGGAGTGCACACGGTCGTGAGGTCTGTCGGCAGTGATGCCGGTGCGGCGGCCGTGAAGAACGTCCGCAAGGCCCGCCGCCGTCGCTGACAGGAGAGCGCCATGGCCTTCAAGGCAGGAGACAGAGTCCTGATCGCTTCCTGTGAGGACGATCCCCGAGCCGTCGGCAAGACCGGCCGGATCCTGGACGAGGTACCACCCGGTCCCCGGACAGTCGGCCGGTGGACAGTGCACCGGATCAGCCCGCTGATCGGGCCCGTCCTTTGCCACACGCACGAACTGCGGGCCGCCTGACGGTCGCCTGTCCGCCCCGGTATCTCCGGGGCGGGCGGGGGACCGGACAGACCGGTCCCGGAGGGAGTCCCGTGATGGCGAAGGACCCGAAGTTCACGGCGCGGGAGACCGCGCAGATCGGCTGGTACATCGGCCGGATGGCCAAGCGTGGCGTCGCCGGAGAGAACGTCTACCAGGGCGATTTGGAACGCAAGGTCGAGCGGATCATCGACGGCGCCCGCGAACGCGAGGCCCAGCAGGCCGCAGACGCGGCGGCGGCCGAGAAGGCCGCCCGCAAAGCCCGCGCCAAGAACACCAGGAAGTAGCTGTGCCCCGGGGCGGCCGTCCCTCTCGCCAAAGAACGCCGGCCGCCCCGGGCCCTACCCACCCGCTTGTCAGCGAGAGCAGGAGTTCTCAGCATGACCGACAACGTCGTCCCCCTCTTCAAAGACCCCACAACCGGCACCTACACACTCCCCGGCGACACCCCCGAGACCCCGGCTGTAGCCGCCCCGGATTCGGTCCGGCCCGTACGACGGTGGAAGCGCACGGCACGCAGCCTGCGTGCGGCCGTCACCAGCGAGCCGGCCCGTACGGCAGCTCGGCTGGTGGCCCGGCACGGCATGTACGTGCTCGGCGGTACCCGGATCACGGCCAAGCGTGCGTGGGACGGGCGGACCGGCTCCCGCTACGAGCGGATGATCCGCGCCGCCGAGGCCGCGGGGAACTTCGAGGAAGCCAAGGAGTGGGAGGACCGCCTCACCCGCTTCCGCTCCGCCCGCCACCACCGCCGCATGGACCTGCTGAAAGCCCCCCAGGACGCGGTCAAGAGTGCCGCGTACGGGGCGGGCCTCACCATCGGTGGCCTGCTGCTGCTCGGGATCGTGCTGGCCATAGCCAACAAGGACGCCACCTGGATCCTCGCCCCGATCACCGCTGTGATCGAGGCGATCGCAGCGGCCGTCCACGTCGCCACCGTCGTGTGGGGACCGGCCGTCACGATCAGCCCGTGGCTCGGGTTACTGGCCCTGTGGGGAGTCGGCCGGCAGCGGCAGACCGCACCCCAGTGGGCGCTGCCCGCGCAGCAGCGTGACGACGCGGGCGCGCCGATCACCCCGTCGATCGTGGTCACCGCCCTGCGTGACCTGGGTATCGCGCCGATGCGGAAGGCCATCAAGGAGATGGGCGACGCCGGCGCCGCGATGCTCGGCCCGATCCGGATCGCCGGATGCGGCGTAGAGGTTGACGCCACCCTTCCCTCGGGGGTCTCGACCAAGGAGGTGCAGGGGCGTCGCCGCAAGCTCGCGGAGAACCTGGGACGGCACGAGCACGAAGTGTTCATCACCCTCCCTGCCGCCGCCCGCACCGTCCGGCTGTGGATCGCCGATTCCGGCGCGCTCGACGAGCCGATCGGCCCTTCCCCGCTGGTCACGGACCCCAAGGCGGCCGCGAACTACAAGACGGGCAAGGCGCCGTGGGGCCAGGACCTGCGCGGCGACGCTGCCACCCTGAGTCTGTACCAGCGCCACATCCTCGCCACCGGACTCTCGAACCAGGGCAAGACCGCCGCCCTGCGCGCCCTCGCCCTGTGGCTCGCCCTCGACAAGACGGTGGAGTTCCGGATCGCCGACCTCAAGGGCGTGGGCGACTGGGGCATGTTCGACGGACTCGCCACGACCCTGATCCAGGGCCCGACCGACGAGCACGTCATCCAGGCGACCGAGATGGTCGAAGAGCTGGTCGCGGAGATGGAACGCCGCATCCAGATGCCGCCCGGGACCGTGTTCACACCGCTGATCGGCATCGTGGACGAGGCGCAGGTCGCGTTCATGTGTCCGGCCGTCGGCGCCGACAAGCGTCCCTACGGCGGCTCCAAGGCCACCAGCCGGTACTTCATGGCCGTCCGGAAGATCCACAACCAGGGTCGGGCCGTGGACGTGCTGCTGTGGGAGGGGACGCAGGACCCGACCGATCAGAACCTTCCCAAGCTCGTCCGTGAAGGCGCCCACACGCGTATCTCCCTGGTCCTGGGCACCGAGTCCCAGGCCCGCATGGCCCTGGGCGACAAGGCCGTCGACGGCGGCGCCGCACCCCACCTGCTGCGCCAGGACCTCGACAAGGGAACCGTCGTCGTCGCCTCCGGCGGCATCACCATCCCCGCCGGCCAGACCTCCATCACGGTACGGACGCACTACATCGACGACGAACAGGCAGCCGAAGTCGCCGACCGAGCCAAGGCCCTCCGCGATGGCATCACCACCGCGCACACCGTCGCAGCGGCGGACGAATCCGACCCCCTCGCGGACATCCTCACCGTCCTCGGCACCGAGGCCCGCGTCCTCACACAGGAGGTGCTCAAGCGGCTCGCCGCGCTGAACGGCAAGGCGTACGGGCGGTGGTCGTTCATCGACCTCAAGCGCGTCCTCGACGGCACCGGCGCCGAGCCCTACAAGTCCGACGGCCGCATGGTCATCGGCCGCGACCGCATCACCCGCGCCCTCACCAACCGCCCCGAGGACGGTTCCGCTTCCGCCACCAAGTAGAGGGAGCCGCCCCCGCATCGGCCAGGGAGGCAGGGAGAACTCCCTGACCGGCTCCCTGACCCACCTCCCTGGGCCTGACCTGCACAAATGATCCACCAGGGAGGCAGGGAGGCTCCGCAGGTCAGACCCCCGAAACCCCCTCCACACGCACCCCAGCAGGGGGTGCCCACGCCTCCCTGACTCACCCGCGGCAGAGGCTCCGCATCACCCATCCGACATGTCGAGAGCGGCCCCCTCACGCCAATGAAACGGGGCCGCTCTCATCCAGCACACACAAGAACTGGAGAGACCCAGCATGACCCACACCACCGACATCCGGCGAGAGCACCAGCCGCGCTTACTGGACGCGTTCTGCTGCCAGGGCGGCGCCGGCATGGGCTACCACCGCGCCGGATTCGACGTCATCGGCGTCGACCTCACCGCACAGACCCGCTACCCGCTCGGCTTCCACCAGGGCGACGCCATCGCCTTCATCCGCAAGTTCGGCGCCGGCTTCGACTTCATCCATGCCTCCCCGCCCTGCCAGCGCTACTCCCGCACCCAGAAGATCCAGGGCCGCGAACACCCCAACCTGATCGCCCCCGTCCGGCAGGCCCTGGAGGCCACCGGCCGACCGTGGGTCATCGAGAACGTCGTAGAGGCCGCCCCGGAACTGCGAAACCCGGTGGTGATGTGCGCGGCCGTGTTCGGGATGCGGACCTACCGCCACCGCCTCTTCGAGACCGGCGGAGGCTTCACCCTCACCCCGCCCGCCCACCAGCCCCACACCGCGCCCCTCACCAAGATGGGCCGCCCGCTGCGGGAGGGCGACTGGTACCACGCCGTCGGCAACTTCTCCAACGTCCCTTACGTCCGCGCCGACATGGACGTCCCCTGGATGAACCGCGACGGCATCCGCGAATGCATCCCCCCGGCATACACCCACTGGATCGGCCACCAGGTGCTCGCCCACCTGAACACCATGGCGGTGGCCGCATGAGCGCCGCGACCGGGCACCTGCAGACCGCGCTCTGGCTCGCCGAACTGGGGCTGCCTGTCCTGCCCCTGCGGGCGGGCAAGCTACCCATCGGGAACTGCCCCGCCTGCACCAGCAACAAAGCCGCCGGGCCCTGCCAGTGCGGCGACCGCCCGAACATGAAGGCCGCCGGGCCCTGCCAGTGCCCGGCCCCCTGCCACGGCTGGGCCGCCGCCACCACGGACCCGGCCGTCCTCACCTCCTTGGCGTGGGCTCGGGCCTGGCAGCAGGCCGGTGCCGTCGCCTACCACCCCGGTGGCGCGGGCTTCACGGTCGTCGACCTCGACAACGCCGACGCCATCACGTGGGCCCGCCAGACGCTTCCCACAACGAAGACCGTGCCGACGACGCGGGGGGAGCACTGGATCTACCGGGGCGCCATGCAGTCCGCCAACCACGTCCGGCCCGGCGTCGACATCAAGTCCCTGATGTCCTACGCCGTGTGGCGGGGCCCGGGCGCTGGCCCCATCACCGTTCTGCCGGACGTTGTCCGCGCGCTGGTCGTGAAGGAAGAGGCCACCCGGCCCCTTCGCGTGGGGGTGGACTCTTCGTCTCCGGCCCGCGCCCGGTGGGACCGGTCGGTGGCCACTGGCTGCCGCCACACCAGCGCCTTCGTCCAGACCGCCCTTGATCGTGGTCTCGCCAAGGTCGCCGCCTGCCTTAACGAGGGTGCCGGCAGTGCCGCCTACGGGGTCGCCCGGTTCCTCGCCAACCAGCACACCGCATGCCCGGGGCCGTGCGGTCTGGAGATGCTCGGACGCCAGGTCATCGACGCGGCCGTCGATGTCGGAGTGCCTGAGGCGTACGCCGAGCGGGCGGTCACGCGCGGCCTTGCCGCTGTGGCGGTGAGGGCATCGTGACCACCGGCCCCCGCTCCGCCGAACCGACCCCCACCATCGACGGCGGTAGCGCGCCGAAGGTCGTCGCCGAAGGCGTCCCTTCTGCCCTTCGCTCTGACCCGCGCTGGGACGACGGACGCCGCCCCGTCGCCTGGCTCCACATCAACGCCCCTGGGCGCGGCGTGACCCCGTCCGTCCGGTCCTGGTGCGCGTGCGGACGGGACCTGTTCGCCGCCGGACAGCGGCGGGCGCTCGCTCTGATCGCCGACCACGAGCAGCACCGCACCGACTGCCCGCACATCACCCCCACCGAGGAAGGGAGGAAGGCCGCATGAGCCTCGCCGAGGAGCTGCCTGCTCCGTCCAACCCGATGGCCGTCGCCCGGCGGATTCTGCCCGGCTGGCAGGACGGGCAGGGCCGTCTGCTGTGCAGGCGGTGGCGGGGGTCGTGGATGCACTGGACGGGTACCTGCTGGCGTGAGTTCGAGGACCTGCTGATGCGCAAGCGGCTGTACGAGCAGTTGGAGCACGCCACCTACGTGGCCGGGCTCGACAAGGACGGTCTGCCCGAGGTCCGGGACTGGGCTCCGACCCGTACCAAGCTCGGCAACCTCCTGGACGCCCTGTTCGCCGTCACCCTCCTGCCCACAGAGGTGGACGCTCCCTCCTGGATCGACCGGGAGAAGGCCGCAGCTGACCGCAGTCCGATCGTCGCGTGTCAGAACGGGCTCCTGCGGATCCGGGACCGGGCGCTACTGCCCCACACCCCCGGGTTCTTCAACATCGTCTCTGTCCCCTTCGAGTACGACCGGCAAGCCGTCGCCCCGAACTGGGACAGCTTCCTGCACGAGCTGTGGCCCGACGACCCCGCCTCGATCGCAGCCTTGCAGGAGTGGTTCGGCTACGTCCTGTCCGGGCGGACCGACCAGCAGAAGATCCTGCTCCTGAAGGGTCCGACCCGTTCCGGGAAGGGCACCATCGCCCGGGTCATGAAGGAACTGGTCGGCGAGGAGAACATCGCCGGACCGCCCCTCTCGGCCCTGGGCACGAACTTCGGACTCGCCTCCCTGATCGGCAAGCCGCTCGCCGTCATCGCCGACGCGCGCCTGTCCGGGAACGACAGCGGCGTGGTGGAGCGGCTGCTGACCATCTCCGGCGAGGACACCATCGACATCGACCGCAAATTCCGCGAGGCCTGGACGGGCAAGCTCCCCACCCGGCTGATGGTCCTCACCAACGAACTGCCCTCCTTCGGGGACTCCTCCGGAGTCATCGCCCGCCGATTCATCGTGCTGAACCTGACCGTGTCCTGGCTCGGCCGCGAGGACACCGGCCTGGACGCAAAGCTCGCCGCCGAAATGCCCGGCATCCTCAACTGGGCCCTCGAAGGCCTGGCCCGCCTGGAACGCACCGGCCGCATCACCCAGCCGGAGTCCTCACAGGACGCAGTCATGATCATGCAGGACACCGCGTCACCCACCAGCGCGTTCGTCCGCGAACGCTGCACCACCGGCCCCGCCTGCGAAGTACAGGTGGACGCCCTGTGGAACGTCTGGCGCGAGTGGGCCGAAGACAACGGCGTACGCGCCGGCACCAAACAGATCTTCGGCCGCAACCTCCAATCCGTCGTCCCCCAACTCACCACCACCCGACCCCGCGACGGCGGCATCCGCGTCCGCACCTACACCGGAATCACCCTGCGCCCCTCCCCGGCATAGCACTCGGCCTACATTCCGCCGGGTCGCGGACCAACGCGGACCACACCCTCTGACCTGCACGTTCACCGGCCCCCGAAACGCGCCCATCGCGGACCGCACCCTTCACGGGCGGTCCGCGATGGTCCGCGCACCATCCCCGGAAACCCGCAGGTCAGACCGGGTGGTCCGCGATGGTCCGCGACCCACGACATTGTGAAAGCAACTTCTTCAAGACGTCAGACAGCGAGGAGTGGACGATGGCCCGCCCGCAGATGCTCAGACTCCCCGAGGTGCTGGACGAGATCGGGATGAGCCGAGCTGCCTTCTACCGAATGCGCGCCCGGGGACAGGCTCCCCGGTTGCAGAAGCTGCCCAACGGACAGATCCGCGTTCGGCGCGCGGACCTCGATGCCTGGTGGGAGACCTGCACCAGCGCTGCCTAACCGCCATACGACTACGAAGGGGCCCACGCGTCAGTGGGCCCCTTCGGCCTTTCAGGAGAGCTGCATGCAGACCTATGACGTGCGCGTCTGGAACATCCGACGGCGCGCCAGCAAGAGCGCGCCCTTTCAGCTTCGTTGGATCGTTGACGGCAAGGTTCATCAGGAACCGTTCCTGACCAAGACGCTCGCGGATGCTCGCAGGGCCCAGCTCGTGACCGCCGCCGGACGGGGCGAGGCCTTCGACACTGAAACCGGGCTACCGGTCTCGGAACTCCGCCAGCTCAACCGCACGTCCTGGTACGAGCACGCACGGGGTCACGTCGCAATGAAGTGGCCACAGGCTGCCGCAAAGCATCGCGCGAGCATCGCCGAGAGCCTGAGCATCGCCACGATGACGCTCTGCCCGCACGGCAGGGGCCGGCCGGACGACGAGCTGCTGCGGCGTGCGCTCTATCAGTGGGCGTTCAATGCTGGCCGGCACGGGCAGGATCCGCCCGAGGATGAGGCTCGGGCCCTGGCGTGGGTCGAGAAGAACTCTCCCGCGATGGTGGATCTCGACAGCGCGAGCAAGATGCGCGCGGTTCTGGATGGACTGGCAAGGCGGAAGGACGGAAAGTCGGCGGCGCCGAACACCATCCGACGCCGCCGGGCCGTGCTGAGCAACTGTCTGCGCCTGGCAGTCGAGAAGGAGCTACTCCCCAGCAATCCCCTACACCGTGTGCACTGGGAGACCCCGAAGGCCGTCGAAGAGCTGGACGAACGAAGCGTCGCCACGCCGGCACAAGCCCGGCTGCTGCTCGACGGCGTACGCGGGCAGGGCCTCCGAGGTGAGCATCTTGTGGCGTTCTTCGGGTGCATGTACTACGCGGCCATGCGACCCGAAGAGGTCTCGGTGCTCAGCCTGGATCAGTGCAGTCTCCCCGAGACCGGATGGGGGCGGGTAGACCTCTCCGGGGCTCGTCCGCAGGTCGGATCCGGGTGGACAGATGATGGGATGCCGTACGAGGAACGAGGGCTCAAGCACCGTGCCCGGCGGACCGTCCGTCGTGTGCCGATCCCGCCCGCCCTGGTCGTCCTCCTGCGCGAGCACATCGAGCAGTTCGGTGCTGGCACCGACGGCCGATTGTTCCAGGCTGTCCGGGGAGGCCCGATCCGGTCCCAGGAGTACGGGGCGGTGTGGAAAGAAGCTCGACGTCGGGCCCTCACTCCGGCGCAGGCGGCATCCCCGCTCGCGTTCATCCCGTACGACCTGCGTCACGCCTGCGTGTCCTTCTGGCTGCGGTCCGGGGTCAGCTTGGCTGAGACGGCCCGCAGGGCGGGACAGAGCATCGCAGTTCTTCAGCGCTACTACGCCAAGGTGCTGGACGGCGAGGAGGAGCGCATGAACGAGCTGATCGACCAAGGGTTCGCGGACCAGGCGAAGGGCGATCAGTCGACGCTCTGATGGGACGGAAACCTGGCCGCAGGTTGGCCATACGCACTGGTCAACACTGGGATACAGGCGAGACAGGGTGAGACAGGCGGAACGCCGAAGGGGTGCCCCTCCGTGAGGGGCACCCCTTCTGATCAGGATGTTCTCTGACCTGGTGGCGGTGGGTGTGGGATTTGAACCCACGGTGACTCGCGCCACGACGGTTTTCAAGACCGTTCCCTTAGGCCGCTCGGGCAACCCACCTGGCCGGTACAGAGTACCGGCCAGGTGGGGGTGGCGGGAGCGGCCTGAGAGGTCAGGACGCCTGGGCCTTGTCGTAGGCCGCCTTCGCCTCGTTGCCGAAGTACGGGCCGTACATACGGTTCGGCAGGAAGGTGTAGCCGAAGCTGTTCACCGAGACCTGGGTGCCAAGGCCCGTGGCCTCGTTGAAGTCCTGGAACCAGGGGCCGCCGCTGGAACCGCCGGTCATGTTGCAGCCCAGGCCGTGGTCCTTGGTCAGCAGGAAGTCCTTGCCGCTGTTGCCGCTGCAGTAGACCAGCTTGGTGCCGTCGTACGGGGCCGCCGCGGGGAAGCCGAAGGAGTACATCTTCTTGTTGTAGCCGCCGTTGAAGGCGATGCCCTGGGCCCCGACGGCCTGGCTGAGGGTCTGCCCGTTCAGCGGGGCGACGACGGCGAGGCCGACGTCCATGTTCATGTCCTCGCTCGCGGCCCACTGGTCGGTGGCGAAGGTCTTGGTGGCCGACCACTGCCCATAGGGCGCGGAGCCGTTGTTGTAGGCCGGGACGAAGACCCAGTTCGTGTGCCAGGCCCCCTGGTACTTCACGCAGTGGCCGGCCGTGATGACCGTGCTGCCGTTGGCGCTGGTGACCGAGTCGCCGGAGCAGGAGGCGGTCCGGTCGCCCATCGTGAAGAAGACCCGGCCCGAGGTCTTCACGATGGCGCCGCCACCCGTCCAGGCGCCGCCCGCCTGCGGGAACGCCGTGGGGGACGCTGCCTCCGTCGGCGCGACGGTCGTGGGGGCCTCCGAGGCGGCGACCCGGGTGCGGGCCGTGCCGGGGGCCGCCGTCACGTCGAGCGGGGTGGCGCCACGCATCCGCTCCGCGGTCCAGAAGCCCTGGGTGTGCTGCTGCCGGAAGGACGCGGGGGCCGCTGGGGCATCCGCTGCGATCGAGGGGGTGGCCGCCGTCAGGGCGCCCGCGACCAGGGCGCCGGCCGCGAGCAGGACGGACAAGGCCGTGCGATGACGATTCACGCATGACTCCTTCTGCCGTGCCCGGGCCGGGTGGCGAAGCCGGGCAGGGTGGGGGTGAAGAGCGGTCGGTGCGGATCGGCTGTGCGCGGTTCGTGGTGCGTCGTACTTGCTGCGTCGTGCGTCGTGCGTCGTGCGCGGTACGGATTGCCGGGGGCAGAGTGGCACGGGCGCGTCGCAATGTCAGCGGGCAGTCGGACCGTTCGGTCGGTTCCGGCCAGGAAATGGCCAACTCGCCGCCGTTGCCGCCTCATACGGTGAGCATCACGCCCGCGTACGAAACCCCGGCCACCACCACCCACGCCCCGAGTCCCAGTGCCGCGGCCCGCCCGCCGGTCCGGGCCAGCGTCGGCAGGTGCACCGCGCTCCCCAGGCCGAACAGGGCCGCCGCCAGCAGAGCCTCCTGGGCGGTGTGCGCCCACTCCAGCGCTACGTCGGGCAGCACGCCGGTGGCGCGGAGCGCGGCCGCCGCCAGGAACCCGAGTACGAACAGCGGCACCGGCGCCGGCCTGCGGCCCGAGGCGGTACGCACCCCGCGGCGCCGGGCCCGTACCGAGAAGGCCACGGCCGCCACCAGCGGGGCGAGCAGCGCCACCCGCATCAGCTTGACCAGTACCGCCTCACCCAGGGCTGCGGGGCCCGCGGTCTGCGCGGTGGCCACGACCTGGCCGACGTCGTGGACCCCGGCGCCGACCCAGCGCCCGAAGGCAGGGTCGGAGAGTCCCAACGGCCCCTGGAGAAGCGGGAGTATCGCTATGGCGAGCGTCCCGCAGAGGGTGACCAGTGCCACCGAGGCGGCCACATCCTCCTCGTCACTGCCGGACACCTCGCTCACGGCGCCGATCGCCGAGGCTCCGCAGATCGAGTACCCGGTGGCGATCAACAGCGGCTGATCGCCGGGAAGTCCCAGTCGGCGGCCCAGCCAGAGAGTGCCGAGGAAGGTCGCCGCGACCACGCCGACCACCATGGCCACCGTGGCCCAGCCCAGCCGGAGCACTTGGTCCAGCCCCAGGCCGAGACCGAGCAGGACGATGCCCATCCGCATGAGCCGACGCCCGGCCAGGGAGAGTCCCGGGCGGGCGGCCGCGCGTACGAACGTCCGCAGGCCCGGCAGGTGCGCCACCGCGATGCCCAGCACCACCGACGCGGTCAGCATCGGCACGGCGGGCACGAGACGGTGAATGCACCAGGCCGTCAGCGCACCACCCGCCGCCATCGCCAACCCGGGCCAGGGACTTGGTGTTTCACGTGAAACATGCCGAACCGCCGTGCTCTGTGGGCGGTGAAGGAGGGCCATCAGTCGACGGGGAGCGTGTAGACACGACGGATGCTGGTGCCCAGCCGGGAGACGTCGGCGCCGTACACGTGCACCGATATCGCCTTGCCGGTACAGGAGTTGCGCACCTTGTGGATGTCACCGGGCGGGGCGAACCCGCAGACGTCGCCCTGGGCGTTGACCACGTCCTCGGTGGCCACCAGCCGGGCGGGACCGGCGCCCGGCGCGAGCCGGAAGCGGCGTTCGCTCTCCTCACCCTGATGGACTCCGGCCACGCACCACGACACGTGGTCGTGGATGCAGGTCTCCTGCCCGGGCAGCCATACGAGCGCGACCACGGAGAAGCTGCCGTCGGATTCGGCGTGCAGGATGTGCTGCCGGTACCGCTCCGGGTCTCCTTCCTGCTGGGCCGGGGTCAGCAGGTCGGGCGCGCCTAGGTGCGGGGCGAGCCGTTCGCCCACCAGGTAGGCGGTGAGATCGGGAGCCAGCCCCCGCTCCACGACCGTGCGGATCTCACTGACGAGGGCGGCCATCCTCGTGGTGGTACGGGCCGGCGTGGTGGTGGTCATATCGGCAGCGTGCTGCCGACCTTCCATCACGTCCAACGACAGTTATGACCTGAAATCCCAAGCACTGCTTATGGGTTGGTCAGCAGCCGACGCGGTTCGCCGCCACCTGTTTCAGCGCCCCGAGCACCACGGCCGTCGCGGGGATCCGCAGATGGTCGCGGTAGACGTACGCGGCGATGTGCCGGCGGGCGGTGGGCTGGAGGGCCCGCCCGCAGACCTTGCTCAGCGAGAGGGAGGGCAGCACCAGCGCGGGCATCATCGCCACGCCCAGTCCTTGAGCGACCAGGCTCTGCACCACCAGGTTGTCATCGGTGGAGAAGCGGATGTCGGGCACGAACCCCAGCTCCGCGCACTCGTGCAGCAGGTTGGCGCGGCAGCGCGGGCAGCCCGCGATCCACCGTTCCTCGGCGAGGTCGGCCAGGTGCACGGCGCGGCGGCGAGCCAGTGGATGCCCGGTCGGGAGCAGCACCGTCAGCTGGTCCTCCAGCAGCCTGACCTCGGAGACCTCCTCCGGGATCTCCTCGTGGAGGCCGGGATAGGTGAAGGCCAGGGTGATATCGCACTCCCCGCGTTCCAGCCGGCGCAGCGACTCGGGAGGCTCCCCTTCCAGCAGTTCCACCTGTATGCCCGGATGGTCCTTGGCCAGGCCGCTCAGGGCCTCGGGGACGAGGGTGACATTGGCGCTGGGAAAGCCGCACAGCCTGACCCGGCCGGTACGCAGCCGGGCGTACGCCCTCAGCTGGGCCTCGGCGGCGGAGAGGTTGCCGAGGATGGTCTCGGCGTGCCGGGAGAGGGACTCCCCGGCCTCGGTGAGCTGCATCTTGCGGCCCACGCGGGTGAACAGCGGGGTCCCGACGGCGCGTTCGAGCGCCTTCATCTGCTGTGTGATGGCGGGCTGGGTATACCCCAGCCGTCGGGCCGCGGCCGAGTACGACCCGGAGGCGACCACCGCGTGAAAGGTCCGTATGTGCCGAGAATCGAACACGAGCGAAGCATAAGCGGACGTTGGAGGGGCCGTAGGCGAAATCCCGCCTACGGCCCCTCCACATCGGGCCGCCGCCGCGACCGGTGGTGCTCGGGTGCCGTTACTTGTCGCCGATCCGCGAGCCGAGCGTGATGTCGACCGTGGTCGGCTTGCCGCCGCGCAGGTAGGTCAGCTTCACGGTGTCGCCGGGCTTGTACGTCCAGATCATGCTGATCAGGGTCGGACCGCTGTCGACCGGCTTGCCGCCGAACTCGGTGATGACGTCGCCCGGCTTGAGGCCCGCCTTGCCGGCAGGGCCGTTCGGGTCGACCAGCTCGTTGGCGGCCCCACCCTGCTCGGAGATCTTGGCGCCCTCGGACTTGGCCTGGAGGTCGACGGAGACCGAGATCACCGGGTAGACCGGCTTGCCCGTCTTGATCAGCGATTCGGCGACGTTCTTCGCCTGGTTGACCGGGATGGCGAAGCCGAGGCCGATGGAGCCGGCCTGGCCGCCGCCGAAGCCGCCGTTGCCCGCCGACTGGATCGCCGAGTTGATACCGATGACCGCGCCGCGCCCGTCGAGCAGCGGGCCGCCCGAGTTGCCCGGGTTGATCGAGGCGTCCGTCTGGAGGGCGCTCATGTACGAGTTCTTGCTGCCGGAGCCGTCCCCGGAGGCGACCGGGCGGTTCTTGGCACTCACGATGCCGGTGGTGACCGTGTTGGACAGGCCGAAGGGGGCGCCGATCGCGATGGTCGAGTCGCCGACCGCGACCTTGTCGGAGTCGCCGAGCGGCAGCGGCTTGAGGCCGGCCGGCGGGGTCTTCAGCTTGAGGACGGCGACGTCGTAGCCCTGGGCGCGGCCCACGACCTCGGCGTCGTAACGCTTGCCGTCGGAGAACGTCGCGAAGAGCTTCCCGCCGTTCGCCGCGGAGGCCACGACGTGGTTGTTGGTGAGGATGTGGCCCTGCTGGTCGTACACGAACCCGGTGCCCGTGCCGCCCTCGCCGTCGCCGGCCGAGGCCTCGATGGTGACCACGCTGGGCAGGGCGCCCGCGGCCAGACCGGCGATGGAGCCGGCCTCGCGCTTGAGGTCCTTCGGGGTGCTCGCGGCGCTGATCGTGGTGGAGCCGGTGCCGTTGTTGCTGCGCTCGGCGGCCCAGTAGCCGACGCCGCCGCCGATGCCGCCCGCGAGGAGGGCCGCCACGAGCACTGCCGCGATCAGGCCGCCCTTGCCCTTCGGCTTGGGCGCGGGTGCGCCGTCGGTGGCCAGGGGGGCGCCCCAGGCGCCGCCGCCGTGGCCCCCGGCTCCGTACGCCGGCACCGTGGGCGGCGGGGGCGGCCAGCCCTCGGCTCCGTGCGCGGCCGGGGCAGGGGCCTGGCCGTAGGCCTGGGCCGGTTCCTGGCCGTAGGCCGGGGGCGCCTGTGCGGGCGGGATCTGCTGGGTGGGCTCGGTGCCCGGCGCAGGGGTCGGCGCAGGGGTCGGCGCAGGGGTCGGCGGCAGCTGCTGGGTCACCGGCTCGCCGACGGCGGGCGCGGGGGCCGCATCCTGCGTCTCGGAGGCCGGAGCAGGGGGTACGGACGGGGCCGCGGGAGGTGTCGGGGCCGCAGTGCCCTCGTTCTCGGTGCTCACAGCGCTCTCTCCTCGTCACACACGGCTTCGGAAAATTCTCTGGCGATTATCGGTCCGACTGAACGTTCGACGTGCCGCACAAGTTCCTGGGCAAAGCCTTTCCCATGACCCGTCAGAGCACTGTAAGCCGGACCTGTGCGTCTCTCCCCATTCTTTATATCCGACATTTCGCATGTACTCCCGGGGCAGACCCCCGACGCCCGGGCACCTCTCGGTGGCACCATGACCCGGTGACCCACGCAATGCCGCGCACCATCCAGGTCGTCGCCCACCGCGGCGCCTCGGAGGATGCCCCCGAGCACACCCTGGCCGCCTACCGCAAGGCCATCGAGGACGGCGCCGACGGCCTCGAATGCGATGTCCGGCTCACCGCGGACGGCCATCTGGTGCTGGTCCACGACCGCCGTGTGAACCGCACCTCGAACGGCCGCGGCGCCGTCTCCGCCCTGGAGCTGGCCGATCTCGCCGCCCTCGACTTCGGCTCCTGGAAGGACCGCGAGGAGTCCCCCGACTGGGACGCCGACCCCGAGCGCACCTCCGTCCTCACCCTGGAGCGCCTGCTGGAGCTGGTGTCCGACGCCGGACGACCGGTCCAGCTCGCGATCGAGACGAAGCATCCGACCCGCTGGGCCGGACAGGTGGAAGAGCGCCTCCTCGTCCTCCTCAAGCGCTTCGGCCTGGACGCCCCTCCCTCCGAGGGCCCCCACCCGGTGCGGGTCATGAGTTTCTCCGCGCGCTCCCTGCACCGGATCCGCGCGTCGGCGCCGACGATTCCGACCGTGTACCTCATGCAGTTCATCTCGCCCCGGATGCGGGACGGGCGGCTGCCGGCCGGGGTGACGATCGCCGGCCCCGGGATGCGGATCGTGCGCAACCATCCCGCCTTCATCCACAAGCTCCAGGGCGCGGGCCACTCCGTGCACGTATGGACAGTGAATGAACCAGAAGACGTTCAGCTCTGCGCTGATCTGGGCGTGGAAGCCATCATCACGAACAGACCCCGCCAGGTTCTGTCCCAACTCGGGCGCTGAAGTCCCCTTTTGCACACCCGCCACCCTCGACCCGTTCGTTACAGGGTGTGCCCCGGCGCATCCGCTCCGCATTCGGTCGGTGTGAATGCGTCCGAGGGGCCCGCTTCGGGCCGCTTCGACGGTTTCCGGTCCAGGCCATTGGGGCATCCAGACCATGCGTGGGGCTAAGGAGGTTCCGGGGGTGGCGTTGGTGGTGGCACAGGAAGTGCCCACGTCGTCGTGCATGGACGTACGGCATGGTCCTGCGGGCGTGGGCGAGGCGAGACGCCGGATGCGCGGTCAATTGCGCATGAGCGGAGTGTCCGAATCGGTCGTGGACGATGCCGTACTGATCCTTTCCGAACTGCTCAGCAACGCCTGCCGACACGGCAGGCCGCTCGGCTCTCGGGAAGTCGGGGACGGGGAGATACGCGCCGCATGGCGCGTCGACAGAGCGGGACGACTGACGGTCGAGGTCACGGACGGAGGCGGGCCCACCCGCCCGGTCCCTGCCACGCCCTCGGTCACCGCACGGGGCGGCCGGGGGCTGAACATCATCAGCGCCCTGGCCCAGGACTGGGGTGTCCGGGACGGAGCGGCGGGTGAGGTCACCGTGTGGGTGATCGTTGCCTGTGGGCCCCGGCACGAGGATTTCGCTACGCGCGTTGCGCCCCCGGCGATCGACTTCAGCAGGGCGTTCGACGACCTCGATCCCTGAACCCGGGATCCGCGACCGCACGACAGCACGACAGCAGTACCGGTCATCCGCACAGGCGGCCGACCGGGAGCGCACGCCGACCGTGCTCCCGGCCGCACCCAACCGGTTCCGGCGGTACGAACGGCTAGGCTCGCGCCCAGACACGACGCCGTACCGCCGCAACCGGGAGACACGCACGATGGCCAAGAAGCGCCCCGCAGCCAAGACTGCAAAGCCGCAGCTCAACAACGGTGAAATCCCCGTCGTGGGCGCCCGCGAGCCCTGTCCCTGCGGATCCGGCCGCCGCTACAAGGCCTGCCACGGCGCAGCGGCCGCGCACGCCGTCGCCGAGCACGTGCGGCGCCCCTTCGAGGGACTGCCGGGCGAGTGCGACTGGGTCGCGCTGCGCGAGCTGGTGCCCGCCGCCACCATCCCGCTCTCGCTCAAGGGCGGTCTGCCCGAGGGAGTCCCCTCCGTCACGCTGGTGACCGTACTGCCGATGGCGTGGCCGGCGCTGCGCCGCGAGGACGGGTCCGTCCTCCTCGGCCTGCAGAACGACTCGCCCTCCGGTGACCTCGCCCGCGACATGGCCGACACCCTGGAGCGCGCCCTCGTGGCCGAGCCCGGTACCCCGGTCGCCGCCCGCCGGGTTCCCGCTGACGGTCCCCGACTTCAGGATCTCCTGGACACCGACGGCGGTTTCGAGCCGGTTGTCCACACTGGGTTCGAATTCTGGATTCCGGAATCCGAGAACGCCCAGAACGCCTCGCCGGAGATCGCCGCCTCGCTGGAGCGCGCCAACGCGGCTGCCATTCCCACCGTCAAGCTGACCGGCGTGGACGCCGCGTACTGGTGCGAGACGCCGGACAAGAACCACCTGCGCTGGGTCATGCCGTACCCCGAGGAGAAGCTGCTCGACGCCCTCGCGCGGCTGCACGCGGCCGGCACGTCCTCCCTCGGCGAGGGCACGAAGCTCGTCGGCTCCTTCCGCGCCCACGGCCTGATGGTCCCCGTCTGGGACCTGCCCACCGGGGTCACGGCCGACGACGTCGAGAAGCCCGCGGCGGAGTTCGCGGAGCGGCTGGCCGGGGCCCTGGCCACGGACGCCCCGCTGACCACGGACGAGCGCCGGGCGCGCGGCGGACTGACCAACCGCCAGGTGACGCTCAGCTGACCGGGCGGCTCGCGCGGAGCCGGTGACCGGAGTCACAACTCCCGCTAATCGTCTGCAAATCGGTGTCTGAATATCGGAGATCGAATTTGCGAACAGGCGATCTCTTGTTACCGTTCTTGTAGCCCGGTCGCTGGTGCATCCCCCGTCGCCAGCGACCGGGCCCTTGATTTTCAGGGTGCGATCAACCGTCACCCGAGGCCGGTGAGTTGCTCCCGGACCTCAGGAGCAGTTCCCCTTCATCATCCGGAACTGCAAATTCCGCTACGGCCGAGTAGCTCTCCGGATTCCCGGCCGAAGCCTCCCTCGGCGTCTCGCACAGGCCCGGTTCGTCGCCCGCGCCCACCGCGCACCGGATCTGGACCGTGCGCCCGGCCGGACCCATCACCGTCAGCACCGCGTCCAGCGCGCGACCACTTGTGTTCCGGTAGTAACTCCGGCCCCACGTCTGGCCTTCACCGACCAGCACGCAGGTCTGCGCCTCCACCCCGTGCGGCGAGGACAGTTCGGGTCCGCATCGGGAATCCGTACGCGGCTGCTCGGCCGGGCCGGGCTGCTGCGGTCCGGCCGTCGGCGACGAGCGCGCGGGATCCGCGGGGGATGTGCGGGAGGAGTCCGAAAGCCCGAGCGCCGAGAACAGGCCGCCGCCCTTTCCGTCATCCTGACCGGCAAAATCCGGCCCGGCGATCGCGCCGGCGAGCGGGAGCGACAAGATGATCAACACACCGGCGCCGATACCGATCAGGCGGAGATTCATTCGCCGAAGATAGCGAGGAGGGAATGGGGCTCGGAGATCCCCGCGCCCAATTCCCTTGGAAACTCGTCCCGCTGACACCCGTACGAGTGATCCTCCCGAGCCCCGCACCTCCCCGCGGGCAAGCTGCCCGCGGGTCCCCCGCAGGGCCCGGCAGGTCAGTACGCGAGCCTGCTGCCGCCGCCGGAAGCACCGCTGCTGGCCTCGACCAGCGCGTCCACGACCGCCTCGATCTCGGGCAGCCAGAGGCTTCCCGCCGGCGCCTGCGGCGACCGCGCCGACCGCCCCCGCAGCTGCTGCGCCTGCGCCGTCTGCGCCCGAGGCTCACGTTCCCACCGCACCTGGCCGCCACCGCTGGACGCGGCGGAGGGCGGCAGCAACAGGTAGCCGCCCTCGCCGTGGAACCGCAGCGAGGAGGGCACGTGGTCCTTCGCGTACAGGAGTTCGCCGAGCCGCTCCAGCGAGTAGGGCGCCACCAGCAGCGCCCAGCGGGTGGGTGTGGCCACGACCGGACCGAGCCGCATGCCTTGCGCGTCCAGTCGTACGAGGGCACGCGCGGCCGCGCCGGCCGGCAGGCTCACCGCGCACGGGGCGGTCCCGCCGGTGGCCATGAGGACGGGGGCGGCGGGCCGGTTGGTCCACCACCAGGCCACCATCCGGGGGTCGGTGGTGGCGGCGAGCAGTCCGGGGTCGAAGGGGTGCGCGCCGGGGACGGCGCAGTCGGGGTCGGGGCAGGCGCATCGCCTGCCGTCGGCGCCGGACCGGCCCACGCCGGGCACGACGGGCCACTGCCAGGTGGTGGCGCAGACGAGCGCCGCATCGAGGAGAGTCGACGTGTCGCCGCTCCGTCCCGGGTCGGGGCGCAGGGATTGAAAGCGATCGCGGAGCCGCTGGAGACGCCTTCCGAGGATCTCGCGCATGTGCGCTCGTTCCTTTCCGTTGAACGCCGAGGGCCACATCACACCATGTAACCGGTGTCTCACCACACGTACAGGTTTCGCGTCACTGTCCGCCAGAAGCAGGTTCACACGGTTCGTGCAGTCTTCTTACAGGTCCATCAAACGTCCCGCGGGGGTGGAGCACGACCCGCGCCGGCCACCGAGACCGGCGGCCGCCGCTAAGGACGACGGTCCGTGCCGGGCGGTTCCCGGCGGCCAACTGGCCTCGCCCACCACCGAGTACGTACCCGAGGCCCCTGCGGAGCCCGCTCAGTCGATCGCAAAAACCTACTGCTTCCAGCTTTTTCCGGCCAAGTTCTAGCCTTGGCTCGACGGTGAGTTGCCGTCCCACGGACACCAGGATTCCCACCTGGACAATGCTGGACATGCATCCACGTGTGCGTGTAGATGTGGATTCCTTGATGGCGGCGCAGCACGATCTGGGGGTTTGCGATGCTATTTGGCGAATCGCACCAGGTGGAAAGGCGGACGCCATGAGCGCCCCGCATCTGCCGAAAGTGGCTGGAATCGATCCGGTGGTAACCACGCCACCTCACACTGCGGCGCCCACGCCCGCCCGGACCACCCCCGCACCGGCCCCTGCGCCCGGCGGCCCGGGCAGTGTCATCCAGGACCGGCTGGCGGGCATGGTCTCGGACCTCACCACCTTGCACGAGCTCACCGAGCGCCTCGCGCGCACCAGTGACCTCGACTCCTCGCTCCGCGAGTTCCTCCGCGCCGGCGCCGCGCTCGTCGGCGCCCGCCGCGGCCTGGTCGTCCTGGAGCCCTCCGACGGACTCGGCCCGTCCAGCACGATCGGCCTCGGGCTGGGCCACGCGGAGCTCGGCCACATCGAGACCGTGCCGCGCAGCGCCACCTCCTACGGGCGGATCCTCGACGGGCTGCCCGACGCCCAGGGCGGCTCCGAGTTCCTCCCCGAACCGGGCGCGCCCCCCGGATCCGGGGGTTTCGACGCCCCCGTGGACCCCCGCCACCGCGAGGTCGCCGCCCGTCTCGGCTACGCCGCGAGCTACTCGCTCCCCCTCACCGCCGAGGCCACCGGCCGGCTCGGCGCGGCCGTCTGGCTCTACGACGAGCAGGCGGAGCCGAGCGACCGCCAGCGCGACCTCGCCGGGCTGTACGTGCGCCACGCCGCCGAACACCTGGCCCGGATGCTGGAGGTGGAGCGCTCCCGCTCGCACCTGGCCACCGTCTCCGAGGAGCTGCTGCCGAGCCGGCTCCCCCGGATCCCCGGGGTACAGCTCGCCGCCCGCCACCACACGGGGCCGCTCGGCGGGGGCGACTGGTACGACGCCCTGCCGCTGCCGGAGGGTGCTCTGGGGCTGGCCGTCGGCTCCGTCACCGGCTCCGGACCGAGCGCCGTCGCCGCGATGGGGCGGCTGCGCGCATCGCTGCGCGCCTACGCCGTCATGGAGGGAGAGGACCCCGTGGCGGTCCTGTCCGACCTGGAGCTGCTGCTGCGCCTCACCGAGCCCGCCCGCTCCGCCACCGCGCTCTTCGCCTACTGCGAACCCGCCGGAGGGGCTCAGGGCCAGGGCAACAAGATCATCCTGGCCGGCGCCGGGCACACCCCGCCGCTGCTGATCGGCGAGCACCGCACCGAGTACGTGGAGACCTCGCTCTCCGCCCCCCTGGGCATGCTGTCCTGCTGGGAGGCGCCGAGCGTGGAGATCGAACCCGCACCCGGAGAAACGGTGCTTCTCTACACCGACGGGCTGCTGCACCACACGGGCGACCCGATGGACCGCGCCTACGCCCGGCTGCACGCCGCCGCCGCGGGGGTCCCCCGCAGCGTCCGCGAGGACCCGGCGGCCCTGTGCGAGCACATCCTGAAGACCGTGCTGCCCGGCGGGCGGCCGTCCGACGCCCCCGAGGACATCGTGCTGCTCGCGGCCCGGTTCGAATGAGGCCCGGAGCAGGTTCCGAATCGTGACGGACGGCACGATTCGGAACCTGCTCTCTCCGTACACGCATACGATGGATGCGGTCCACACCCAGGTCCGTACCGTCGTAGCTGAGGAGAAGACGTGGCTGACGAGCTCACCCCGGAGACCCCGGAAGAAGAGCAGCCCAAGAAGACGCACAAGCAGCGCAAGAACGGTCTGTACCCGGGCGTCAGCGACGAACTCGCGGAGAACATGCGCAGCGGCTGGGCCGACACCGAGCTGCACGGGCTGGAGCCCATCGCTCAGGCCGCCCACACCCTCGCCCGCCGTGACGCGCTGTCCCGGCGCTTCCCGGGCGAGCGCCTCGTCGTTCCCGCCGGCCGCCTGAAGACCCGCTCGAACGACACCGAGTACCCCTTCCGGGCCTCGACCGAGTACGCGTACCTCACCGGTGACCAGACCGAGAACGGCGTCCTGGTCCTGGAGCCCACCGGGCCGACCGGCCACACCGCGACCGTGTACCTGCTGCCGCGCTCCGACCGGGAGAACGGCGAGTTCTGGCTGTCCGGCCAGGGCGAGCTGTGGGTCGGCCGCCGTCACTCCCTCACCGAGGCCGAGCAGCTCCTGGGCATCCCCGCGAAGGACGTCCGCAAGCTCGCCGAGGCTCTCACCGAGGCCGACGGCCCGGTCCGCGCGGTGCGCGGCCACGACTCGGTGATCGAGGCCGCTCTCACCGACAAGGTGACCAAGGAGCGCGACGAGGAACTGCGCGTCTACCTCTCCGAGGCCCGCGCCGTGAAGGACACGTTCGAGGTCGGTGAGCTGCAGAAGGCGGTCGACTCCACCGTCCGCGGCTTCGAGGACGTCGTGAAGGTCCTGGACAAGGCCGAGGCCACCTCCGAGCGCTACATCGAGGGCACCTTCTTCCTGCGCGCCCGGGTCGAGGGCAACGACGTCGGCTACGGCTCCATCTGCGCCGCCGGCCCGCACGCCACCACCCTGCACTGGGTCCGCAACGACGGCGACGTCCGCTCCGGCGACCTGCTGCTCCTCGACGCCGGAGTCGAGACCCACTCCCTCTACACCGCCGACGTCACGCGCACGCTGCCGATCAACGGCACGTACACCGACATCCAGCGCAAGATCTACGACGCCGTCTACGAGTCCCAGGAAGCCGGCATCGCCGCGGTCAAGCCGGGTGCGAAGTTCCGCGACTTCCACGACGCCTCCCAGCACGTGCTGGCCGAGAAGCTCGTCGAATGGGGTCTGCTGGAGGGCCCGGTCGAGCGCGTCCTGGAGCTGGGCCTGCAGCGCCGCTGGACCCTCCACGGCACCGGCCACATGCTCGGCATGGACGTCCACGACTGCGCCGCCGCGCGCACCGAGGCGTACGTCGAGGGCACCCTGGAGCCGGGCATGTGCCTGACCGTCGAGCCGGGTCTCTACTTCCAGGCCGACGACCTGACCGTGCCCGAGGAGTACCGCGGCATCGGCGTCCGGATCGAGGACGACATCCTCGTCACCGAGGACGGCAACCGGAACCTCTCCGCCGCCCTGCCCCGCACCTCCACCGAGGTCGAGGCCTGGATGGCACGCCTGAAGGGCTGACGTCCGCGCGTCGCGTGTCGGTGGGCGGGATTCCTGTACGGGTCTCGCCCATCGGCGTTCCCTTCCCGGGACGCCCACGGCGCCTACGGCGCCTACGACACCTTCAGCAGCGCGTCGTCGCGCCACTTCAGCATCTTGTCGAAGCTCACCACCGCGCCGCGGCCCGGCCGGTTGCGGAAGCGGACGTGGTCGGAGAGCTCGGCGATCAGGTGCAGACCCCGGCCGTGTTCGGCCAGGGAGGGTCTGCGGCGGGCCACCGTCGCGGGCGGGAAACCCGGACCGGAATCGGTCACCTCGATGCGGCAGCAATCTCCGTCCAGATAGGCCGTGACGTGGTACGCCTCGGCATCGTCCGGGATTTCGCCACCGCCGCCGTGCTCCACCGCGTTCGCACACGCCTCGCTCAGCGCCACCGAGAGATCGAAGGAGATGTCCGGGTCCACCCCCGCGGTCTCCATGGTCCCCAGCAGCAGTCGCCTGGCGAGCGGCACGCTCGCGGCTTCGCGCCTCAAGTGGAGAGACCACCAGATGCTCATACGGTTACCTATTGCCGCCCGCGAGGGGGCGTAAGCGCCCCGCGGCCGTCCGAGACCTCAATACGCCCGTTCGGCCGACGCGGCTCTCCGGGGGAGCGGTGTATGCGGCGGTCCCCAGCGGGACCGGACCGTCTCCGCGGAGCGGACTCATGCGGACCTTCCGGACCTGCCGTATGAAGTGCGTGAACGCAGTGCGATGATGGCCCGGCCATGTCTGACCCCCACGCGACGCACGCCGGAGCCGGCCTCCGGCTGATCCGGGCCGCGGTGTTCACCGCGGTCTGTGTCGTGCTGTCCGCGACCGGGCACGCCCTGGCGTCCTGCGCCACCGTGCCCTGGTGGTCCCTCTCTCTCGGCTTCCTCGCCGTCTTCGCGGCCGCCGCCCTGCTCGCGGGCCGCCGGCGGACGCTGCCCGGCATCGCAGCCGGGCTCACCGCCGGACAACTCGGCCTGCACGCGATGTTCGGCCTCGGCCAGCACAGCGCCGCGGCCGCGCAGGCACCGGCCGGCACCGCCGACGCGTCGCTCGCCGAGCTCGCCGCACGGCTGGTGTGCGGGGGCAACTCCGTACCGCTCAGCCCGGCCGACGCCCGGCAGATCCTGGAAGCCGCGGGCCTGGACCCGGCCGCCCTGGCCGAGCAGACGGCACAGGCCGGGCAGGTCGCGACGCAGGCTCACGGCGCGCACGCGCATGTGGCCCAGGCCGTTGCCACGGCGCCCGCGACCGGCCTGTTCAGCCCGGCCATGCTGGTCAGCCACCTGCTGGCCGCGCTCGCGGCGGGCTGGCTGCTCGGCCGCGGCGACGCCGCGCTCTTCCGGCTGGTCGAGCTGTCCCGGCGCTCCGCCGAAGCCGCCCCGACGCGTCCGCTGCGCGCCGCACTGGCCTTCGTACGCGCCCTCGGCGCCGGGCTCGCGGGCTCGGCCGCACGTACTCCTCAGGGCCCCCGGACCGGGTCCGACCCCGCCCTCTGCACGGGCCGGGAAGCACTCCAGCACACGGTGATCCGGCGCGGCCCACCCGTGGCACTCGCCCTCGCAGCCTGACGCGGCACCTCTTCCCGGACGCAGAGCGGGATACCGGTGCCGCGAACTCCGCGCGCGCCCGTGCCCGGAGCCATCGCCACCACCGCTTCCCTGGAGTGTTCCCGCCATGAAGACCTCTCGCGTCTCCTTCGCCGCCGCCGCCGCCGTCGCCGCCGGTTCCGTCCTCCTCCTCTCCGGCCCGGCCTTCGCCCACGTCGGTGTGCAGCCTGTCGGAGAGGCCGCCAAGGGTGGCTACGCGACGCTCAACTTCAAGGTCCCCAACGAGCGCGACAACGCGTCGACCACGCAGCTGGAGGTCAACTTCCCGGTCGACCAGCCGCTCACGTCCGTCATGCCGCAGGACATCCCCGGCTGGACGTCCACCGTCGAGAAGACCAAGCTCGACAAGCCGCTGACCGTGCACGGCAAGCAGGTCAACGAGGTCGTCACCAAGGTGACCTGGACCGGCGGCAAGATCGAGGCCGGGAAGTTCCAGCAGTTCCCGGTCTCCGTCGGCAAGCTGCCCGAGAACGCCGAGCAGATGGTCTTCAAGTCCATCCAGACCTACGACAACGGCGAGGTCGTCCGCTGGATCGAGGAAGCCAAGGAGGGCGCGGCGGAGCCTCAGAACCCCGCCCCCGTCCTGAAGCTGACCGCTCCCAAGGGCGACGACCACCACGACAGCGGTGCCAAGGCGGACGAGCCGAAGAACGCCGACAAGGACGCCGAGCACGGCCACGACAAGGCCGCAGCCGAACACGGCACCGACACCACCGCGCGCGTCCTCGGCATCGCCGGCATCGTCGTCGGACTCGGTGGGGTCGCCTTCGGCATCGCCTCGCGCCGCCGGTCCGCCTGATCCGTCGCGCCCATGGGCGCTGCCGTTCCGCTACGTCCGTAACATCCCCGATCCCAGGGACATTTCTTCATGCGCACCACACGTGTGACGGTCGCCGCGCTGCTCGCGGCGGCCGCACTCACCCTCACCGCCTGCGGCGGTGAGCCCGTCAAGCCGAGCGGGGTCACCCAGATCTCCGGCGGGCAGAGCAACGCCAAGGCCGCGACGGTCCTGGACCGCCCCTTCAACAAGCCGGAGCTCGTCCTCACGGACACCACCGGCAACCCGTGGAACCTGCGCGAGCAGACCAAGGGCAAGCCGACCCTCATCTACTTCGGCTACACCAACTGCCCCGACGTGTGCCCGCTGACGATGAGCAACATCGCCGTCGCCAAGAAGGCACTCCCCAAGGCCGAGCAGGACAACCTCCGGGTCGTGTTCGTCACGACCGACCCCGAGAGGGACACTCCCGAGTCCCTCGCCGCGTGGCTCAAGTCGCAGGACCCGTCCTTCGTCGGACTCACCGGGGACTTCGCGACCATCCAGGCCGCCGCGCGCACGCTCGGCATCGGCATCGATCCCGCGACGAAGGACGCCAACGGCGACGTCGTCTCCATGCACGGCGCCCAGGTCATCGCGTTCTCGCCCAAGACCGACGAGGGCTATGTCCTCTACGGCGAGGGCACCACCGTCGACGACTACACCAGGGACCTGCCGAAGCTCATCAAGGGGGAGAACCCGTGAACGCCCGCACCACCCGCACCTTCGCCGCCGCCCTCTCCCTGACGGCAGCACTCGCCATATCCGGCTGCTCCGGCGAGGCCGAGCCGAAGATGACCGTCAGCGGCGCCTTCATGCCCCAGCCGGTGAACGACAAGATGGCCGGCGGGTTCCTGGTCATCAAGAACGGTTCCGGGACCGCCGACAAGCTCACCGGCGCCACCTCCTCGCTCTCCGACGATCTCCAGATCCACGAGACCAAGGACCAGAAGATGCAGCAGGTCCAGTCGATGGACGTCCCTGCGAACGGCGAGCTCCGGCTGGAGCGCGGTGGCAGCCACATCATGTTCATGGGGCTCAAGAGCACGCCCAAGATCGGCGACAAGGTCACCGTCGAGCTCCGTTTCGAGAAGGCCGGTCCGGTCAAGGTCGAACTGGACGTGAAGGACCGGACGTACAACGCCCAGGCTCCGAGCACTGCGTCCGGCCACGCCCACTGACGGATCGAGGAGCTGACACGCCATGACGGCCACCGCCCCCTCCACGGCCCATGCCCGTGCCGCGGCGCTCCTGCCGCGGCTCGCGCTGGTCCTCGCAGCGCTGCTGGCGACCCTGTTCACCGCGGCCTCACCGGCCACGGCGCACGCCGCACTCACCGCGAGCGACCCCGCGGACGGGGCGGTGGTCGCCACGGCCCCCGCCCAGGTCACGCTCTCCTTCTCGGAGCAGGTGGCCATGGGCGACGACTCCCTCCGCGTCCTCGACCCCCAGGGCAGACGCGTGGACACCGGTGAGCTGCGCGACATGTGCAGCGGGAACACCGTCCGCTACGGCACCGCGCTGCACACCGGACTGCCAAACGGCACCTACACCGTCGCCTGGCAGGCCGTCTCGGCCGACAGCCATCCGATCTCCGGCGCCCTCACGTTCTCCATCGGCGCGCCCTCCGCCACCGATGTCACCCTGCCCACCGCGCAGGCGGGTGGCGGACCCGTCGGTATCGCGTACGGGATCGCCCGCTACGCCGCCTACGCCGGCTTCACCGTCCTCGTCGGCGGCGCCGCCTTCATCCTGCTGTGCTGGCGCCGGGGCGCCGCCGAACGGCCGCTCCAGAAACTCGTCGTGCGCGCCTGGGTCACCCTGACCGCGGCCACCCTCGCCATGCTGGTGCTGCGGACCCCGTACACGGGGTCCGGCGATTTCTCCGACGCGTTCGACCTCGACGGGCTCCGGGCCGTCCTGGAGACCAAGGCCGGGGCCTCGCTCGTCTCCCGGCTGCTCCTGCTGGGTGCGGCCGCCCTCTTCCTCGCGGTCCTCTTCGGCGTCTACGCGCGCCGTGTGGCGGACATCGGACCCGACGAGGCCGGCCGGGGCGGGGAGGAAACCGCCGGTGCCGACCGGGCCGACGAGGCCGAGATGCCGGACGACACCAGCGACCTCACCTTCGGGCTCGCCATCGGAGGCGCCGTCGTGTCCGGCGGTATCGCCGCCACCTGGGCCCTCTCGGAGCACGCCTCCACCGGAATCCAGCCCGGTATCGCCATGCCCGCCGACATCCTGCACCTGATGGCCGTCGCCACATGGCTCGGCGGTCTCGCCGCGCTGCTCGTCGCCCTCCACAAGGTCCCCGGGATCGAGCGCGCGGCCGTCAGGAGCTTCTCCAAGGTCGCCTTCGTCAGTGTCCTGGTGCTCGCCGTCACGGGTGTCTACCAGGCCTGGCGCCAGCTCGGCAGCTGGTCCGCCCTCACCGGCACCGACTACGGGCAGCTGCTGCTCCTGAAGGTCGGTCTGGTGGCCGTCCTCCTCGGCATCGCCTACGTGTCCCGCAGGTGGACCGCGAGGCTCGCCGACACTCCCGCGGACTCCACGGGGGTATCCGTCGCCGCCGGGCACACCTCGGACGATGTTTCACGTGAAACAGGCCCTGGCACCGTCTCCGAAGGCTCCGGTGTTTCACGTGAAACAGAGCCCGCGCCCGTCCCCGCGGACCCGGAGCGCGCCGCCCAGCTCGCCCGGCAGCGGGCCGCCCGCGAGAGCGCGCGCGAGAAGCGCGTACGGGACGCCGACCCGGACCGTACCGGCCTGCGCCGCTCCGTCCTCGCCGAGGCGGCCATCGCCGTGATCCTGCTCGCCGTCACCACGGTGCTCACCAGCACCGAGCCCGGGCGGACCGTGGAGAAGGAGACGGGCCGCGGCTCCACCTCCACCGCCGTCCCCGACCGGGCCGTCAAGATCACCCTGCCCTTCGACACCGGCGGTCCGAACGGCAAGGGCTCCGTCCGGCTCGAACTCGACCCGGGGCGGGTGGGCGCGAACACCCTGCACCTCTGGTCCGAGTCCGTCGACGGCACCCCCTTCGACCTCCCCGAGATCAAGGTGGCGTTCACCCTTCCCGCCAAGGACATCGGCCCCCTGCCGCTCGTCCCCGAGCAAGCGGCCCCCGGACACTGGACCGCATCCGGTGTCCAGCTGCCGCTCGCCGGTGAATGGCGTATCGACGTGACCGTCCGCACCTCGGACATCGACCAGACCACCGTCCAGAAGACCGTGAAGATCGGCTGATCAGCGTGACCGAGAGCAACCCCGACATCGAGATCTCCCGGCGCAGGCTGCTGGGTACCGTCGGCGCCGCAGGCGCCGTCGGGATCGGCCTCGGAGCAACAGGCGGCGCCCTGGCGCACTCCGTGCTCGCCGACTCCGGAAGCGGCTCCGCGCCCGGCTCGGCAGGCGGCCTGGCCTCCCTCGGCGCCACCCAGGTGGCCTTCCACGGGGACCACCAGGCCGGCATCACCACCCCGCTGCAGGCCAAGGGGCACCTCGTCGCCTTCGACCTCGCCGCCGGAGCGGGGCGTACGGAGGCCGCCGCGCTGCTGCGGCGCTGGTCCGACACCGCCCGACGGCTGATGGCGGGCGAGCCGGCAGCCTCCTCCGACAGCGGGATCGCCCTGGACGCCGGTCCGTCCTCCCTCACCGTCACCTTCGGCTTCGGCCACTCCTTCTTCGAGCGCACCGGCCTCACCGCGCGCCGCCCCGCCGCGCTCGACCCGCTGCCGGACTTCTCCTCCGACCGGCTGGACGCCCAGCGCAGCAACGGCGACCTGTGGGTCCAGATCGGCGCCGACGACGGTCTCGTCGCCTTCCACGCCCTGCGGGCTCTGCAGAAGGACGCCGGAGAGGCCGCTCGCGTCCGCTGGCAGATGAACGGCTTCAACCGGTCTCCCGGCGCCACCGGCACGCCGATGACCGCACGCAACCTGATGGGCCAGATCGACGGAACCGGCAATCCGAAGCCCTCGGAGCCCGACTTCGACAAGCGGATCTTCGTACCCGGCGCGGGCCCCGGACCCGCCGAGCACGCCTGGATGGCCGGGGGCTCGTACGCCGTCGTCCGGCGCATCCGCATGCTCCTCGACGACTGGGACAAGCAGTCCACCGCCCAGCAGGAGCAGGTCATCGGCCGTACGAAGGCCACCGGTGCCCCCCTGACCGGCGGTGGCGAGACCACCGAGATGGCGCTCGACAAAATCGGCCCCGACGGGAAGCCCGTCATCCCGTCCAACGCCCACGCCCGGATCTCCGCCCCCGAGCAGAACGGCGGGGCGGCGATGCTGCGGCGGCCCTTCTCCTTCCACGACGGGATCGGCCCCGACGGCGCTCCCGACGCGGGGCTCCTCTTCATCTGCTGGCAGGCCGATCCGCTGCGCGGATTCGTACCCGTACAGCGCAAGCTCGACCGCGGCGACGCGCTGTCGCAATTCATCCGGCACGAGTCCAGCGGCCTGTACGCGGTCCCGCCCGGCCCCCGCAGCGGCGAGTACGTGGGGCAGCGGCTGCTCGAAGGATGAACAGCAATCCGGCAGGCGGCACCCCGGCATTAGGCTGATCGCATGTCAGCCACCCGCTTCACGTATCTCGGTCCCGAGGGCACCTTCACCGAGGCCGCTCTGCGCACCCTGCCGGAAGCCGCGACCCGGGAACTCGTCCCGATGGTGTCGGTCCCGGCCGCCCTGGACGCCGTGCGCAACGGCGAGGCGGCCGCCGCCCTCGTCCCGATCGAGAACTCGGTGGAGGGCGGGGTCACCGCCACCCTCGACGAGCTGGCCTCGGGCGAGCCGCTGATGATCTACCGCGAGGTGCTGCTCCCCATCACCTTCGCGCTGCTCGTGCGCCCCGGGACCGCCCTGTCGGACGTCAAGACCGTCACCGGGCACCCGGTCGCCCAGCCGCAGGTGCGCAACTGGCTGCGCGCGAACCTGCCCGACGCGGTGTGGGAGTCGGCCGCCTCGAACGCCGACGGCGCCCGGCTGGTCCAGGAGGGCCGCTTCGACGCCGCCTTCGCGGGCGAGTTCGCCGCCGCCACCTACGGGCTCGTCCCGCTGGTGACCGAGATCCACGACGCGGAGAACGCCGAGACCCGGTTCGTGCTGGTGGGGCGCCCGGCCCGGCCGGCCGCGCCGACCGGCGCGGACAAGACCTCCGTCGTGCTGTGGCTCGGCGACGACCACCCTGGTGCGCTGCTGGAGCTCCTGCAGGAATTCGCGGTGCGCGGGGTGAACCTGATGCTGATCCAGTCCCGTCCGACCGGCCAGGGCATCGGCAACTACTGCTTCGCCGTCGACGCCGAGGGGCACATCTCCGACCGGCGGGTCAGCGAGGCGCTCATGGGCCTCAAGCGGACCTGTCCCCAGGTCCGCTTCCTCGGGTCCTACCCGCGCGCCGGTGTCGCTCAGAGTGATGTCCGGGCTCCTCGGCCCGGAACCTCCGACGGTGACTTCACGGCCGCCTCCGACTGGCTGGGGCGTTGCCTCGACGGGCGGGCGTAGGACGTCGTCCACTGTCCACAGAGTTATCCACAGGCGGAGATGGGAACCTGGGGACAAGTCGACAGTACGGCGCGACAAGGTCGACAAATCACCCGGGGAGCTCAGGTTTCGCTCTGGGGAGCGGAAGGTGAACGGTGTCACCCCCGCATCGCCGATCAACTCTTTGGGGCGAGTCATTCCCACCCGAATGAGTGTGTGGGGGTGGTTTGAACCCTGATTCGTCCCGGCCGCCCATCGATCAGGAATGATCTATTCCTGTGTCCACAGAGTCGGCACACAGCCTGTGGATAAGATCCGGGCCCCAGCAATTCCTGTGGACAAGAAGTCCCTCCAGCCCTGCTCAGGGCCCACCCGGCCGTCGGCATTCTGCCCCTTTTCGGGGAATGGGACCGCTTTTATTGACGCCCCGAGACGGACCACTTCCGGTCAGCCATCAAGACTTATCCATTCGTTGCAATTGGGACATAGCGACACGCAGCGTGATATCGGTGTGATCCCAGGAACCCCAGCCCGGTAGCCTGGAGGGGTGATTGACCTCCGGCTGCTCCGTGAAGACCCTGACCGTGTCCGCGCCTCGCAGCGCGCCCGTGGAGAGGACGTCGAACTCGTCGACGCGCTGCTCTCCGCCGACGAGCGCCGCAGGTCCTCCGGCATGCGCTTCGACGAACTGCGCAATGAGCAGAAGTCCCTCGGCAAGCTCATCCCCAAGGCCTCCCCCGAGGAGCGGGCCGAGCTGCTCAAGAAGGCCGAGCAGCTCAAGCAGGACGTCAAGGCCGCCGAGGCCGAGCAGAACGAGGCCGACGAAGCCGCCAAGCAGCTTCTCCTCCAGCTCGGCAACATCGTCCACGAGGACGTCCCGGTCGGCGGCGAAGAGGACTTCACCGTCCTGGAGACGCTCGGCACCATCCGCGACTTCGCCACCGAGGGCTTCGAGCCCAAGGACCACCTGGAACTCGGCGAACTGCTGGGCGCCATCGACGTCGAGCGCGGCGCCAAGGTCTCCGGCTCGCGCTTCTACTACCTGACCGGTGTGGGCGCCCTGCTGGAGCTGGCGCTGGTCAACGCGGCCATCGCCCAGGCCACCGAGGCCGGCTTCATCCCGATGCTGACCCCGGCGCTGGTCCGCCCGCGCGCCATGGAGGGCACCGGCTTCCTCGGCCAGGCCGCGGAGAACGTGTACCACCTGGAGAAGGACGACTTCTACCTGGTCGGCACCTCCGAGGTCCCCCTCGCCGCGTACCACATGGACGAGATCATCGACGCCGAGAAGCTGCCGCTGCGGTACGCCGGCTTCTCCCCGTGCTTCCGCCGCGAGGCCGGCACGTACGGCAAGGACACCCGCGGCATCTTCCGCGTCCACCAGTTCGACAAGGTCGAGATGTTCTCGTACGTCGCGCCGGAGGACGCCGAGGCCGAGCACCAGCGGCTCCTGGAATGGGAGAAGCAGTGGCTGACCAGCCTGGAGCTGCCGTTCCAGGTGATCGACGTCGCCACCGGTGACCTGGGCTCCTCCGCCTCCCGCAAGTTCGACTGCGAGGCGTGGATCCCCACCCAGGGCAAGTACCGCGAGCTGACCTCGGCCTCGAACTGCAACAGCTTCCAGGCCCGCCGCCTGTCGATCCGCTACCGCGACGGCAAGAAGACCCAGCCGCTGTCCACGCTGAACGGCACGCTGTGCGCCGTACCGCGCACGATCGTCGCGATCCTCGAGAACCACCAGCAGGCCGATGGTTCGGTACGGGTGCCCCCGGTGCTCCGTCCCTACCTCGGCGGCCGCGAGGTCCTGGAGCCGATCACCAAGTGAGCCCGGCCCCGTTCCCGTACAAGCTCGTCGCGACCGATCTCGACGGCACACTGCTGCGTGGCGACGACACCGTCTCGGAACGCACCCGTGAAGCGCTCGTCGCGGCCACCGCGGCGGGCGCGGCGCACATCGTCGTCACCGGCCGGGCCGTGCCCTGGACCCGGCACGTGCTGGACGATCTCGGCTACAAGGGGATCGCCGTCTGCGGGCAGGGCGCCCAGGTCTACGACGCGGGCGCGCACCGGCTGCTGACCTCGGTGACGCTGGACCGGCAGCTGGCCGGTCTGGCGCTGTCGAAGCTGGAGGCCGAGGTCGGCCCGCTGGCCCTCGCGGCCAGCCGGGACGGGGTGGACGGCGAGGTGCTGTTCGGGCCCGGGTACCAGGTGCAGGAAGGCCTTCCGGCCGTATACCTGGACGACACCAAGGCGCTCTGGACCGCTCCGCTGAACAAGCTCTACATCCAGCACCCGGAGCTGGACGACGACACGCTCGTCAAGATGGCCCGGGCGACCGTCGGCAGCCTGGTCGACATCGTGATGGCGGGCCCCGGCATCGTCGAGATCCTGCCGCTGGGCCTGACCAAGGCCACGGGCCTGTCGCTGGCCGCGCGCCGGCTGAAGGTGAAGGCGGCGGAGACGATCGCCTTCGGTGACATGCCCAACGACATCCCGATGTTCGGCTGGGCCGCGCACGGGGTGGCGATGGCCAACGCCCATGCCGAGCTCAAGGCCGTGGCCGACGAGGTGACGACCTCCAACGACGAGGACGGCATCGCGGTGGTGCTGGAGCGTCTGCTGGGCGCCGCGTAGCGCGCAGGACGTAGGACATAGGACGCAGGAGAGGTCCGGGACAGCCCGCGCCGCAGGCGCGCTCGAAGTGGCTGCCCCGGACCTTTTGTTGCTCCCCGCACCCCTCACTCTGCACCGGGTGCAGGTCTCTTACCAGCGAATTTCCGTGCATCAGCCGTGCGTCAGCCGTGGATCCGGCGGCGCCGCCAGTAGGCGACGGTGAGGATGCCCAGCAGCGGCCCCCAGAGCAGCAGGGGCGCATAAGACAGGTCGAAGATCCGGAGGGCGAGCCCGGTGGGCGCGTCGGGATTCGCGACGTTGACCTCGCTCCAGGTCCAGGCGCCGAGCGTCGTGATGGCGGTCAGCGCGGCCGCACCGAACGCGGCGGGAACCACCGCCGTCAGGGGGTGGATGCGGCGCCCGCCCAGCACCGGGACCCAGCGGGGCAGCACCTCGCCCCAGCGCTGGACCAGACCGAGGCTCAACAGGCCCAGGCACTCCTGCAGGACGGTGACGAAGGCGAGGACCAGGGACGCGGAGCCGGGGTAGTACGAGTGGTGCAGATCGCTGCCCGGGCCCCAGCCCATGGGAATGCCGACCGCGATCGCGAGCCGCCACACACAGCTGGGGAGCACGGTCAGCGAGGTGAGCCGGGCGAGCCTGCGCATCCCCGGAGAGACTCCGGGCACGGTGTGCGAGGTGCGGACGGCGTTGTCGGAGGTCATCTTCCAAGTCCATTTCAGGAGGGGCTGGTTGATGACTCAAGCCTGGTCGGCCGGGGCCTTCGCAGCCATCCGCCGATCAGCAGGCCGACGGGTCCACGGCGGCCCGTACGGCTCTGCCGATCGGCAGATGGCCGGACTCCGGGGTGCGCTCGTAGGGTCGGGGCATGACCGCCAACCTCCGTGCCGCGTATGCCCCGTTACTGGCCCTGGCCGGCGTCGTCGGCCTCCTCGCGGCGTTCCTGGGTGCGTCCCCGGCGTGGTCGCTGATCTGGGTGGGTCTCCTGCTGCCGCTGCTGGTGCTGGTTGCCCGCTGGTCCCCGGTGCATCCGGGGGCCGTCGCGGCCTCTCTGGGCGTGGCGGCCGTCGCGGTGTGGCCCGTACCGCTGATGTGGGGAACGGCGTCGTGGCTGGAGATCTGCGGGGCGGTGGCGTTCTGGGCGGCGCCCGCGCTCGGCGCGCTGGCGGCCGGGGGGTATCTGCGCCGTCAGGCGAGCCGGATGCGCCAGGCCGTCCGGGACAGCCGGCGCGACCAGCAGCTGGAACTTGCCCGGGATCTGCACGACTTCGTGGCGCACGACGTGAGCGCCATCGTGGTGCAGGCACAAGCGGCCAGGTTCGTGGCGGACAAGGACCCCGAGCAGGCGGTCCGCGCACTGGAGCGGATCGAGGCGGCGGGGCTCGGCGCGCTCGCCTCGATGGACCGGACGGTGCACGCGCTGCGGGAGGCGGCCGGCGCGCGGTCCGCCCCGATCCCGGGGACCTCGGAGTTGCCGGGGCTCGTGGAGCGGTTCGAGGGCGGAGTGCTGGAGGCCGATTGGGCGGCGGTCCGGGAGTTGTCGCGGGAGGCGGACACCACCGCCTACCGGGTGGCCGTGGAGGCCTTGACGAACGTACGCCGGCACGCGCCCGGGGCGGCGCTCGTACGGGTGGGCCTGCGGCGGGTCGCTGAGGGGATCGAGCTGAGCGTGGCCAACTCCGCGCCGCCCCGGGGCGGCGCGGGCGGACGGCTGGGGCTGGGGCTGCGGCGACGGGGCGGAACCGGGCTGGCCGGTCTGCGCGGCCGGGTGGAGGCAGCGGGCGGGACACTGGGGGCCGGCGCGAGTGCCGACGGCGGGTGGCGGGTTTGCGCCGTCTTCCCGGCGCGGGAGGACGCCCTCGGGTGATCATTGCGGCGTGACCACACGCATCCTGATAGCCGATGACCAAGAGGACATCCGCAGCGGTTTCCGGCTGATCCTCGATTCGCAGCCGGACATGACCGTGGTGGGGGAGGCCGCGGACGGCGAGAGCGCGGTGGCCCTGGCCCGGGAACTGCGGCCCGATGTGGTGCTGGCGGACATCCGGATGCCGCGGCTCGACGGGCTGGAGGTGACGCGGCTGCTGGCGCCGACGACGCGCGTGGTGGTGGTGACCACCTTCGACCTGGACGAGTACGTGCACACCGCGTTGCGCAACGGCGCCTGCGGCTTCCTGCTGAAGCGGTCCGGGCCGGCGCTGCTGATCGAAGGGGTGCGGGCGGCGATGGCGGGTGACACCCTGATCAGCCCCCAGATCACGGTGCGGCTGCTCAGCCGGCTGACGCAGTCGGGTCCGGTCGCCCGGCCCGCGGCGCATCCGCTGACGGAGCGGGAGGTGGACATCGTGCGCCTGGTGGCGCGAGGGCTCACCAACGCCGAGATCGGCGCGGAGCTGTACATCACCGCGGGGACGGCCAAGACCCACATCGCGAACGTCCAGGCCAAGCTGGGGGCCCGCAACCGGGTGGGAATCGCCGCCTGGGCCTGGGAGCACGGTCTCGCCACAGCGGAGCCGGAGGCGGACACCCCCTAGATCCCCGTCATGTTTCACGTGAAACGACGTTGCGGGTGAGCGGCCAGGCGAGCAGGCCGACGGAGAGCGCGATGGCGTGTCCGAGGTCGGTGAAGGTACCGCCGGTGACCAGGGGGATCCCGAAGAAGGCGACCGCTCCCGCCAGGTAGAACCATTTCCAGGGGCCGGGGAGCCGGTAGGTGAGGACACCGATGGAGGCCGCGAGCCCGTAGCTGACGCCGATGTCGACCACGTGGGTCATGCTGTGCGGGGCCCGGTGGTCCTGGATGGCCGTCAGCAGGATCTTCTGGCTGATCAAGGTGGCGACGATGTGGGCGGTCGCGACGATCAGGAGCCAGCGCAGGGTGCCGAGCCAGCGTTCGACGGGGGCGTGGAACAGCTCGAAGAGCACCACGTAGAGGGCGAGCGAGGCCGGGTTCGCGATCCAGAACGCACTGCTGACGAGTGCCCGGACGGGGTATTTGACGAGCTGGTTGATGTTGCTGCTGTTGCGGTGGAGCAGGACGCTGTCGACCCGGTCGGGGGCGATCGCGACGATGATGCTGGTGACGGCGATGATCAGCAGCCAGACGTGCGTTCCGGGCGAGGAGCGTATCCAGGACCGCAAGGGCCTGGAAGGCTCCGGCTCGGTGTGCGCGACCATGCACCGATGATGCCGCGCGAACCTGTGCCCCGCCTGGCCGGTGGGCCGGGCGGGGCACAGGTTCGCGGGTGCTGCGGCGGGAGACCCTACTCCTCGCCCGCCAGGGTGAGGCGGCGGAGCTTCTGGCCCGCGTAGACGGTGGCGCCGACGGTGACCGCGCAGAGCAGGATCACGGCGGTGGGCAGGCCGACGGTGGCGTCGACGTACCCGTTCCCGGCGACCTTCTCCGCGACGGACAGGGCCCACTGCTGGACGCTGAGGGTCTTGGCTCCGGAGACCAGGCTGCCGAAAAGCGACTCCCAGATCAGCGCGTAGACCAGGCCGAAGACGACCGCGTGCCGGCTGACGGTGCCGAGCAGCAGGAACAGCGCGCTGTAGGCGATCGAGGCCACGAGGGCGGCGATCGTGTAGGCGACGGCGATCTGCTGGCCGTTCCCGTTGAGGATGAATCCGGCGATCAGGGTGGGGACCGCGGAGAAGACCATGGTGACGGCGATCGCCACGGTCAGCTTGGTCATGATGATCGTCGGACGCTTCACCGGCTTGGCGAGCAGGTAGACGATGGAGCCGTCGTCGATCTCGGGCCCGATGGCCCCGGTACCGGCGATGACGCCGATCAGCGGAACCATGGTGGCGAGGGCGAAGCCCCCGAGGAGGTCGGCCGCGACCTTGTCGTCCACGCCGACGAAGCCACGGACGACGAGGGCGATGACGATCAGCAGGGCGGGCAGCGCGAAGAGGATCAGCGCGCGGCGCCGGCCGAGCAGGGCCCGGTAGGTGAGCCGGGCAACGGTGGGTTCGTACATGGGTGCCAGCTCCTTTCAGGCCGCGACGAGGTAGGAGAAGACCGACTCGAGGGACTCGTCGGAGGGCGAGACCGTCAGCAGCCGGATGCCGTGTTCCCGGGCCACGCGGGGCAGCAGCTCGGTGAAGCGGCCGAAGTCGACGGCCTGGATGCGCAGCGCGCCTTCCTTCAGGTCGACCTCGATGCCGGCGGTGGAGGGGTCGGCGATCAGGGCCGCGGCGAGGACCCGGTCGTCGGAGGAGCGGATGAGGTAGCGGTGCGGGCGGTCCGTCATCAGGCGGCGGATCTTGCGGAAGTCGCCGGACGCGGCGTGCCGGCCGGCCACGACCACCTCGATGTGCGAGGCGAGCTGCTCGACCTCCTCCAGGATGTGGGAGGAGAACAGGACGGTGCGCCCCTCGTCGCCCATGCGCCGCAGCAGGTCCATGAGCTGCATGCGCTGACGCGGGTCCATGCCGTTGAACGGCTCGTCGAGGAGCAGTACGGACGGCTCGTGGACGAGGGCCGAGGCCATCTTCACGCGCTGGCGCATGCCCTTGGAGTAGGTGGAGATCTTGCGGTCCTGGGCGTACTCCATCTCGACGGTGGCGAGCGCCCGCTGGGCTGCCGCGTCGTCGAGGCCGTGGAGTTCGGCGTTGGCGACGACGAACTCCCGGCCGGTGAGGAAGTCGTACATGGCCTCGCGCTCGGGTACGACGCCGACCTGCTTGTAGACCTGCTCGTTCTGCCAGATCGGTGCGCCGTCGAGGGTGACGGTGCCCGTGGAGGGGGCGAGGAAGCCGCCCATCATGTTGATGAGCGTGGACTTGCCCGCGCCGTTGGGGCCCAGCAGCCCGGTGACACCCGGGCCGATGCGCATGGTCACGTCGTTGACGGCGACGACGTTCCCGAACCAGCGGGAAGTGTGGTCGATGTCGATGATGGTCACAGCCCGGCCTTCCGGTAGCGGGCCATCAGGGCGGCGTAGGAGCCGACGATGAGGCCGAGGACGACGAGCAGGTAGACGACTCCGACACCGGCCGAGGGGCCCTCGCCGCCGGGGAAGGCGGAGTCCGCGTTCAGGAACGCGGTCTGTACGCCGTCGATGAGGGTGATCGGGGAGAACAGGCCCATCCACTCGATGGCTCCGGTGTTGCCGGTGCTGTAGGCGATGCCCTGGACCGCGGTCACCGCGCCGAAGGGGATCAGCAGCACCGCGATGATGGCGGCGACACCGAACCCGCGGCGCGGGGTGAGGGCCGCCATCACCAGGCCGAGGCCCGAGAAGAGCAGCGACAGCAGCAGAACCGACACGAGTCCCTGCCCGAATCCCTTGATCTGGTGGGAGAAGTCGAACTTCGCCAGCATCGAGCCGATCCACATGATCAGCAGCGGGGTGGCGGTGAGGATGAACAGGGCCGAGGCCATGGCCGCGTACTTGGCCACGACGTAGTCGACGCGCTCGATGGGCCGCGAGAAGTAGAGCGGCACCGTCTTGAAGCGCAGGTCCCGCGAGACGGACTGCGGGGCCTGGGACGCCAAGTAGAGGTAGACGATCACCTGGGTGGTCACGGCGTACGTCGTGTACTTGATCGGCAGGTCGGTGTAGCCGGGCACCGCGATGGCGACCGCGACGATGATCAGCGCGGGCACGCACATCACCGCGAAGAGGATCATCGGGAGGACCTTGGACTTGGCGGAGCGGCCGAGTCCGTAGGCGCCGCGCAGGGACTGCGAGAACAGTGACGTGCGGGCGTAGGCGCGGCCGAGCCGGGGTCCGTCGTAGGACCGGTAGCCGATGTTGTGGATCTGGGTCGAGGTGTCAGGCGCCATCGGAACCGGCTCCCTTCTGCTGGACGGTGGGCGAGGGCTGGTCGTTGTCGCGGAAGACCTCCGCGATGTGGTGACGGCGCTGCTCCATGCGGACCAGGCCGATGCCCAGGTCGGCGACGGTGTCGCGGACGGTGTCGTACGTCTCCTCGCCGGTCGCCTCGACGAGGAGGATGTGGCCAGCTCCGGGCAGGCCCTGCTCCTCGCCCGCGTGCAGGGTGACGCCGGCCTCGGTGAGCGCCTTGCGCAGGGCGGCGGTGCCGTCCGGGTGGGTGTCGGAGTCGGTGACCTCGACCGCGAGGGTCGTGGTGATCTGGGTGAAGTCGCTGGTGGAGCTGGAGCGCAGCAGCTTGCCGCCGTCGACGACGACCACGTGGTCGCAGGTCCGCTCCAGCTCGCCGAGGAGGTGAGAGGTGACCAGGACGGAGATGCCGAAGTCGGTGTGGATCCGGCGGATCAGGCCGAGCATCTCGTCGCGGCCGACCGGGTCCAGACCGTTGGTCGGCTCGTCGAGGAGCACCAGCTGGGGGTCGTGGACGAGGGCCTGGGCGAGCTTGACGCGCTGCTTCATGCCGGTGGAGTAGCCGCCGATGGGACGGTAGCGCTCCTCGTACAGTCCGACGTGGCGCAGGGTGTCGGCGGTGCGCTCGCGGGCCGCGGTCGGCGGCAGCCCGGACATGCGCGCCATGTGGACGACGAACTCGGTGGCCGAGACGTCGGGCGGCAGGCAGTCGTGCTCGGGCATGTAGCCGACGCGTTCACGGATGGCGCTGCCATGCGTGCGGACGTCGAGGCCGAGCACGGCGGCGCTGCCCTCGGTGGCGGGGGACAGTCCCAGCAGAATTTTGATCAGCGTGGACTTGCCGGCTCCGTTGGCACCAACGAGGCCGGTCACACCAGGCCCGATGTCCAGGGAGAGCCGGTCGAGGGCGGTCACTCGGGGGTACCGCTTGCTCAGGCTTTCGGTCGCGATGACAGTCACGGGTTCGACGTTAGTGGCGCGTCTCGCGCGAGACGTCAGACCTGGAGCTGGATCCCGTCTCAGCCTTCAGGCGTACATACCCGTACTGGAGGCTGATGCGGACCCGACAAGTTTGTCCACAGGTACGTGCACGACTCTTGACGTGATCTCCAGTCATTGTCACATTCATCAGTGTCAACTTACGGGCGCGTACGGCTACACGGATGGACGGGCTGAGATGGCTGGGGACACCAAGCAACGCACCGCGCGACTCTCCGGGCGACGCTCCGCCGAACTGAGCGGCTTCAGAGAGGTGCAGCGCCTCTCCTACGAGTGCGCCGAGGCCGTCGCGGCCCAGCTGCGGCCCGGGGTGACCGAGCGCGAGGCCGCGCGGATGCAGCGCGAGTGGCTGCGGGAGCGCGGGGTGCGGGACTGGTTCCACCTGCCCTTCGCCTGGTTCGGGGACCGCACCGCCTTCGCGAACTTCAGGATCCCGCTGCAGTTCTTCCCGACCAACCGGAAGCTGGAGCCGGGGATGCCGTTCATCCTCGACATGGCACCGGTCTACAAGGGCTACGCGGCCGACATCGGCTACTCGGGCGGCCTCGGGCTCAATCCGGTGCAGGACCGGCTCATGTCCGACCTCCAGGCGCACCGCGAGCTGATCCTGGAGCAGGTGCGCGAGCGGCGCTCCCTGCGCGAGATCTACGAGAACGTCGAACGGCTGATGACCCGGCAGGGGTACGCCAACCGGCACCGGGCCTATCCCTTCGGCGTGATCGCGCACAAGATCGACCGGGTGAAGGAGCGACGCTGGTCGCCGACCGCCTTCGGATTCGGCACCCAGTCCCTCAAGGGACTGGTCAGCGACGCCCTGCACGGGCACCGCGAGGGCTGGTCCCCGCTGTGGAGCCCGTACCACTTCTCCGACCATCCGCCGCAGCCCGGCCTGTGGGCGGTGGAACCGCACCTCGGATTCCGGGGCACCGGCGCGAAGTTCGAGGAGATCCTGGTCGTCACCGACTCCCGGGACCCCGAGGAGAGCGCGTTCTGGCTGGACGACGATCTGCCGCACGTGCGGCGCTGGGCCGAGGAGAAGGCAGCATGAGCGACATGGGCGGAGCGGAAGCGGTGGGTCTGGCGGGTGCGCGCGAGCGCCGGGTGAGCACCGGTGGGATCGAGCTGTGCGTGGTCGAGCTCGGCGAGACGGGCCGGCCGACGGTACTGCTGGTGCACGGCTACCCGGACAGCAAGGAGGTCTGGTCGGAGGTCGCCGAGCGGCTCGCGACCCGCTTCCACGTGGTGCTCTACGACGTACGCGGCCACGGACGCTCCACCGCGCCGCAGCCGCTGCGCGGCGGCTTCACCCTGGAGAAGCTGACCGACGACTTCCTGGCGGTGGCGGACGCGGTCAGCCCGGACCGGCCCGTCCACCTGGTCGGCCACGACTGGGGCTCCGTACAGGGCTGGGAGTTCGCCACGGTCGCCCGCACCGAGGGCAGGATCGCCTCCTTCACCTCGCTGTCGGGGCCCTCCCTCGACCACTTCGGCCACTGGATCAAGAAGCGGATGACGCGGCCCACCCCGCGGGGTGCGGCACAACTCCTCGGCCAGGGCGCCAAGTCCTGGTACGTCTACATGCTGCACACCCCGGTGCTGCCGGAGCTCGCCTGGCGCGGACCGCTCGGCAAGCGGTGGCCCGCGATGCTCCAGCGCATCGAGAAGGTGCCGGCCGGCTCCTATCCGACGGCCTCACTGCCTTCGGACGCGGCGCACGGCGCCTGGCTCTACCGCGACAACGTACGGCCGCGACTGCGCCGGCCGCGCCCCGACGCGTACGCCCACGTGCCCGTACAGCTGATCACCCCGACCGGGGACGCCTTCCTGTCGGAGCGGCTCTACGACGGTCTGGAGCGCTGGGCCCCGGACCTGCTGCGGCGGACCCTGCCCGCCAAGCACTGGGTGCCGCGGACCCGGCCCGACCAGTTGGCCGCCTGGATCACGGAGTTCGTCACCGACCGGGAGGAGCCCGCGACGAGGGCACCGGAGCAGAAGGCCCCGGGCAGGTACGCCGACCGCTTCGCGGGCCAGCTGGTCCTGGTCACCGGCGCGGCCAGCGGCATCGGCCGGGCCACCGCCTTCGCCTTCGCCGAGGCCGGGGCCCGGGTGGTCGCCGTGGACCGCGACGCGGAAGGCGCGGCGCGCACGGCCGGCATGGCCCGTCTCGTCGGCGCCGCCGAGGCCTGGGCGGAGTGCGTGGACGTCAGTGACGAGCAGGCGATGGAGAAGCTCGCGGCGAAGGTCGCCGCCGAGTACGGAGTGGTCGACGTCCTGGTCAACAATGCCGGGATCGGCCTGTCCGGCGCCTTCCTCGACACCAGCGCCGAGGACTGGAAGAAGGTCCTGGACGTCAACCTCTGGGGCGTCATCCACGGCTGCCGGATCTTCGGGAAGCAGATGGCCGAGCGCGGCCAGGGCGGGCACATCGTCAACACCGCCTCCGCCGCCGCCTACCTGCCGTCCAGGACCCTGCCCGCCTACAGCACCTCGAAGGCCGCGGTGCTGATGCTGTCGGAGTGCCTGCGCGCGGAACTGGCCTCGAAGTCGATCGGCGTCTCCGCGATCTGCCCGGGCATCGTCAACACCAACATCACCGCCACCTCGCGCTTCGCCGGGGTGGACGAGGCCGAGGAGAAGCGCCGCCAGGAACGCTCCTCGCGGCTGTACGGGCTGCGCAACTTCCCGCCGGAGAAGGTGGCCGACGCGATCCTGCGCGCGGTGGTGCGCAACGAGGCCGTCGTACCCGTGACCCCGGAGTCCAAGGGCGCCCTGTGGATGTCCCGCTTCGCCCCGCGCGCGCTGCGGCGCATCGCGAGGATGGAACCGAAGCTGTGAGCGGGACCGCGGACCCGATCGGCCCGTATCCGATCGGCCCGCGCCGGGTGGCGTTCGACTGGAAGACCACCCCGCTGCACTGGATACCGGGCGAGCCCACCGCCACCCACGTCATCAACGTGCTGCACCTGCTGCTGCCCGCCGGGGAGCGGTGGTTCGTGCGGGTCCTCAAGGAGGGCCTGCCCCTGGTCACCGACCCCGAGCTGCGCAGTGACGTCAAGGGGTTCATGGGCCAGGAGGCCACGCACAGCGTGCAGCACTCCTACGTCCTGGACCACCTCGCCGAGCAGCGCCTGCCGACCCAGGCGTACACCCGGCACGTGGACTTCCTCTTCGAGAAACTGCTGGGGGAGGCCCCGCCGTTCGGGGCGCCCGTCACGGCGCGGGAGTGGCTGCGCTTCCGGCTGGCCGTGGTCGCCGCGATCGAGCAGTTCACGGCGGTCCTCGGCGACTGGGTGCTGCGCGCCGAGGGGCTCGACCGGGCCGGGGCGGACGCGATCATGCTGGACCTGCTGCGCTGGCACGGCGCGGAGGAGGTGGAGCACCGCTCCGTCGCCTTCGACATGTACCAGCACTGCGGGGGAGCGGCTCTGCCCCGCTACGCGCGGCGCGTCGAAGGGATGGTCGTGGTCGCGCCCGTGCTGGCGTGGCTGTGGATGTGGGGGGCCTCGTACCTCATACGCAACGACCCGGAACTGGGCGGCCGGCTGCGCTACTCGCTCGGCGCGCACAACCGCGCGGTGGCCAAGGGCCTGCTGCCCCCGTGGAGAGAGCTCGGCATGGCCATACCCCGCTACTTCCGGCGGTCGTACCATCCCTCGCAGGAGGGCTCGCTGCGCAGGGCGGTCGAGTACCTTGCGGCCTCACCTGCCGCCCGGACCGCGGCGGGCGCGGTCGGCCGAGCCGCGATGTCGTAGGGAGCCGGGATTGTCCGATCAGGCGGTAGCCGAATACCGGATCGAGGATCTGGCACACCACAGCGGGGCGACGGTGCGCACGATCCGGGCGTACCAGGACCGCGGCCTGCTGCCGAAACCGGAGCGGCGGGGCCGTTCCAACGTCTACCGGGACACGCATCTGGCTCGGCTGCGCCAGATCGCCGACCTGCTGGACCGCGGCTACACCCTGGCCTCCATCAAGGAACTGCTGGAGGCCTGGGACGCGGGACGCGGCCTGGGCGGCGTACTCGGGCTGGTCGCCGAGGTGCACGGGCCGTGGACCGACGAGGAGGCGGCCCGCATCAGCCGGGAGGAGCTGAACGAGCGGTTCGGCGGCCGGCCGGACGACGACGCCGTGGACGAGGCGTGCGAGCTCGGGGTCCTGGAGCGGATCCCGGGGCGCCCGGACCAGTTCCTGGTGCCGTCCCCGCAGGAGCTGGCGGTGGCCGCCGAGCTGTACGCGGCCGGGGTGCCGCTGTCGGCGATCACCGGGCACCTGCGGGAACTGCGGGGACAGGTGGAGCACATCGCCTCGCGGTTCCTGGAGTTCACCACCGAGCACGTCTTCGCGCGCTACCTCGGGCAGGTGCCGCCCACCGACGCGGACGCGGCGGAGGCCGCGACGATGGTGCGGCGGCTGCGGCCGCTGGCCCAGCAGACCGTGGACGCGGAGCTGGCGCGGGCGATGCGCCTGTTCGCGACCCGGCACCTCCAGCGGCACCTGGGGTCGGCCGGCGCACCGGGGCCGACGGGGCCCTCGCCGGTGGCGCTGCCGGCCGAAACAGTACAGGCGGTGCAGGAGCTGGTGGGCGCCGACCATGTGGCGGAGTTCGTACGGGCCGCGACGGAGCGGGAGCTCCAGGCCCGGACGATGAACGATCTGGCGCGCAGGGGCGAGCGGGCCTAGCAGGACATCCGGTCGCGGCACCGGGCCCGGTCATGCCCGACCGGGTCCGGGTCCTCGGATTCCACAGGTTCCACAGGTTCCACAGGGCGGATCACGCGTTTGCCGTCAAAACCCGCCCAAACGGCTGTGGACAAGTCCCCTTCTCCTGTGGGCAACCGAGACGGCGTCTCACCCTACGGTCTCGTACGCCGCTGTGGCGGGACTCGTTCCGTCCACCGGCGCCGGCTCCGCGCTCCGGGCGGACCTGAACCGGGACCCGGTCCGCGCCCCGGTCCCGGAGCCCGTCCCCGGTCCGTAGAGAAGGGCGGCCAGGGCCAGCCCGAGGATCCCGCCGACCAGCTGGGCGCCGACGAATCCGGGCAGCGACTGCGGCGCTATGCCGGTGAAGGAGTCGCTGAAACTGCGCCCTATGGTGCCCGCCGGATTGGCGAAGGAGCCGGAGGAGGTGAACCAGATCGCGGCCGCGATGTACGCGGCGACCGCCGCCGGGATGAGCCTGGGGCGCCCGGTCCGGCCGAGGCCCTGGATCAGGAGGACGAGGCCTGCAGTGGCGACCACCTCGCCGATGAGCAGGTGACCGCCGTCGCGCACCTGGGTGGCGAGGGTGCCCGGGGTCCGGCCGAACATGACGTCCGCGACGAGGGCGCCGCCGATGGCCCCGGCGCTCTGGGCAACGGCGTAGACGAGCGCCTCGCGGCCGCCCAGACCGTCGCCGCCGGTCCGCCGGGACCACCAGGAGGTGAGGGTGACCACCGGGTTGAGGTGGGCGCCGGACAGCGGGCCGAAGATCGTGATGATCAGCCCGAGGCCGATGGCCGAGGCGAACGAGTTGGCGATGAGGGCGACACCGGTGTCGCGGCTGAGCTCGGCGGCCTTGAGCCCGGAGCCGATCACGACCACGAGCAGGCCGGCGGTACCGATCAGCTCAGCAGCGGCGCGGCGTGACAGTGAGGGTTGGGCTGTCATGGTTTCTCCCCCTGAACAGAAGTGGCAGCGGAAAATATATTCCGCATCTTGGAAGAGCGATAGAGGGTGTCCACCACCTGTCACCATCGGCCGCCCCCGGAAAATCCCTGCCCCGGGCCCGCTCGACCGGGCACGCTGGGGCCATGGATGAAAGACGCACCGTGAAGGTGTCGAAGTACGTCTCGAAACACCTGCGACACCAGCCGGAACGGATCGGACTGGTGCTCGATCCCCACGGCTGGGTGGAGATCGACGACCTGCTGCGCGCGGCCGCCGCGCACGGCTTCCACGTCAGCCGGGCCGAGCTCGACCATGTCGTCGCCGCCAACGACAAGCAGCGGTTCGCCGTCGACGGCACCCGGATCCGGGCCAGCCAGGGACACACCGTCGCCGTGGACCTGGACCTTCCGGAGGCCGAACCGCCCGCGTACCTCTACCACGGCACTGTCGCCGCGGCCCTGGAGCCGATCCGCGCCGAGGGCCTGCGCCCGATGGCCCGCCACCACGTGCACCTGTCCCCGGACCGGGAGACCGCCACCCGGGTCGGCGCGCGGCGCGGCCGGCCCGTCGTGCTCAGCGTGGACGCCGGGGCGATGCGAGCGGCCGGGCACGTCTTCCGGATCAGCGCCAACGGGGTGTGGCTGGTGGACGCCGTACCGCCGCAGTTCCTGCGCTTTCCGTAGCACCGGGCCGGGCGTCCGGGGCCGCGCGCCCGGCAGGCATCCCGCGGCAGGCGTCCCGGCAGGCATATGGGCAGCCGGCAGCGCAGCCATCCGGGGCGCCGGAATTCACACGGAGATTGTCCGACCATCCCCCTAATCTGTGAACCACTCCGGGATCTGTGAGGGGGGGACCTCGCGATCACCGAACCATCCCCGTACGCACGCGAGGTGACGCCCCATGACGTCCACGTCCCCGTCAACGCCCCCGTCCGCGCCCCCGTCGACACCCCACAGCTTCCAGGTCGATCTGCGCGGCCTGGTGGACCTCCTCTCCCACCACCTCTACTCCAGCCCGCGCGTCTACGTCCGCGAACTCCTGCAGAACGCGGTGGACGCGATCACCGCGCGCCACGCCCTGGACCCGGCGGCGGAGGTCCGCATCCGGCTCTCGGCGTCCGGCGGCCGGGTGAGCATCGAGGACAGCGGCATCGGCCTGACCGCCGCCGAGGCCCACTCCCTCCTCGCCACCATCGGCCGCAGCTCGAAGCGTGGCGACGACGGCGCCGACCTCAACGAGCACGGCCTGGAGGCGACCCGCCAGGAGTTCCTCGGCCAGTTCGGCATCGGCCTGCTCGCGTGCTTCGTCGTGGCCCGCCAGATCCGCGTCGTCACCCGCTCCGCCCGCGACCCCGAGGCCGCGCCCGTCGAATGGCTGGCCACGGACGACGGCTCGTACACCGTCCGCGAACTGCCCCACGAGGAAAGGCCCGAACCCGGTACCACCGTCGTCCTGGAGGCCCGCCCGGGCGCCGCGGAATGGGCCGTCCCGGCCAAGGTCGAGGAACTGGCCCGCGACTACGGTTCCCTGCTGCCGTACGACATCACCTTCGACGACGGCGAGGGCGGCGAGCCGCGCCCCGTCACCGACCGGCCCGCCGTGTGGGACCGGCCCCACCCCACCCCGGCCGCCCGTCGCGTCGCCCTCGCCGGGCACTGTGCGCAGCTCTTCGGTTTCACCCCGCTCGACAGCATCGACCTCGATCTGCCGGTCGCCGGCGTACGCGGAGTCGCGTACGTCCTGCCCGAACCGACCAGCCCCGCCCACCGGGCCGGACACCGCGTCCACCTCAAGGGCATGCTGCTGACCGACCGGGCCGACAACCTGCTGCCCGACTGGGCGTTCTTCGTCCGCGCCGTCCTCGACACGGACACCCTGCGGCCCACCGCCTCCCGCGAGAACCTGTACGACGACGAGACCCTCGCCGCCGTACGGGAGGCCCTCGGCGCCCGCGTCCGCGGCTGGCTCGCCGAGCTCGCGGCGAGCGATCCGGACCGCCTGTCGGCCTTCCTCCAGGTCCACCACCTCGGCGTGAAGTCCATGGCCCGGCACGACCCCGAGCTGCTCGGGCTGATGCTGCCGTGGCTGCCGTTCGAGACCAGCGACGGCTCGATGAGCCTCCAGGAGTTCGCGGCCGCCCACACGGACATCCACTTCACCCGCACCGTCGAGGAGTTCCGGCAGATCGCACCGATCGCCGCGGCCCACGGGCTCGGCGTCATCAACGCCGGATACACCTACGACGCGGACCTGCTCGCCCTGCTGCCCGCCGTACGCCCGGAGCTCAAGGTCACCGAGCTCGACGCCGGGGCGGTCACCGAACGGCTGGACCCGGTGCCGACCGCCGCCGAACTCTCGCTCGCCCCCTTCCTGGCCACCGCCCGCACCCGCCTGGAGGCCCAGGGCTGCGACGTGGTGCTGCGCGCCTTCCAGCCCGTCGCCGTGCCCGCGCTGTACCTCGACGACCGCCAGGCCCGCCAGGAGCGCGACCGCACCGCCGCGCTGGAGAGCGCCGACTCCCTGTGGAGCGGCATCCTCGGCGCGCTGCGCGGCTCCGCGCCGCGCGCCCGCCTGGTCCTCAACCACAACAACCCGCTCGTCCGCCGGATCGCCGCGCTGCCCGACGAGGCACTGACCGGCACCGCCGTCGAATCGCTCTACGGGCAGGCCCTGCTGATGTCCCAGCGCCCGCTGCGCCCCGCCGACTCCACCCTGCTCAACCGGGCCTTCCTCGGACTCCTGGAATGGGCGACCCACTCCACCGGCGCCCGCGACACCCAGGAGGACCAGAAGTGACGACGCTGACGCGCGAGGAGATCGTGCGGGGCCTGGCGGAGAACCGCGAATCGCCGAACGGCGCCGCGCGCAACGCGCACGCCGAGGCCCTGGCCGGCGCGGCCGAGACGAGCGGTGACCAGGCCCTCTTCCGCGAGGCACTGGACAACCTGATCAACGCCTACCTCTACAGCTCCGAGTCGTCCAGGATGCTGGTCCCCTTCGCCCGGCTGCTCCAGGAGTACGACAAGGACCCGGGAGCCTTCTCCCACTGGGAGGCGCACTCGCTGTTCTGGCAGTTCAAGTGGGTGGCCACGGCCATCTCCGACTCCCCCGGAGTCCCGCTGGAGTCGGCCACCGGCTGGCTGGAGGAGATGGAACGCCGCTACCGGATCGCGGGCTACAGCGAACGGCCCGTGCGCGAGGCCGAGCTGTGGCTCGCCGACGCGATCGGCCAGGACGAGCGCGCCGAGCGGGCCTTCCGGCGCTGGCTGGCCGCCGAGCGCGACGACATGAGCGACTGCCTGGCCTGCGAACTCAACGGCCAGGGCCAGTACGCCGTCCTCAACGGCGACGACGCCGAAGCCCTGGACCTGTGGAAGCCGGTGCTCGACGGTGACCTGACCTGCGCCGAGGAGCCCCACCGGCTGCTCGCCACCTCGCTGCTCCCGCTGCTGCGGCTCGGCCGGACCGACGAGGCGCGCTCCCACCACCTGCGCGGCTACCGCCTGGCCCGCGGCAACGAGAGCCTGCTGCCCTCGGTCGGCAAGCACATCGAGTTCTGCGCGCTCACCGGCAACGAATCGCGTGGCCTGGAGATCCTGGCCGAACACGCCGCCCATGTGGCTCCGCTCGCCAACCTCGACGACCGGCTTGCCTTCCACAGCGGCATCCTCGTGCTGCTGCGCCGCCTGCGGGAACTGGGGCACGGGCGGACCCCGGCCGTGCCCTACGAGGGAAGCCCTCGAACGGTCGACGAGCTGTACGAGGTGCTGTACGCGGGCTGCCTGGACATCGCCCGGCAGTTCGACGCGCGTAACGGCACGACCCGGGTCTCGGACCGTTTCCACGCGCAGGTGGACCGGGAACCGCTGACGGCCGGGCTCCCGCTGGGGGTGCGCAGTACGGCACTGCCGCAGGCTCCCCCGGCCGCTTCCCTCCCCGCCGCCGCCCCCGGCGGGCCGGGGCCTGCCTTGACGGCCGACGCCTTCACCGAGCTGGTGGAGCGGGCCCGCAGCGCCCGCGACCTGGGCCATCCGGGTACGGACGCACTGTGGGCAGAGGTGGCGGTACGCGTGGACGCGCGGCCGGAGGTCGATCCGCTGGTCCGCGCCGACCTCGCGGACCACCAGGCCCTCGCCGCCGGACGGCGCGGCGCCGAGGAGGCGCCGGAGCTGCTGGGCGCGGTCCGGGACGGCTACCGGGCGCTCGGCCTCGCCGAGCGTGCGGCGCTCGCGGAGCTGCGTCTGGCCAGTGTGGCGGCGCAGTCCGGAGCCGCGCCCGCGGAGGTCCGGGCACTGCTGGCCGTCGCCCTGCGGTCCGCCGGGGCACTGGACGCCGCCGAGCCCCTGCGGGCCCGGCGCATCGCGCTCGCGGAACTGTCGGCGATCCGGATGGAGTCGTACCTGCGCTCGGTGGAGACGCCCGACGCGGACGACCACCACGACCACCACACCGAGCTGGCCGCCGAGCTGACCGACTTCATCGCCACTCATGAGGGCGGTCCGGCGGACCTGGTGGCGGAGGCCGAGGAAATGCTGGGCCGGGTGGCCCTGGCACAGGGTGACCCGGATCGGGCCGTGCCTCTGCTCGCGGCGTCCGCCGCGCGGGCGGCCCGGTCGGGCCGCCCGTGGCAGGCCGTGGACCCGCTGGTGCTGCGGGCCGGGGTACTGATGACGCTGGAGCGTCCCGAGGAGGCGGAGGACGCGGCGCGCTCCGCGCTGGAGCACGCCGCCGAGGTGACCGATGCCGAGACTCAGGGCGTCGTACGGCTCACCCTCGCGGACATCCTGCTGCGGCGGGGCGACGCGGCCGCGGAGAGCGCGGAGCACGCGCTGGCCGGAGCCCACTGGTTCGACCAGGCCGGGCTCACCGCCGACGGCGGTGCGCACGCGCGGCTGCTGCTGGCCCGGGCGTACGCGGCGGACGGCCGGAGCGCCGAGGCGGCGGAGGTCCTGCAGTCAGCGCTGGCGGACCTGCTGGAGCACGGCGATCAGCAGGCGGTGTCCGCCCGGGAGTTCCTGGGCGACCTGCTGCGCCGGCTGAACGAGCCCCGTCCGGCGGCGGAGCAGTACCTGCTGGCCGCGGAGGTCACCCGGGGCTGGGAGGATCCGCGTCCGCAGGCGGGTCTCGCCCACTCGGCCGCCGATACCCTGAGCGACGCGAACCTGGCCGTGGAGGCGGCAGCCGCCTACGAGCGGGCCCTGGAGCTGCACCGGCTGACGGGAGAGGTCCCGGTGGCCGAGGTGCGGATCCTGCGTTCCCTGGCCTGGCTGGGCCTGCGTGAGGAGGTCACCGCCACGGCGGTGACGGGGGCCCGGAAGCGGATGGAGGAGGCCGCCGAGGTGCTGGAGGCGGCCCTGGCCGCCGATCCCGGAGCCCCTGAGCTGCGGTCCGAACTCGCCCAGACCTGGCACCAGCTGGCGCAGGTGCTCGACCGGTACGTCAACACGAACGAGCAGTCCTACGAGGACGACGACGAGGACCGGGAGGACCGGGAGGACGACGCGGACCGGGGCCAGGACCTCGCCGGTGCGGGGTCCGATCCGGCGGCCCGGCTGAGCCCCGCGGAGGTCGACGTGCTGCGGGTGGAGGAGATCGAGCTGTGGGACCGGGCCGCCCGGGTCTACGCCGAGCTCGGCCCCGACCATCTGCGGGACCGGTTCCAGTGCCTGAACAACGCGGCCTGGACCGAGCAGGAGCGGGGCGACGCGGACGCGGGCGCCGCGCGCGTCTCCGCACTGATCGACGAGGCCCGGGCGCTGCCCGAGAGCGACGTGCCGGACTGGCTCCTGCCGTCCGCGGAGCGCCTGCTCGCCCAGCTGAACGACAAGGACACCTAGACCGTCGGTGTCCCGGTCGTCGCCGCCCGCGCCCGCGAGCGGCGACGACCGGCCGGTCAGCTGTCGAGCTGGGCCAGGGCCTCGGTGGCGATCTTCTCGAACACGGCCTCGTCGGCGGCGAACTCGGAGTCCGGGATAGGGGCGTGGATGACCACCTCGGTGAACCCGAGATCGCGGTGCCGACCGGCGAAGTCGACGAACGCGTCCAGGGACTGCAGCACGGTGTTGGCCTCCGGCGTGAAGCCGGTCAGGAGGATCTTCTCCACGGGCTCAAGGTCCCGCCCGATCTCCCCGAAGGCCGCGCCGAGCCGTTCGAGCTGTCCGCGCAGGGCCTCACGCGACTGCTCGGGCGTGCCTTCCTCGAAGAGCTTCGGGTCTCCCGTGGTCACCCAGGCCTGGCCGTGCCGGGCCGCGAGCCGCATGCCGCGCGGCCCGTTCGCGGCGACCGCGAACGGCAGCCGCGGCCGCTGCACACAGCCGGGGATGTTGCGGGCCTCCTCGGCCGAGTAGAAGGTCCCTTCGTGACTCACCGAGCCCTCGGTCAGCAACTGGTCGAGCAGCGGCACGAACTCGGCGAACCGGTCGGCGCGCTCGCGCGGGGACCACGGCTCCTGGCCCAGCGCGGTCGCGTCGAAGCCGTTGCCGCCCGCGCCGATGCCCAGGGTGATGCGCCCGCCGGAGATGTCGTCCAGGCTCATCAGGTCCTTGGCGAGGGTCACCGGGTGCCGGAAGTTCGGCGAGGTGACGAGCGTGCCCAGGCGCAGCCGCTCGGTGGCGGTGGCCGCCGCGGTCAAAGTGGGCACGGCACCGAACCACGGGCCGTCGCGGAACGTCCGCCAGGACAGGTGGTCGTAGGTGTAGGCGGTGTGGAATCCGAGCTGCTCGGCCCGGAGCCACTGATCGCGTCCCCCCTCGTGCCATCGACGTACCGGAAGGATCACCGTGCTCAGACGCAGACTCATGCTTCGAGCCTACGGCGAGCCGATGTTTCACGTGAAACGGCGGCGTTTCACGTGAAACATCGCCCGAGGTCGGCAGCCCCCGGCCCATGGTCAGGGCCCCTTCGGCCATGGGCGAAGATGGAGCCGTGACCTCGGCTCCCCAGTGCCCGGACGGGCCAACCCCCACGCCCCGGCTGATCGCCACCGACCTCGACGGCACCTTGCTGCGCGACGACAAGTCCGTCTCGCCACGCACGGTCGCCGCGCTCGCCGCCGCCGAGGAGGCCGGCATCGAGGTCTTCTTCGTCACCGGCCGCCCGGCCCGCTGGATGGATGTGGTCAGCGACCATGTCCACGGCCACGGCCTGGCGATCTGCGCCAATGGCGCGGCAGTGGTCGACCTGCACGCCGGACGAGAGTTCGTGCAGGTCAGAGCCCTTCCACGGGAGGCTGCCCTTGCTGTCGTCGATGCCCTGCGGGCGGCGGCACCCGGCACCTCCTTCGCCGTGGAACTGACCACGGGCATCAACTACGAGCCGGCGTACCCGCCCTTCTTCAAGGACCCGGGCGCCCGGGTCGCCACCGCCGAGAAGCTGCTGCACGAGGACACGGACGAAAGCGCCGCACCCGTGCTCAAGCTGTTGGCGCACCACGGCGAGCTGGCCCCGGACGAGTTCCTGACGCTGGCACGGTCCGCCGCCGGTGAGTACGCGTCGATCACCCGGTCCAGTCCCACCGCCCTGCTGGAGGTCAGCGGGCCCGGCGTGTCCAAGGCGAGCACCCTGGCGCTGTGCTGCGCCGAGCGGGGCATTTCACCCGCCGAGGTCGTCGCCTTCGGGGACATGCCGAACGATGTGGAGATGCTCAGCTGGGCGGGCACCTCGTACGCCATGGGCAACGCCCACCCCGATGTGATCGCGGCCGCGTCCGGCTGCACGGTCGCCAACAACGAGGACGGGGTCGCCCTCGTCATCGAGCGCATCCTGGCCGAACGGGCCGCACGGCAGCAGGCCCAGGCGGACGCCCCCTAGGAAGTCGGCTGGAGCGGGGCCTCCCAGACAAGGGTGGTCCCGCCGCCGTCCTCGCCGATACCCGGGCCGTACGAGCTCGCGCCACCCAGCGACTCGGCCCGGCGGCGCAGGTTCCGCAGCCCGCTGCGGCGCCCGCCCTCCGGGATCCCGACCCCGTCGTCGGCGACCTCCAGCCGGACCCCGGCCCGGCCGTCGGCGAGCGTGACGGTGGAGTCGATCACCACGTCGATCCGGGTCGCCTCGGCGTGGCGGAAGGCGTTGGACAGGGCCTCGCGCAGCGCGGCGATCAGGTTCTTGCCCACCAGCTCGCCGACCATCGTGTCGATCGGGCCGAGGAAGCGGTGCGCGGGTTTGAAGCCCAGGGGCACCGCGGCCATGTTGATCTCCCGCAGCACCCGGGTGCGCAACCCGGACGGGGCCTCCGCCGGGCCCTGTTGGAGAGCGAAGATCGCGGTGCGGATCTCCTGGATCGTCACGTCCAGTTCGTCCACGGCCTTGCCCACGCCGTCGCGCACCTCGGGGACCATGGACCGGCGCTGGGCGACCTCCAGCATCATCCCGGTGGCGAAGAGCCGCTGGATGACCAGGTCGTGCAGGTCGCGGGCGATCCGGTCACGGTCCTCGAACACCGCCAGCCGCTCGCGGTCGCGCTGTGCCTCGGCCATCATCAGGGCGAGCGCCGCCTGCGAGGCGAACTGGGTGGCCAGTGTCCGCTCGGCTTCGGTGAAGGGGCCGGCGCCGCGGGCCCGGGGGGTGACCAGCGCACCCAGCACCCGCCCGCCGCTCTGCAGCGGCAGCAGCATGCACGGGCCGTACCGGCTGGTGAGCTCACTCACCATGCGGGGGTCGGACGCGGCGTCGTCCACGAAGACCGGTTCGCCCTCCAGCAGCCTGTCCACCACCGGGCTCCCGGCCGGGATCACCAGACCGAGCGAGGTGGCCGGGTTCTCGGACGAGACCGCGACGATCTCCATCCCGCCCTCCTCGGCCGGCAGCATGACGATCCCGGCGGCGGAGTCGGCCAGCCTGCGGGCCTGTTCGGCGACGACCGCGAGGGCGTCGTCCGCGTCCCCGCCGGACAGGAGGGCGGTGGTGACGGCCACCGAGCCGTCGATCCAGCGCTCGCGCTGGGTGGCGGCCTCGTACAGCCGGGCGTTGCCGATCGCGATGCCCGCCTCGGTGGCCAGGACCCGGACCATGTGGACGTCGTAGTCGCTGAACTCGCCGCCGCCGTTCTTCTCGGCGAGGTAGAGATTGCCGAAGATCTCTCCTTGCACCCGGATCGGCACTCCGAGGAAGGTCTTCATGGGCGGGTGGTGCGGCGGGAAGCCCGCCGAGCGCGGGTCCTTCGTCAGATCGGCGAGCCGCACCGTGTCGGAGTGCGAGATCAGCGCTCCGAGCAGGCCCCGCTTCCCGTCGGGACGGTGCCCGATCTGCCGGGCCTGGTCGGCGCTGATCCCGTGGGTGACGAAGTCCGAGAGCCCGCGGCCCTCCGTGTCGACGACACCGATCGCCGCGTAGCGGGCGTCCGCGAGCTCGGCGGCGGTCTCGCAGATGCGGTCCAGCGTGGAGTGCAGCTCAAGCCCGGTCCCGACCGACCTCATGGCCTCCAGCAGTTGCGGCACACGGGCCGTGAGCTCGGTGGACAGACCGTGCAGACTCCTGGCGGCCCGGGTGGCGGCCACCAGCGGGTCCGAAGCCCCCGCGCTTCCCGGGATTCCAGCCGGTCCCGGAAATACAGGCGGCCCCGGCAACGGATCTGGTGAGGGATCCGGTGAGGGATCCGGTGACTCCTGCGCTGACATGGTCCTGAGAGTAGTTAGTCCCTATTGGCGGGGAAAGTTGGCCAAAGTCCCGTCCGTTGCCCTTTCGCGCTCCAGCAGCCGCCGCAACGGTCCCTCGGCGGCGGCCAGCTCCGCGTACGGGCCGCGCTGTACGACCTCGCCACGGTCCAGCACGAGCACCTCGTCGACCGCTTCCAGGCCCGCCAGCCGGTGCGTGATCAGTACGGTGGTCCGGCCCTCGGTCGCGGCCAGCAGATCCGCCGTCAGGGCGTCCGCCGTGGCCAGGTCCAGATGCTCGGCCGGCTCGTCCAGGACCAGTACGGGGAAGTCCGCGAGCAGCGCCCGGGCCAGGGCCAGCCTCTGGCGCTGACCACCCGAGATCCGCTCGCCGTGCTCGCCGACCAGCGTGTCCAGCCCGTCCGGGAGGCCGTCGGCCCACTCCAGCAGCCGGGCCGCGGCCAGCGCCTGCCGCAGCTGCTCCTCGTCGGCCCCGGTCCGGGCCAGGCGCAGGTTCTCCCGGACCGAGCTGTCGAAGATGTGCGCGTCCTGGGCGCACAGGCCCACGAGGGCGCGTACGTCGTCGCCGTCGAGCGTGCGCGCGTCGCTCCCGCCCAGGCTGTACGCGCCTTCGGCCGGGTCGAGGAACCGGAGGAGGACCTGGGCCAGGGTGGTCTTGCCGGATCCCGAGGGACCGACGACGGCGATGCGCTGGCCGGCCTCCAGGGTCAGGTCCAGGTCCCGCAGCGCGGTGCGCTCCTGTCCGGGGTGGCGGGCGGACAGGCCCGTCAGCCGCAGCGGGAACGGCGAAGCGGGAGCGGCGGCGGGCTGCTCGGGCTCGGTGACCGGAACCGGCGCGTCGATGACCTCGTAGACCCGCTCGGCGCTACGGCGCACCCGCTGGCGGTACTGGACGGCGAGCGGAAGGCCGTTCACCGCCTCGAAGGCGGCCAGAGGTGTCAGGACGGCGACGGCCATGGCCACCCCGGACAGCCGTCCGTCGTGGACGGCGTTCGCGGCGACGGCCGCGGCGGCCACGACGGTGAGCCCGCACACCAGGGCCGACAGGCCGCCGCCCAGCCCGGCCGCGGCCGAGCCGCGTGCGGCGATGCGCGTCAGCAGGCCGTCGCTCTCCCGTGCCCGGCCCTTGCGGTCCTCCAGCGCTCCGGCCACGGTCAGCTCCGCGGTCCCGGTGAGCAGGTCGGCCACCCGGGTGGCGAGTTCGCCCCGGGCGGGAGCGAGCCTTCGCTCCGCACGGCGGGCGCAGGCCCCACTGACCAGCGGTACCGCGATACCGGCGGTGAGCAGTCCGGCGGCGAGCACGGCTCCGGCCTCGGGCAGCAGCCACGCGGTGAAGGCGACCGAGCCCGTTCCGACGAGCACGGCGGTGCCGGCGGGCAGCAGCCAGCGCAGCCAGTAGTCCTGCAGTGCGTCGGCGTCGGCCACGAGCCGCGCCAGCAGGTCCCCGCGCCGGTGCTCGCGCAGTCCGGCGGGCGCGATGCGTTCCAGTCGGCGGTACACGGAGACCCGCAGGTCCGCGAGCATCCGCAGCACGGCATCGTGCGAGACGAGCCGCTCGGCGTACCGGAAGACGGCGCGGCCCATTCCGAAGGCCCGGGTGGCCGTGACGGCCACCATCAGATAGAGCACGGGCGGCTGTTCCGAGGCCCGGGAGATCAGCCAGCCCGACACGGCCATCAGGCCGACGCTGCATCCGACGGCCAGCGCCCCGAGCAACAGCCCGAGCCTGAACCGTCCTTGCCACGCCCTGGCGACCCCCCGTACCCGGCGCAGCGGACCACCGGCCGCATTCGATCCGGTCCCGCCACCGGCGGGCAGCGGCGCCCGGTCGTGCGCCGCACCGAGGATCCACTCCCCGGCGTCCGGGACGTGCGCACCTCGGTCACCGGCCGCAGCCGGGATGGGAGACCCGGCGCCGGCCGGGGAAGCGGCGCGGTGGGCGGGCGTCCCCTCGGCGGGCTGCCCCTCCAGGCCGGCGCCCGCCGCCATCTCCACCACCCGGTCCGCGACGGCGAGCAGCGCCGGCCGGTGCACGACCAGCAGGACGGTCCGCCCGGCGGAGAGCCGCCGGACCGCGTCCACGATGCCCGCCTCGGTCTCGCCGTCCAGCGCCGCCGTCGGCTCGTCCAGCAGCAGTACGGGCCGGTCCGCCAGGAACGCGCGCGCCAGGGCCAGCCGCTGCCGCTGTCCGGCGGACAGTCCGACGCCGCCCTCGCCCAGCGGTGTCTCCACCCCGCGCGGCAGCGCGGTCACGAACTCCCAGGCGCCGGCATTCTGCAGTGCCTCGGCCACATCGGCGTCGGAGGCCCCCGCGCGGGCCAGCCGTACGTTCTCGCCGATCGTCCCGGCGAACAGGTGCGGCCGCTGCGGCACCCAGGCGATCTGCTGGTGCCAGTGGGCCGGCGACAGCTCGGCCAGGTCCACGCCCGCGACCCGGACCCGCCCCGCGGTGGGCGTCACGAACCCCAGCAGCACCTGGAACAGGGTGGACTTCCCCGCTCCGCTCGGGCCGGTCAGGGCCACGCACTCCCCGGGCCCCACCGTCAGCGAGACCGGCCGGGGCGAGTCCTCGCCCCGGCCCTCGTGGCGGACGGCGATCCCCTCGATCTCGATCCGCAGGGGAGCGCCGACCGGCAGCTCGGCCGTACCGGCCGTACCGGTGGTGGGGGTCTCCAGTACCCGGAAGATCTCCTCGGCGGCCGCCAGCCCTTCGGCGGCCGCGTGGTACTGGGCTCCCACCTGCCGCAGCGGCAGGTACGCCTCGGGCGCGAGGATCAGGATGACCAGCCCGGTGTAGAGGTCCAGTTCGCCGTGGACCAGCCGCATGCCGATGGTGACGGCCACCAGGGCCACCGACAGGGTCGCCAACAGTTCCAGGGCGAAGGAGGAGAGAAAGGCGATGCGCAGGGTCCGCATCGTCGCGCGCCGGTAGTCATCGGTGATCCTGCGGATCGACTCCGCCTGCGCCTTGGCCCGGCCGAAGACCTTCAGGGTGGGAAGCCCCGCCACCACGTCGAGGAAGTGCCCCGAGAGCCGGGAGAGGACCTGCCACTGGCGGTCCATCCGGGACTGGGTGGCCATACCGATGAGGATCATGAACACGGGTATCAGGGGCAGCGTCACCACGATGATGGCCGCCGACACCCAGTCCTCGGTGACGATACGGGCGAGCACCGCCACCGGCACGACCACCGCGAGCCCCAGCTGGGGCAGGTAGCGGGAGAAGTAGTCGTCGAGCGCGTCCACACCCCGGGTGGCCAGTGACACCAGGGAGCCGGTCCGCTGCCCGGCCAGCCAGCCGGGCCCGAGCTCCGCGGCCCGGTCCAGCAGCCTGCCCCGCAGCTCCGACTTGACCGCCGCGCCGGCCCGGTGCGCGGCCAGCTCCGTGAGCCAGGCGATCAGCCCGCGCCCGAGCGCCACCGCCGCGAGCAGCAGCAGCGGCGTCCGGAGCGCCTGGCCGTCGAGCCCCTCCTGGAAGGCTCCGACCACGATCTCGGCGATCAGCATCGCCTGACCGACGACCAGCCCCGCCCCGGCAAGGCCCAGGGCCACCATCGCCCCCAGGAAGAGGCGGGTGGAACGGGCGTACCGGAGCAGGCGCGGGTCGATCGGTTTCACGTGAAACATCCCCTCGGGGAGGTCGTCAGCCGGACGGGCAGGTCATGCGTCGCGGGAACTCAGTGCACATCGACGATGTGCTGCGTCCCGATCCGCTTGCGGAACACCCAGTACGTCCAGCCCTGGTAGAGCAGCACGAGCGGGGTGGCCACGGCCGCACACCAGGTCATGATCTTCAAGGTGTAGGCGCTGGACGAGGAGTTGGTGACCGTGAGGCTCCAGGCCTCGTTCAGCGAGGACGGCATGACGTTCGGGAAGAGCGTGAGGAAGAGCATCGCGACGGCCGCCGCGATGGTGACCCCGGAGAGCGCGAACGACCAGCCCTCGCGGCCGGCCAGGTTGAGGCCGAGGGCCCCGACCAGCGCCAGCACCGCGACGATCATGGCGATCAGGCTCGTACCGTCGCCGCGCGAGACCTGGGTCCAGATCAGGAAGACCAGCGCCAGGACGGCGGTGACGACACCCAGCCGGGTGGCCAGCTTCCGCGAGCGGTCGCGGATCTCACCGACGGTCTTGAGCGAGGTGAAGACCGTGCCGTGGAAGGTGAACAGGGTGAGGGTGACCAGTCCGCCGAGGATCGAGTAGACGTTCAGCAGATCGAGGAGGCTGCCGACGTACTCCTTGTTCTCGTCGATCTTGACGCCGCGCACGATGTTGGCGAAGGCGACGCCCCACAGGAACGCGGGGATCAGCGAGGTCCAGAAGATCGCGTGTTCCCAGTTGGTCTGCCACCGCTCCTCGGGGCGCTTGTGCCGGTACTCGAAGGCGACGCCACGGATGATGAGGCAGATCAGGATGAGCAGCAGCGGCAGGTAGAAGCCCGAGAAGAGGGTGGCGTACCAGTCGGGGAAGGCGGCGAAGGTGGCACCGCCCGCGGTGAGCAGCCAGACCTCGTTCCCGTCCCACACGGGCCCGATCGTGTTGATCAGGACCCTCTTCTCCGTGCGGTCACGGGCGAGCAGCTTGGTCAGGACCCCGACGCCGAAGTCGAAGCCCTCCAGGAAGAAGTAGCCGGTCCACAGGACGGCGATGAGTACGAACCAGACATCGTGGAGTTCCATGGTGTGCGCTCCTCGGCCTCAGTACGAGAAGGCCATCGGCCGGTCGGGGTTCTTGTCGTCCCCGCCGATCTTGGTGGGCGGATTGAGGTCTGCCTCGGTGAGTTCGGGCGGTCCGGCCTTGACGTACTTGACCATGAGCCTGACCTCGATCACGGCCAGCACGGCGTAGAGGAGCGTGAAGCCGATCATCGAGGTGAGCACCTCGGCCTGGGACACGTTCGGCGAGACCGCGTCCCTGGTGCGCAGGACCCCGTAGACCACCCAGGGCTGGCGGCCCATCTCGGTGAAGATCCAGCCCCAGGAGTTGGCGATGAGCGGGAAGCCCATCGTCCAGAGCGCGACGATCCAGTACAGGTTGGCGAACTTCGGGCTCAGCGGCTTCTTGAAGAGCACCAGGTGGGGGACCTCGTCCTCCCCGGTACGCAGGCCCGCCGGCAGCATGAAGCGCTTGCGGGTCAGCCACAGGCCCAGCACCCCGACACCGAGGGAGGCCATTCCGAAGCCGATCATCCAGCGGAAGCCCCAGTAGGCGACGGGAATGTTGGGCCGGTAGTCGCCGGAACCGAACTTCTCCTGCTCCGCCTTGTTGACGTCGTTGATGCCCGGGACGAAGGAGGTGAAGTCGTCGTTGGCCAGGAAGGACAGCAGGCCGGGGACCTCTATCGCCACCTTGTTGTGGCCCTTGTCCACGTCTCCGTAGGCGAAGACGGAGAAGGGCGCGGGCGCCTCGCCGTCCCACAGCGCTTCCGCGGCGGCCATCTTCATGGGCTGCTGCTTGTACATGACCTTGCCGAGCAGGTCACCGCTGATCGCCGTGCCCATACCGGCGATGATCATGACGATCAGGCCGAGGCGCAGCGAGCTCCGCATGACGGGGATGTGCTTCTTGCGCGCCAGGTGGAAGGCCGCGATTCCGGCCATGAACGCGCCGCCGACCAGGAAGGCGGCCGTGATGGTGTGGAAGAACTGGGTGAGCGCGGTGTTCTGGGTCAGCACGAGCCAGAAGTCGGTCAGCTCCGCCCGGCCCCGCTCCTCGTTGATGCGGTACCCGACCGGGTGCTGCATCCAGGAATTGGCCGCCAGGATGAAATAGGCGGACAGGATGGTGCCCATGGACACCATCCAGATGCAGGCGAGGTGGATCTTCTTGGGCAGCTTGTCCCAGCCGAAGATCCACAGACCTATGAAGGTCGACTCGAAGAAGAAGGCGATCAGCGCCTCGAAGGCCAGGGGAGCCCCGAAGATGTCGCCGACGAATCGCGAGTAGTCGGACCAGTTCATGCCGAACTGGAACTCCTGGACGATGCCGGTGACGACACCCATCGCGATATTGATCAAGAAGAGCTTTCCCCAGAACTTTGTGGCTCTGAGGTACTTCTGCTTCTCGGTGCGCACCCACGCCGTCTGCAAGCCCGCCGTAAGGGCGGCGAGCGAGATCGTCAGGGGTACGAAGAGGAAGTGGTAGACGGTCGTAATGCCGAACTGCCATCGCGCCAATGTCTCCGGCGCCAAAGCTAGGTCCACGTCGTCTTCTCCTTGTCGTCGCCGTGGTCACAGCCGCAGTCTGCCTGGCGGGTTCCTTCCATACCGGGAGGAAGCAGGACACGCTTGTGAACGCGTTCACATTCACAAGCATTATGTCGCACCGCCCTCAGCCACCTTCGAGCGGGGTACCCCTCTAGCCAATCGATTCAACAGATTGTTGAATGCGGCGCATGCAGATACGAATCTCCTGGCCCGCGGGCCAGCTCACCGCAACCCTCGACGAGACCCCGACCAGCAAGGCGCTGGCCGAGGCCCTTCCGATTTCCGCCTCCGCCAACACCTGGGGCGAGGAGGTCTACTTCGACACCGGAGTCTCCGTCGCCCTGGAGCACGACGCACAGCAGGTCGTCGCCCCCGGCACGGTCGCCTTCTGGACCGAGGGCGACGCTCTCGCGCTGCCCTACGGCCCCACGCCCATCTCCCGCGGAGGCGAGAGCCGCCTGGCGAGCCCGTGCAACGTGCTCGGCTCCTTCGACGGCGACCCCCGCCTGCTGTCCACCGTGCGCGAGGGTGATCCCGTCCGCGTGGAGCTCGCCTGAGCCGTACCGGGCCCCTCACCGCCAGGGGCGCCTCACCGGCTAGAGCTCCTTGCGGAAGGCCTCCGCCGTGTGCAGGAAGAGATCGTTCGCCTCGGTCTCACCGATCGTGACCCGCAGGCCCTCGCCCGCGAAGGGCCGGACCACCACACCGGCCTTCTCGCAGGCCTCCGCGAACTCGGCGGTCCGCTCCCCCAGCCGCATCCACACGAAGTTCGCCTGCGTGTCCGGCACGGTCCAGCCCTGGGCGACCAGCGTCTCGCGCACCCGCGTGCGCTCGCCCACCAGCGCCCCGACGCGGCCCATCAGCTCGTCCTCGGCGCGCAGCGAAGCCACCGCCGCGTCCTGCGCGAGCTGGCTGACGCCGAAGGGCACCGCCGTCTTGCGCAGCGCCGCCGCCACCGGCTCGTGCGCGACCGCGAAGCCGACGCGCAGGCCCGCCAGCCCGTACGCCTTGGAGAACGTACGCAGCACGGCGACGTTCGGGCGGTCGCGGTAGAGCTCGATGCCGTCCGGAACGTCCGCGTCCCGTACGAACTCGCGGTACGCCTCGTCGAGGACCACCAGGATGTCCGAGGGCACCTGGTCCAGGAAGCGCTCCAGCTCGGCGCGGCGCACGGCCGTGCCGGTGGGGTTGTTCGGGTTGCAGACGAAGATCAGCCGGGTCCGCTCGGTGATCGCCGCGGCCATGGCGTCCAGGTCGTGCACGTCCCCGTCGGTCAGCGGGACCCGCACCGAGGTCGCGCCCGAGATCTGCGTGATGATCGGGTACGCCTCGAAGGAGCGCCAGGCGTACATCACCTCGTCGCCCGGGCCGGCGGTCGACTGGATCAGCGACTGGGCCACGCCGACGGAGCCGGTGCCCGTGGCGATGTGCTCGACCGGCACGCCGAAGCGCTCGGCGAGCTCGTTCACGAGGCCGGTGCAGGCCATGTCGGGGTACCGGTTGAAGTTCCCGGCCGCGGCGACCGCGGTCTCCAGCACGCCCGACAGCGGCGGATACGGGTTCTCGTTCGAGGACAGCTTGTACGCGACAGACCCTCCCGCGGCAGCCGGCTTGCCGGGCTTGTATGTCGGAATGCCGTCCAGCTCGGCGCGCAGCTTCGGGCTCTTCTCGCTCACCGCAGGTCCTCCTCGACCGTCCCGTACGACGTCGCCGTCGACTCAATACTGCTCACCTTATGAGGATTCCGCCGTTCCGAGAATGGGGGCGCCTGGAATGCGGGGGAGCGCACGCATATATGCGTGCGCCGGTGGCCTGCGCCGTGGCGCGCATCCCTCGTGCAGGTGAGTTGAGAACGGCCCGAGATCGCATCGTTTTGGCATGCCCGGACCCGACGACAAGGCCCACACTCACTCTAAGCAATCAAACGCCTTCATTTCCAAGGTCATCGGGGGTGGCGAACCATGCAGAAACGTGCCTGTCAACGCCTGCATATGCACCCAGACCACCCTCCCCGCCGAGCCCTACTATCGGCTCGCCATGACAGCAGCAGGGAAGCATCAGGTGAGCCGGACCGAGACCACCCGGCGGGCCGCCGGCCGACAGGGCCGGGCCGGCATCAGGGACGTGGCCGCCGCGGCGGGCGTCTCCATCACAACCGTCTCCGACGCGCTCAATGGCAAGGGACGGCTGCCCGACGCCACCCGCCGCCACGTTCGCGAAGTGGCCGACCGGCTGGGCTACCGCCCGTCGGCCGCCGCCCGCACCCTCCGTACCGGAAAGTCCGGCCTCATCGGCCTGACCGTCACGACGTACGGGGATGAACCTTTCACCTTCACCGAATTCGCCTACTTCGCCGAGATGGCCAGGGCCGCCACCTCCGCCGCGCTCGCCCGCGGCTACGCCCTGGTCATCCTCCCCGCCACCTCCCGCCACGACGTGTGGTCCAACGTCGCCCTCGACGGCACCGTCGTCATCGACCCCTCCGACCACGATCCCGTCGTCACCGAACTGGTCCGCCAGGGTCTGCCCGTGGTCTCCGACGGCCGCCCCGCAGGCTCCCTCCCCGTCACCGCCTGGGTCGACAACGACCACGAGGCCGCCGTACTCGGCCTGCTCGACCACCTCGCCGCCGCCGGCGCCCGCCGGATCGGCCTGCTCACCGGGACCACCACCGACACCTACACCCGGCTCTCCACCACCGCCTACCTGAGCTGGTGCGAGCGCGTCGGCCAGGACCCCGTGTACGAGTCCTACCCCGCCCACGACCCGTGCGCGGGCGCCGTGGCCGCCGACCGGCTCCTGGCCCGCCCCGACCGCCCCGACGCGGTCTACGGGCTCTTCGACCCCAACGGCACCGACCTGCTCGCCGCCGCCCGCCGCTACGGCCTGCGCGTCCCCGAGGACCTGCTGCTCGTGTGCTGCAGCGAGTCCACCGTCTACGCCAACACCGAACCGCCCATCACCACCCTGTCCCTGAAACCCCGCCGCATCGGCACCGCCGTCGTGCAGCTCCTCATCGACGCGATCGAGGGAGTGAACGCCGGACGCCCCGTCGAGCAGGTCGTCCCGACCGAACTCATCATCCGCACCTCGTCGCAGCGCAGGCAGCCCCGCACGACCATCAGCCCGCCCCGTTCGCCGGCCCAGGACTGACCGACAGACCGTCCGGTCGGCCTGCCGAAGGGCCGGCCGAGGACCGTCCGAGGAACATCCGACGACCGACCGAGCACCTACCAAGGACCGGCCGAGGATTTCAGCTACGCCGATATCGGGAGAAAGCGGTAGGAACGATCGGCTCCGCAAAGGATTCACCACCCCTGGTGCGTCACAGAGCGCGAGCCGCATTCCTATGATGGGCGCACGACATCACGGACCCTCCTCCCTGGAGGTCAGGAGGGTCCGCAGGTGTACGGCAGCGCGACGGTGGTGGAGGGGTCGATGACTCAGGGGGCCGGTCAGGGACCCGCGATGCGGACGGACACGCTGCGGGACTTCCGGGTTCCAGTCACCGAACCCGCCCTGTACGCCGTGTCCACATCATCCGGGCTGCCCGGGGAGCCCCCGGTGTACGGCGAGTACCCGGCGTACTACGAGGACGGCACGCCGAACACGCCCCCGCAGCCGGGCTACCCGCCGCAGGCGCCCGCGCAGCGTCCTGCCGTGCCGCTGCAGCCGGCGGGGCCGCAGCAGCCCGCGCAGCAGCCTCCGTACCCCGACACGCGCCTGCACGCCCGCCCCGACGCCGAACCGGCGCACGCGACGCCCCACGGCGCCGACGAGGACGAGCAGCCGGAGGGCTACACCCCCACCTACCGGGACCTGCCCGTCATTGGCCGCGGCGCACTCGGCGGCCCGGGCGACACCGTCCAGGTCCAGTACGTGCCCCAGGAGCAGACCGCGGGCCCCGGCCCGCTCTACGTCGTCGGCGACGTCCACGGCTACCTCGACGAGCTCGTCACCGAACTCCACGCCCAGGGTCTGATCGACGCCGAGCGCCGCTGGTCCGCCGGCAACGCCCGGCTCTGGTTCCTCGGCGACTTCACCGACCGCGGCCCCGACGGCATCGGCGTCATCGACCTCGTCATGCGGCTGTCCGCCGAGGCCGCCGCCGCCGGCGGCTACTGCAAGGCCCTGATGGGCAATCACGAACTCCTGCTCATCGGCGCCAAGCGGTTCGGCGACACCCCGGTGGTCTCCGGCGCGGGCACCGCCACCTTCCAGGCCGCCTGGCTCCTCAACGGCGGCCAGCGCACCGACATGGAGCGCCTGCAGGACGTCCACCTCCAGTGGATGTCCCGCCTGGACGCGGCCGTCCTGGAGGAGGGCCACCTGCTGCTGCACTCCGACACCACGGCCTACCTCGACTACGGCGACTCCGTCGAGGACGTCAACGACACCATCCACGAGCTCCTCAACCGCGGCGACGCCGACATCACCTGGGACCTCTTCCGCAAGTTCACCAAGCGGTTCGCCTTCCGCGACGAGGGAACCGGCCCGGCGGCCGTACGTGAACTCCTCGACACCTACGGCGGCAGCCGCGTCGTCCACGGGCACAGCCCCATCCCCTACCTGCTCGGCGAAGTGGGCACCGAGGACGGCGACGAGTCGCGGGGCCCCGAGGCCGTGGACGGCCCGCACGTGTACGCGGAAGGGCTCGCCATCGCGATGGACGGCGGAGTGACGATGGCGGGCAAACTGCTCGTCGTCCAACTCCCCCTGAGCGACTGAGAGCTTACGGAGAGGGGTATTTCCGGAAAGCCCCTGTCACGGCGTGGCGTGGGCGCTCTACCATCGCTCTATCCGTAGCAGGCTCTCCTCCGTTTGTGCCGGCGCCCGGGTCTACGCGGGCATACCGGCTTCTACGGAGCATCGGGGGATGCACATGACCAGCGCTCCGCACCTGCTGACCGAAGACCGACCGGAATTCGACCGGCTCGTCGACGAGGCGCTGCGCGCCGCGCGCGAGCGGCCCGAGCTCGCCACCCTCGGCGAACGGCTGAACGCCGAACAGCTGCGCACCATGGCCCAGGGGGCCAGCGCCCTGCTGGCGGCCGCGGCCGCCGCCGAGTACGGCCACTACGTGAAGGTCCGCGAGGAACGACGCGACGAGGCCCTGACCGCGGCCGGCACGACGGGAGACGAGGACGACGGCCAGAGCGGCGGCGGCGCGGGCATCAGCGCCGTGGTCGCGGTCCTCGCGCCGGTCCTGGCGGGCACCGCCATGCTGATCTTCCTGCTCGTGGGCTACATCCTGAAGATGATCGAGCCCGAACCCGCCTTCGCCCAGACCATGCTGACGGCGGGTTGGCTCTTCGGCGGGCTCACCGCGGCCGCCCTGCTCTGCGCCGTGATCGGGCTGCTGGTGACGGCGGTCCGCAACAGCGCGACCGAGGTGGTCGCGGACGAGACCGAGGCGATACCCGACGAGGTCGCGCGGGCCCGCGAGGCCTGGCGGCACGCCCTGCTGGAGCGCGGCATCGTGCCGTTCCTGCGGGACGCACTGGCCGACCCGAGCGCCGGCCCGGGCTTTCCCACCCCCCCGCACACCGGCGGCCGGACGCATCCCCAACCTGGGGTACAGCCGGCCCGACTTCACCAGCCCGGGATCCCCGTCGGAGAGCCCCCGGCCCGGCTACTCGCCTCCGGACTTCACGAGCCCGGACTTCGGCGGCCCCGAACACGATCCCGAGTGACGCCCGGCGGTGGCGTGCCGTCGGGCGCGTCACCGCTTCACCGGTGGACGGGCCCGCGGCTCCCCCCATGGGTCGCGGGTCCGTCCCCGTGTGTTCCTGCGCGTACCGCGCCTGCCGCGCCCTGCGCGCTCAGTCGGCCAGCGGCAGGTAGACGCGGTTGCCCGAGGCCGCGAACTCGGCGGACTTCTCCGCCATGCCCGCCTGGATCTCGTCCGCCTTCAGGTCGCCGCCGTGCTCACGGCGGATGTCCTGCGAGATCTTCATCGAACAGAACTTCGGACCGCACATGGAGCAGAAGTGCGCGGTCTTGGCCGGCTCCGCCGGGAGGGTCTCGTCGTGGAACTCGCGGGCCGTGTCCGGGTCCAGGGCCAGGTTGAACTGGTCCTCCCAGCGGAACTCGAACCGGGCGTCGGACAGGGCGTCGTCCCACTCCTGGGCACCGGGGTGGCCCTTGGCCAGGTCCGCCGCGTGCGCCGCGATCTTGTACGTGATGACACCGGTCTTGACGTCGTCGCGGTTGGGCAGGCCCAGGTGCTCCTTGGGCGTGACGTAGCAGAGCATCGCGGTGCCCCACCAGGCGATCATCGCGGCGCCGATGCCCGAGGTGATGTGGTCGTAGGCCGGGGCGACGTCCGTGGTCAGCGGGCCGAGCGTGTAGAACGGCGCCTCCTCGCAGATCTCCTGCTGGAGGTCGATGTTCTCCTTGATCTTGTGCATCGGGACGTGGCCCGGGCCCTCGATCATCGTCTGGACGTTGTGCCGCTTGGCGATCGTGTTCAGCTCACCCAGCGTCTTCAGCTCGGCGAACTGGGCGGCGTCGTTGGCGTCCGCGATCGAGCCGGGGCGCAGCCCGTCGCCGAGGGAGTACGTGACGTCGTACGTCGCGAGGATGTCGCAGAGCTCCTCGAAGTTCGTGTAGAGGAAGTTCTCCTTGTGGTGCGCCAGGCACCACGCGGCCATGATCGAGCCACCGCGCGAGACGATGCCGGTCTTGCGGCGGGCGGTCAGCGGCACGTAGGGCAGCAGCACGCCGGCGTGGACCGTCATGTAGTCGACGCCCTGCTCGGCCTGCTCGATGACCGTGTCCTTGTAGATCTCCCAGGTCAGGTCCTCGGCACGGCCGTCGACCTTCTCCAGCGCCTGGTAGAGCGGGACGGTGCCGATCGGGACGGGGGAGTTGCGCAGCACCCACTCGCGGGTGGTGTGGATGTTGCGGCCCGTCGAGAGGTCCATGACCGTGTCGGCGCCCCACTTGGTCGCCCAGGTCATCTTGTCGACCTCCTCCTCGATGGAGGAGGTGACGGCGGAGTTGCCGATGTTGGCGTTGACCTTCACCAGGAAGCGCTTGCCGATGATCATCGGCTCGATCTCCGGGTGGTTCACGTTCGCCGGAAGCACCGCGCGACCTGCGGCGATCTCCTCGCGGACGACCTCGGGGGAGACGTTCTCGCGGATCGCGACGTACTCCATCTCCGGGGTGATCTCACCGCGGCGGGCGTACGCGAGCTGCGTGACGGCGGCGCCGCCACGGCCCCGGCGGGGCTGCCGGGGGCGGCCGGGGAAGACCGCGTCGAGGTTCTTGAGGCCGCCGCGCGGGGAGGTGTGCTTGATGCCGTCGTCCTCGGGGCGCACGGGGCGGCCCGCGTACTCCTCGGTGTCCCCGCGGCTGATGATCCAGTTCTCGCGCAGCGGCGCGAGGCCGCGGCGGACGTCGGTCTCGATCTGCGGGTCGGTGTACGGGCCGGACGTGTCGTAGAGCGTCACGTCCTTGCCGTTGGTGAGGTGGACCTGGCGGACCGGCACCCGGAGGTCGGGGCGGGAGCCCGCGAGGTATCCCTTGTGCCAGCCGGGCTGGCGCTCGGTCTGGCCGTCGGCGTCCTGGCTGACGGCAGGCGTGCGTGCGTCCTGAATGGTCATGAGACCTGATCTCCCTACGCCGGCATTACCCGGTAACAGGTTCGGCGGTCGACGCAGCCTCTTCCCGTACGCATCCGTGATGCTCGTACGGTGATCAGCGTCCTCTCAGCCCGGTGCTCCGAGCTCCCGCGTTGTGCAAAGGTGCCCCCACGCTAGCGTCATCCATGGCGTGCTGAACAGTGGGCCCCCTCATCTCTTGCGATGATCTGCTGGTGACGCCCTCGCTGCAGCCCCCCACCGAGCCCACTGAGACCCGTGGCCACAACGGCCACGCGCACGCGAACCCCGGACCGTCCGCCAGACCGTCCGAAGGGCACGCCGACGCGCACTCCCACGGGGGCTCGGACGCGCACTCCCACGGGGGCTCGGACGGCGGCTCCGACGGGCGCCCCTCGGGGCAGTCCCACGGCCACGGCCACAGCCATGGCCACGGCCCGGCGGCCCCCGTCTCGAAGCACCTGCGCAAGGTCATCGCCGCCGTACTGATCCCCTTCGCCGTGGCCGTCTTCGTCGGCATGGTGGTGCTCTGGCCGGGCGGCGCCCCGGGCCACGAGCGCACGGGGGTGGGGTTCGACCGGCAGACCCAGCAGGGTGTGGTCGCCTCGATCGAACAGGTCGACTGCGCATCGGTGAACGCCGGGCAGGCGGCGTCGTCCGGGAACCCCGCCGCCTCCGGGGGCGGTGCGGCGCAGGCCGCGCGGAGAGGTGAGTGCAAGAAGGCCACCGTCGAGGTCACCAGCGGCCCGGACAAGGGCCGCACCTTCGTGGAGATCGTCCAGCCGGGCGCGCCACGGCAGTTGGAGGACGGCCAGGAGGTGGTGGTGGCGTATGCGCCGGACGCCCCGCGCGACCTCCAGTACTCGGTGATCGACGTGAACCGCAAGCTCCCGATGGCGCTGCTGGCCGGCATCTTCGCGGTCGCGGTCGTCGTCGTCGGGCGGATGCGCGGGCTGTTCGCGCTGGTCGCCCTGGTGGTCAGCTTCGGCGTGCTGACCCTCTTCATCCTCCCGGCCATCCTGCAGGGTTCGAACCCGCTGGTCGTCGCGGTGGTCGGGGCGAGCGCCATCATGCTGATCGCGCTCTACATGTGCCACGGGCTGACCGCCCGCACCTCGGTGGCCGTTCTCGGCACGCTCGTCTCGCTGCTGCTGATCGGCCTGCTCGGCTCGGGGTTCATCGACTGGGCGTTCCTCAGCGGCAACACCGACGACAACACCGGGCTGATCCACGGGTTGTACCCGGACATCGACATGAGCGGTTTGCTGCTCGCGGGTGTGATCATCGGATCGCTGGGCGTGCTCGACGACGTGACGGTCACCCAGACGTCGGCGGTGTGGGAGCTGCACCACGCGGACCCCTCGATGGGGCCGCGCGCCCTGTACCGGGCGGCCATCAGGATCGGTCGCGACCACATCGCATCGGTGGTCAACACGCTGGTGCTGGCTTACGCGGGTGCCGCGCTGCCGCTGCTCCTGCTGTTCTCGATCGCGAACAGCAGCATGGGTTCGGTGGCCAACAGCGAGCTGGTGGCGGAGGAGATCGTACGGACGCTGGTGGGCTCGATCGGCCTGGTGGCCTCGGTCCCCGTGACAACGGCGCTGGCGGCGCTGGTGGTTTCCGCCGACCGGCCGGGATCCCCGGCCGGCGCTCCGGCCGCGGGGCCGGTCCGCGGCCGGGGTCGACGGCGAAAGCGCTGATCAGTCGGCCGGCCGACGGCTGGTCGACTGCCGGCCGGTCGGTCGACGGTCGGTCAACGGTCGGTCGGTCGACGGTCGGTCGGTCGACGGTTGATGAGGCGGCCGGGTATCCCGGTCGGCGGCGGTTCAGCCGGCGTTCTGCTCGTTCTGCTGCGCTTCGGTGAGGATCTTGACGAGGGCCTCGTCGAGGTTCTCCTCGAAGTCCCCCAGATTGCGCTCCTGTCCGAGCGGAACGATCCGGTCGGTGCGGTCGAGGAACGCGACGAGCGGCGCCGCGCTGGCACGGAACAGCGCCCGGTCGCCGCCCACCTGGAGCCGAATGTGGACGTCGGACAAGTCCTCCGGGTGGGTGGGGGCGATGTGCACATCGCCGTCACCGCATGGCTTGTTAATGCCGTCGAGGAGGAGCTCCCGGCCGAACGCCCAGGTCACGGGCGCATCTCCGGGAAGGTGGAAGGTCAGGCGGACTGCGTAGGGGTCGCGTGCGTCGTACCGGAGTTCCACCGGAATCCGGAACGAGAGCTCCTCGGAAACGAGGAAGCTCATCATGACCTCTGCCTGTACCGACTCGCGCATTGACTACCCCGCTGTAGTTGAAGTGGCCAAGAATGATCCCCCGGGACCCACTTGACAAGAGTGGTGGAAGCGGTAGCAGATCACAAGGAGTGAGTTTTCAGATACTGATAGAGAACGAGAGGGTGCTCAACAGCGCGCCTACTTCACTCTGTAGCCGATTGACTACATAGCGCAATCGGTCTTCTTGGTGGAGAGGTAGAGAAATAGCCATCGTTGCGACGGTATCGCCCGCCGTCATGGGGATGGCTGCGCAGATCGTGCCAAGGGCATATTCCTGGCGTTCGATCACCGGCTGCATTCGCCCGAGGGCCCCGATCCGGTTTTCCAGGGACCGCAGGTCCCGGACGGTATAGGGGGTGATGGCCTCGACCGGATGCCGGTCGTAGTACTCCTTGCGCGTCTTCTCGTCGAGTTGCCCGAGCAGGCACTGCCCGATGGCGTGCGCATGGCCGGTCTCACGGAAGTCGGCCCACTCCTCGCAGGCCGGGCTGGCCGGAGTGTCCGAGACACCCACGACCTCGATCTCACCCTCGCGGTAGACCGCGAAGTAGACGGGGGCCCCGACCGTGTCGCGGAAGTGCGCGAGCGAGTCGAGGATCATGCTGCGACGTTTCTGCTGGAGTCCCCCGCCGGCGAGCCGCTCCGCGGCCTCGCCCAGCACGAACACTCCCCGCACTCTGCGCAGGTAGCCCTCGTACGTCAGCGTGCGCAGCAGGTGGTACGCGGTGGGAAGCGGGAGCCCGGCCTCGCGCGCCAGCTGTTTCGCCGGGGCGCCGCCGCCATGGGACCCCGCCGCTTCGAGCAGCCTCAGCGCTCGTTGCACCGAAGCGATCAGAGTCGGCACACCGGCATTGTGAACCGGAGACAAAGCTCACCCCCAGGCGTGGCTGCGGGCCTTGGGGGAGGCCCGCCCTGCGGGGGCCGCCCCCGCGCATGCCGTGGATCCTGGGGGTCGTACTCGGCGGCTCGTTTGTGTCGCCGCTGGTCAGGGCGGCAGATCGGAGCGGCGGTACCGGCTTTCGGTGCCCAGGGAACGGCATAGATTGCCACTCTATCCACCGATTCCTGGGATGCGAGCCGTTCAGCCGGTCAGGTTCCCTCACCTGGCCCAACGCCGGACCCGCCCGGACCGCTCCCGGCTACCACTCGCCGGAGGCGGACTTCGAGCCGCCGCCGCTGAACTTCTTCACCACGAAGATCAGGCCGCCGACGAGGCCGACGAAGAGAAGCAGCTTGAAGACGAGCCCGATCAGCGCGCCCAGGATGCTGGTGATCACACCGCCGAAGACGAAGAGGGCCAGCAGCGGGACCGCGACCCACTTAACCCACCAGGGCATGCCTGCGAATATCTGTCGGATGCCGTCCATGTCCTCGACCTCTTCTTCGTCCGTGGCTTGGTCCGCTACTTCCTGCTCTCGATGCTAGGAGTCCGGGGCCCCGTAGCGGGGCCCGCGAGCCCCCGGAGTCCCCTGATCCGCCCCTTAGGGGGATCAGGGCCGCGACCCTCATCCGGCCGGGCCGCTCAGCCCTCCGGCGGGGAGAACACCACCATCACCTTCAGGTCCTCGGTGATGTGGTGGAACTTGTGCGCGACACCCGCGGGGACGTAGACGACGCTCCCGCGCGCCACGGTCGTCGTCTCCTCCCCGACCGTGATCGAGGCACGGCCGCTGACGACGAGATACACCTCGTCCTGCCGGTGCGGCAGCTGCGGATCGGTCTGTCCGGCGTCGAGTGCGTACAGCCCGACCGACATGTTCCGCTCGCGCAGGAACTGCAGATAGGCGCCGTCGTTCGCGGCCCGCTCCGCTTCGAGATCGTCAAGCCGGAAGGCTTTCATCGTCGTTGTGCCCCTTGTACTCGATCGTTCCCTCGCATCCGCTGATCTGCGGATGTCCCACCGGGATCTTCTCTGCCACGATCAGACACATGACGAATTTCGTAGTCAAGACGCTCGCCAACGCGGCGGCCCTGGCCGTCGCCATCTGGCTGCTTTCCGGCATCACGCTCGACGACGGCAGCAGCACGGGCCGACGGGCGCTCACCCTGATCCTGGTCGCTCTGGTCTTCGGCCTGGTCAACCTGCTCGTCAAACCGTTGGTGAAGCTGCTCTCGCTGCCGCTGTTCATCCTCACCCTCGGCCTGTTCACCCTCGTCGTGAACGCGCTGATGCTGCTGCTGACCTCGTGGCTGGCCTCCAAGCTCGACCTCAGCTTCCATGTCGACGGATTCTGGACCGCGCTCCTCGGCGGCCTGATCATCTCCATCGTCTCCTGGGCCATGAACATGGTCCTGCCCGACAAGAACTGAACAGGCCTGCCATGTACCGCGTCTGCTTCGTCTGCACGGGCAACATATGCCGCTCCCCCATGGCCGAGTCGGTCTTCCGTGCCCACGTGGCGGCGGACGGGCTCGACACCCTGGTCGAGGTGGACAGCGCCGGAACCGGCGGCTGGCACGAGGGGGACGGCGCGGATCCGCGCACCATCGCCGTCCTGGAGGCGGCCGGCTACGAACAGGACCACCGGGCCCGCCGGTTCCACCCCTCCTGGTTCGACCGCCTGGACCTCGTCATCGCGCTCGACGCCGGGCATCTGCGAGACCTCCGGGCGCTCGCGCCCACCGCGCAGGACGCCGCCAAGGTGCGGCTGCTGCGGTCCTACGATCCGGCGGCCCCGGCCGCGGAGACCGACGTACCCGACCCCTACTACGGGCCGCTCGACGGGTTCGAGGAGTGCCTGGAGCTGGTCGAGGCCGCGAGCCCCGGCCTGCTGGACGCCGTACGCGCCGCTGTGAAGGAGCACACCGCGTGAACGAATACGCCCCCCGGGAGACCGGAACGGCCGCGCTCGGCGACGGCACCCGCGCCGTCCGGGCCGGACTGCCCGAGGCGGTCAAGAACGAGCCGCCCCTGCCCGGCCCCGTCTTCGCCGCTCACTTCCACCTGCCCGGCGACGTCGAAGGCCCGTACGCCTACGGCCGCGACACCAACCCCACCTGGACGCTGCTGGAACGGGCGATCGGGGAACTGGAAGCCCCCGGCGAGGCCGTGCACACCATCGTCTTCGCCTCCGGCATGGCGGCGGTATCCGCCGTCCTCCTCTCCCAGGCCCACACCGGCGACACCGTGGTCCTCCCCGACGACGGCTACCAGGCGCTGCCCCTGCTGCGCGAACAGCTGGAGGCGTACGGGATCCACGTGCGCACCGCGCCGACCGGCGACGACGCCCAGCTCGCGGCCCTCGACGGGGCACGGCTGCTGTGGATCGAGACCCCTTCGAACCCCGGGCTCGACGTGTGCGACGTACGCCGCCTCGTGGACGCGGCGCACGCCGGCCGGACCCTGGTCGCCGTCGACAACACCCTGGCCACGCCGCTCGGGCAGCGGCCCCTGGAGCTGGGGGCGGACTTCTCGGTGGCGAGCGGCACCAAGGGCCTCACCGGCCACGGCGACGTACTGCTCGGGTACGTCGTCTGCCGCGATCCGGAGCTCGCCGCGCGCGTCCGGCGGTGGCGCAAGATCGTCGGTGCGATCCCGGGTCCCATGGAGGCCTGGCTCGCCCACCGCTCCCTGGCCACGATCCAGCTGCGCGCGCAGCGCCAGTGGGCCAACGCACTGGCCGTCGCCGAGGCGCTGACGCACCGGACGGACGTGAGCGGACTGCGCTACCCGGGCCTTCCCTCGGACCGCTCCCACAAGACGGCCGCCCGGCAGATGCGGGGCTTCGGGTCGGTGGTCTCCTTCACCCTGCCCGACCGCGCGCACGCGGAGCGGTTCATGGCCGCCCTGCACCTGGTGGAGGACGCCACGAGTTTCGGCGGGGTACGGTCCACCGCCGAGCGGCGCGGTCGCTGGGGAGGTGACGCCGTGCCGGAGGGCTTCATCCGCTTCTCCGCCGGTGCCGAGGACACCGAGGACCTGGTCACGGACGTACTGCGCGCCCTCGACCACGCGGGCGCCAAGGGCTGAACCGGGAACGGCCGACGCCGTGGAGAAGCGGTCCGAGCCTCCCCCCTAGTGGCTCGGACCGCTCCGGGTTCCGCGCGCGAAGAACCACGTGACAAGGCTAATTGACTCTGCGTCAGAGTCCAATCACGGTAGCGACAGGGAGCTATCTGCATATTTATAGTTGAAGGCCCCCACCGAGAGGTGCAGCGATGGACCTGACCCTGCTGCGCACCTTCGTCGCCGTCCACCGGGCCGGCTCGTTCACGCGTGCGGCCGCCCTGCTCGGACTCTCCCAGCCCGCCGTGACCTCGCAGATCCGCGCCCTGGAGCGGCAGTTGGGGCGCCCGCTCTTTCACCGCCGGGCCCGTGGGGTCACCCCCACCGCCGTCGGCGACGAGCTGGCGCACAAAGCGGCCCCGCACCTCGACGCCCTGCTGCGGATCACCGAGGGCGAGCGGGAGGCCGCCGGCGCGTTACGGACCCTCCACGTCGCCGGGCCGCCCGAGTTCCTGTGCCTGCGCGTGCTCCCCGCCCTCTCGCTCCTGGTCGGCCAGGGCCACACCCTGCGCGCCGCTCCGCAGACCGATGCCGAGGCGACCCTCGACGGGCTCGCCGCCGGCCACCACGACCTCGTCGTCACCACCGCCCACCCCCGGGGCGGGCTCTTCACCGCCACCCCGCTGTGCGACGAGGAGCACGTCCTGGTCGCCGCGCCCTACTGGGCCGCCCTCGTCGACATGGGCCGGCTGCGCGAGGAGGGTTCCGCCGCGCTGGACGGCATTCCGCTCGTCGAGGTCCACGAGAGCCTGCCGCTCGTCGCCCGCTACTGGTCCGCCGTCTTCGACCCCCTGCCCGATGCCGGGCCGCTGGCCGCCACCGTGGTCGTGCCCGACCTGCGGGCCGTACTGGAATGCGTCCGGGCCGGTGCCGGGCTCGCCGTCCTGCCCCGCTACCTGTGCCAGGACGCCCTCGACAGCGGTCGGATCGTGGCGCTGACGGAGCCCGCGGTACCGCCGCTGCGCACCTGGTTCCTGGTCGTACGGACCGGGAGCCTGGCCCTCGCCCACCTCGCCAGGGCGCACGACCGGCTGCTGGATGCCGCAGCACACTGGTGAGTCCGCCGTTTTCCGGCCCGTGGCGCGTTTCAGAAGCGGAGTGGTGGGCCACTCTTCTCCCATGACCGAACGTCCCGTGGTCAAACGCACCGCCCGCGCGATCCTGCTCGACGGTGGCGACCTGATCCTCATCAAACGCACCAGGCCCGGCGTCGACCCGTACTGGCTCACCCCCGGCGGGGGAGTGGAGCCCTCGGACCCCACGGTCGTCGACGCCCTCCACCGGGAGGTCCACGAAGAACTCGGCGCGAAGATCACCGATGTGGTGCCCTGCTTCGTCGACACCGTCGAGCACATCGCCGACAGGGGGGTGACCGGCGTGAAGGTGCAGCACTTCTTCGTCTGCCGCCTCGAATCGATGGACCCGAGCCTCCGGCACGGCCCCGAGGTCGACGAGCCCGAGGGCGAGTACGAGATCGTCCGCGTGCCCTTCAGCCGGGTGGGCATCGCCGCCGTCCATCTCGTCCCGCTGTCCCTGCGGCACTACCTCGACGGCAACATCGAGGGTGTCCGCGCCATGCACGCTCCCGACCTGGGCTGAAGCCGCGCTGAGACCGGCGGGCTGCCTCCGGTCTCAACCGGCGATGCCGGCCAGCTCCTCCACCGCGTCGTGCCGGATCCGCTCGCAGGGGATGCCGATCCGCAGGAGCTCGTCCACTCCGTTGCGGATCATCGCGGGCGGGCCGGAGATGAACGCGTCGTACGAGCTCCACGGCCCGTGTTGGCCCACCGCGTGCGGCAGTTGTCCGGCCAGCCAGTCGCCGACCACCGGGCGCACCGACAGCCACGGGTGCGAGCGCTGGAGCCCCAGCAGCGTGTCCTTGTCGTAGAGGTCGCTGTCGCTGCGGGCCCCGAAGAACACCTCGACCGGCCGCCGCTCGCCGTGCTCGGCCACGTCCTCGATCAGTGCCTTGATCGGTGCGATCCCGGTGCCCCCGCCCAGGCACAGCATGCCGTTGTCCGTGCTGTGGTCCACCACCATCGAGCCGGCCGGCGGTCCCAGGCGCAGTACGTCTCCCGGGCGGGCGTGGCGTACCAGCGCGTTGGAGACCCAGCCCGCGGGGACAGCCTTGACGTGGAAGGAGAGCAGGCCGTCGGCGCGCGGCGCCGAGGCGAAGGAGTAGTGCCGCCACACCCGTGGCCACCACGGGGTCTCCAGGCTCGTGTACTGGCCGGCCAGGAAGGCGTAGGGCTGGTCGGGGCGGACCGTCAGCACGGCGATGTCGGGGGTGCGCAGCTCGTGGGAGACCACCTCGGCGTGCCACCAGGCCGGGGACTTCGCCTCGTCCTCCGCCGCCGCGTCGATCATGATCTGGGAGATCGCGGTGTACGCCCGCACCCAGGCGGCCTGGGTCTCGGGCCCCCAGGTGTCCCGCGCGTACCGGGACAGCGCCCCGACGAGGGCCTCGCCGACCGCCGGGTAGTGACCGGCCATCGTGCCGTACTTGCGGTGCCCGGCGCCGAGTCGGCGCAGGTAGGGCACGAGAACGGCGGGGTTGTCGATGTGTTCGGCGGCGGTGAGCAGTGCCTTCAGCAGCCGGTCCCGCTGCATGTCCATGGCCGCGGGGAACATGCCGCGCATTTCCGGGTGCCCGGTGAACACCAGAGCGTAGAAGTACGAGGTCACCTTGTCGGCGACAGGGGCGATCTCCGCGAGGGTCCGGCGGATGAGTACGGCATCCGGTGAGGGCTCGATCGCACCGCCCTCGCCGGATATCCGGGCCGGTTCGCGTCTGGCCGATCTGGTGGGCGGAGCGTCCATGCGGTGCCTCGCTTCGAGCATCTCGGTCGGTGTGCACACGCCACGGCCTGTGAATCCGTGGTTCCCGGTTTCACAGCGTGCCAGCCGACTCAGAGGCCTGCGGGGAAATGCAGAAAATCCGCGTTTCGAACCCACTTTCCTCCTAAGATGCGTCAACTCCCGGGCGCGTCAGCCCTACGAGCTGGTATGCCTCTCGCAGATCCCGGCCCTCGTAGACATGAGTCGCGCGCTCGGCGAGAAAGGGCCTCGCGTTGACCGCCACCGAGACCGGCACCGCTTCGAAGAGCATCGCGTCGGTCACGGAATCCCCGTAGGCCACGCAGTCGGCCCGGCTCACACCGAACTCCGCGCAGAGCCGGTCCGCCACTGTGACCTTGGCTTCGGGCGTCAGGATCCCGGACTCCTCCACGGGACGGGTAAACGGCACCTCCGGGAAGACCGAGCCGTGCGCGGCATGCGCGCCCCACTCCAGCAGGAGCTCCACGAAGAACGACGGCGACAGGGAGATCACCGCGCAGTAGTCCCCGCGTTCCCGGATCTCCTGCCACACGTCCCGGATCCCGGCGAGCCAGGGAGCCCCGTCGAACGCCGCCCGGACGTGTGCGGGCGTCAGGTCGGCCCAGAGCGCGTGGGCTGCCACCGAGAACTGGTGCGGCCGCATCTTCTGCGCGACGAAGGCCCGTTCCAGCTCGGCGATCTCGGCGCTCAGTCCGAGTTGGCGGGAGATCTCGGCCGGCGCCGCCGAGCCGTACATCAGCGTTCCGTCGAGGTCGAAGAGGTGCAGGTGGGTCATAGCCGACGAGGCTAGTCGGTCTGTTTCACGTGAAACAGCGTGTTTCACGTGAAACGCCGTCCGGCGGCCCGGGCCGGGGTCGCCGGTGTTTCACGTGAAACATGCACCCCCAAACCCCCTGGACGGCTCCCAGTCCATGATCCAGTCTGGGCCAGGTGACACCACCACACATCACCGATCTACCGATCCGGGCGCTGACCGTGGACGATCTCCGCCGCTGCGCCGACCTGTCCGAAGATCGCGGGTGGCCCCGCGAGGACCACAAGTGGCGTCTGCTCCTCGCCGCCGGAACCGGCTACGGCGTCGACGCCCCGGACGGCCGGGGACTCGCCGCCGCCTGCGTCGTCACCGAGTACGGCACCACCCATGCCGGACCGGAGCTCGCCGCCATCGGGATGGTTCTCGTGGCCGGCCGCTTCGCCCGCCAGGGCCTGGGCCGCCGTCTGATGGCCCACATCTGCGACGAGGTGCTGAAGGGCGTCCCGCTCACCCTGCACGCCACTCCCTACGGGCGCCCCCTCTACGAGGAACTGGGCTTCGAGACCACCGGCCGCGCCGAGATGCTGGCGGGAACCTTCCGCCACGAAGGCACCCCCGGCACGTACGACACCTCCCGGGTCCGGCCTGCCACCGCCGAGGACCTTCCCCGCATCCTGCGCCTGGACGCGGAGGTCTTCGGCACCGACCGCACGCACATGATCACCCGGCTGCCCGCCTTCGCCGACCGGCTGGTCGTCGCCGAGGACCGCTCCGGGGACGGCACGCTCACCGGCTACGCCGCGGCCTGGCCCAACATGGACACCCAGGTCATCGGCCCGCTGATCGCGCATGACACCGCGACCGCCCAGTCACTGGTCACCGCGCTCGCGCTCGGCACCGACCGGACGCTGCGCACCGATGTCGACGTTCGGCACGAGGAACTCGTCGCCTGGCTCAAGGAACGGGGCCTGGCCTCCGTGGCCTTCAACGCCGTCATGACCCGGGACATCCCCGGCCTGCCCGGCGACTGGACCCGCCGGTGGGCGCCGCTCACCGTGGCCGCGGGCTGAGAGGAGAACGCATCATGACCGACACTCCCGAGCTGACGATCCGGCCGGCCACCGAGGCCGATCTGCCCGCCATCGTCGCCATGCTGGCCGACGACCCGCTCGGTGCCACCCGTGAGTCCCCGGATGACCTCACTCCCTACCTCGCGGCCCTGAAGCGCCTCACCGGCGACCCGAACCAGCACCTGGTCGTCGCCGTCCGCGCCGGCCGTGTCGTGGGCTCCCTCCAGCTGACGATCGTCTCCGGACTCTCCCGCAAGGGGGCCACCCGCTCCATCATCGAGGGCGTCCGCGTGCACGCGGACGAACGCGGCAGCGGTTTGGGCACCCGGTTCGTCGAATGGGCCGTGGAGAAGTCCCGTGCCGAGAACTGCGCGCTGGTGCAGCTGACTTCGGACGTGACCCGGACCGATGCCCACCGCTTCTACGAACGGCTCGGATTCACCGCCTCGCACGTCGGATTCAAGCTCCAGCTCTGACCGGACGTTCCGGCAGGCCGGGCCGCCGTGCCGGCGGCCCGGCCTACGATCGGGAGGATGAGCCTCCCTCTCGTCACCACCGCCGAGCGACGCCACCGGATCGGCCGGCGCCACCGCCTGGCTCCGTCGGCCCGCGCCGCGACCGTCGCGGAAACGGCGGACTCGGTCGTCGCCCTGCACGCCACCGACGCCGCGACGGTCTTCCTCTCGGCGCGCGCCCGGCTCACCGAAGGCGGCCCCGACGCGATCGAGCGCGCGCTCTACGAGGACGTGAGCCTCGTGCGCCTGCTCAGCATGCGCAACACGCTCTTCGCCGTCTCCGCCGAACTCGCTCCGTACGTCGACGCCTCCACCGCCCGCGCGATCGCCGCGAAGGAGCGCCGCACCCTCCTCAAGCACCTCGCCGAGGACGGACAGGGACTCGACGCCGCGTGGCTCGCCGGCGCGGAGAGCGACGCCCTCGACGCCCTCGACACCCACGGCCCCTCCACCGGCAGCCAGCTGTCCGCGGCCGTTCCCGCGCTGCGCCGCAAGATCACCATCAGTCGCGGCAAGAAGTACGAGGCCGAGCAGGGGGTCGCCACCCGGGTCATCCGGCTGCTCGCCGCCGACGGCCGGATCCGCCGTGACCGACCGCGCGGCTCGTGGACCTCCAGCCAGTACCGCTGGGTCCATACCGAGCCCTGGCCCGCCGTACCCGCAGCGGAGGCCCGCACCGAGATCGCCCGCAGGTGGCTGCACGCGTACGGTCCGGCCACCGAGGCCGACCTCAAATGGTGGACCGGCTGGACCCTCACGGACGTCCGGAAGGCACTCGCCGCCGTGGGCCCCGACCAGGTCCGCCTCGAAGACGGCAGCACCGCCCTGGTCAGCCCCGGGGACACCGGACCCGGGCCGGCGCCGGAGCCCTGGGCAGCGCTGCTGCCCGGCCTCGACCCGACCGCAATGGGCTGGGCCGACCGCGGGTTCCACCTCGACCCCGCCCACAGGAGCACCCTGTTCGACTACGCGGGCAACATCGGCCCCACCGTGTGGTGGAACGGCGAGATCGTCGGCGGATGGGCGCAGCGCCCCGACGGCGAGATCGTCTGGCGGCTGCTGGGCAGCCCCGGCCGAGCGGCCGAGGAGGCGATCACGGCCGAGGCCGCACGGCTCGCCGCATGGGTGGGAGAGGCCCGGATCACCCCGCGCTTCCGGACTCCGCTGGAGCGTGAGCTCGTCGCCTGATCCGGCCCCGGGCCCTCGCCGGGCCTCCGGCCGTCAGCCGATGCCCCGCCAGCCCTGTGGGTCCACCCCGCCGGGCACCGGTGCGCCGGCGTCGTACGGCTCGCGGGTGAACACGAAGGACGCCAGGTCGAGATGGCTCACCGAGCCGTCCGCACGGCGCACCGCCCGCAGGGTCTCACCGGCGTAGTAGCCGAAGAGCCCGGTCCAACTGCCGTCCGGCTCCGCCCGGAAACGGGCCGTACGCCCGCTCGCGCCCACCGGCCCCAGTTCCAGCAGCCCGTCCGCGGTCAGGCGCACCACCTGGGCCGAAGTCCCCCAGTACCAGGGGCCGCACAGTTCGAGCGGCACGTGGTCCGACTCCAGGAACGGCCGCCACGGGCGGGGGAAGCGCGGCTCGGCGTCGGCCACGATCCCCACGAGGTCCGCGGCCACCGTCGAGGCCGGGAGTCCCGAGGTGCAGTTCGCCAGCACCACCGCCGCCACGTCGTCCGCCTCGCTCAGCCACAGGCCCGCGACGAAGCCGGGCAGCGATCCGCTGTGCCCCGCGAGCTTGCGCCCGCCGACGGCCGCCAGCTGCATGCCCAGCCCGTAGCCCAGTTCGGCGAGACCGGGTTCCGGGGGCGCAGCCGAGGTACGCATCTCCCGTACGGACTCGGCGCTCAGCACGCGCTCGTCACCGCGCAGCAGGAAGTCGGCGAACCGCGCCAGGTCGCGGGTCGTGGACCACAGCCGGCCGGCCGCGGCCATGAGCCCCAGGTCCTCCAGCGGTTCGGGCATCATCACGTCCGCCCAGGGATGCACCGCCCAGCCGCCCGCGTGCGGGGCCTGCGGCTGTCCGCTCGTGCGCTCCAGCCCCAGCGGCTCCAGCACCTCGGCCCGCAGCACCTCTTCCCAGGGCCGTCCGCGCACCGCCTCCACCAGCGAACCCAGCAGGGTGTAACCGGGGTTGGAGTAGTGGTGCCTGGTTCCCGGTGTCAGCTTGAAGGGCTCCTCCCCCAGCACGTCGCCGAGCTCGGGCCGCTGGTCGCCGGGGGTGCGCTCCCACCACTCGCCGGGCGTCTCCGCCGCCAGCCCGCCGGTGTGGGAGAGCAGTTGTGCGATGGTCACCCGACCGGCCCCCGTCCCGGGCAGGTGCTTCTCCAGCGGATCGGCGAGCGCGATCAGGCCCTCGTCCCGCAGCCGCATCACGAGAACCGCCGTGAACGTCTTGGTGATCGAACCGATCCGGTACTGGACGTCGCCGTCCGGGCCGTGCCCCTCGACCGAGGTCCGGGATCCCTCCCAGACCACCTCCCCGCCCCGCAGAACGGCCGCCACCACGGACGGCGCCCGCCCTTCGCTCTGCGCGACGGCGATCCGGTGCCTCAGCGCACGCCGGGTGGCAGGGAGAAGTTCCAGGTCCTCAGCAAGCTCATCCATGATCGGATGCTACGTGTTGGCCATGTCCACGAAGCGTGAGTAGTGGCCCTGGAAGGCCACCGTGATCGTGGCCGTGGGGCCGTTACGGTGCTTCGCGACGATCAGGTCGGCCTCACCCGCACGGGGGGACTCCTTCTCGTACGCGTCCTCGCGGTGCAGCAGGATCACCATGTCCGCGTCCTGCTCGATCGAGCCCGATTCACGCAGGTCGGAGACCATCGGCTTCTTGTCGGTGCGCTGTTCCGGACCACGGTTCAGCTGGGAGAGCGCGATCACCGGGACCTCCAGCTCCTTCGCCAGCAGCTTGAGGTTTCGGGACATGTCCGAGACCTCCTGCTGTCGGCTCTCGGGACGGCGCGAGCCGCCCGACTGCATCAGCTGGAGGTAGTCGATGACCACGAGCGAGAGGTCGTTGCGCTGCTTGAGCCGACGGCACTTGGCGCGGATCTCCATCATCGACAGGTTGGGGGAGTCGTCGATGTAGAGCGGAGCCGCGGACACGTCCGGCATCCGGCGGGCGAGCCGGGTCCAGTCGTCGTCCGTCATCGTGCCCGAGCGCATGTGGTGGAGCGCCACCCGGGCCTCCGCCGAGAGCAGGCGCATGGCGATCTCGTTGCGCCCCATTTCGAGGGAGAAGATCACGCTCGGCAGGTTGCTCTTGATGGAGCAGGCCCGGGCGAAGTCCAGCGCGAGCGTGGACTTTCCCATGGCGGGACGGGCGGCGATGACGATCATCTGGCCGGGGTGCAGGCCGTTGGTCAGCGAGTCCAGGTCCGTGAAGCCGGTGGGCACGCCTGACATCTGGCCGCTGCGGGAGCCGATGGCCTCGATCTCGTCGAGAGCACCCTCCATGATGTCGCCGAGCGGCAGGTAGTCCTCGGACGTCCGCTGTTCGGTGACGGCGTAGATCTCGGCCTGGGCGCTGTTGACGATCTCGTCGACGTCGCCGTCGGCCGCGTAGCCCATCTGCGTGATCTTCGTACCGGCGGCGACCAGGCGGCGCAGGACGGCCCGCTCGTGGACGATCTCCGCGTAGTACTCGGCGTTCGCCGCGGTCGGCACCGACTGGACCAGGGTGTGCAGGTAGGAGGCCCCGCCCACCTTGCTGATCTCGCCGCGCCGGGTCAGCTCGGCGCCGACGGTGATCGGGTCGGCCGGCTCGCCCTTGGCGTACAGGTCGAGGATGGCCTGGTAGATCGTCTCGTGCGAGGGACGGTAGAAGTCGTGGCCCTTGAGGACCTCGACGACGTCCGCGATGGCGTCCTTGGAGAGCAGCATGCCGCCGAGCACGGACTGCTCGGCGTCGAGGTCCTGGGGAGGGACGCGCTCGAAGCCGCCGCCACCGCCGGAGTCCCAGGAGCCGCCCTCGCGGCCCCGGTCGTGCTGTTCGTCCCCGCGGCCGCGGCCTTCGCTGTTACGGCGCGAACGGGCGGGCAGACGGTCACCTGGACCGCTGTCGGCCCAGGGGTCGTCCATGGGCTCGGGCATGCTCACCGGGCCGCCTCCTCCCGTCCGCAACGCGGACCTCGCCGTGTCACTCTTTCTACGACACGGCTCTGACATTTGGGGCACCCGAATCCGCTGTCGGCGAGTCGGGCAACGCACCACGGTAGGCCCGGGAGCGGCGTCAGCCAATCTTGTTATCCACAGGCTGTGTGGACGACATGTGGATGACGGCGCCAATGCTGTGGGTAACTCGCCGGAAGCTGTGTACGGACCGGGGGACGACGCTGTGGACAAAATCACCCGCGGCACCCCGTTGCCCCACCTGACCTGCAGTTTCCTCCTCCAGACACAGCGGTGGAGAAAATTCTTCGCCGGTGCCTCAAGATCGCCTCCAACGAGGTGCGGGGAACGCCCAAGTCAACGCGTCAGTAAGGATCCAAACTTAGTTGCATCCATTACCTGTGGAAGATTAGATTGAGCGCATGACACAGGCTCTCGCAGCGCCCAAGACAGGACCGGGACGGCACGACCGAGAGATCTTCGCACTCGCCCTCCCCGCCTTCGGCGCACTCGTCGCCGAGCCCCTCTTCGTGATGGCCGACAGCGCCATCGTGGGACACCTCGGCACCCCCCAGCTGGCCGGCCTCGGCATCGCCGCCGCGATGCTCACCACCGCCGTGAGCGTCTTCGTCTTCCTCGCCTACGCCACCACCGCGGCCGTCTCCCGCCGCGTGGGCGCAGGGGACCTCCAGGCAGCCGTCCTGCAGGGCATCGACGGCATCTGGCTCGCCCTCCTGCTGGGCGCGGCCGTTGTCGCCGTGGCGCTGCCCGCGACCCCCTCACTCGTCTCGCTCTTCGGCGCCTCCGACACCGTCGCCCCGTACGCGATCACCTATCTGCGGATCTCCGCCCTCGGCATCCCGGCCATGCTCATGGTCCTGGCCGCCACCGGGGTCATCCGCGGCCTCCAGGACACCCGTACGCCGCTCTACGTCGCCATCGGCGGCTTCGCCCTCAACGCGGGCCTGAACGTCGCCCTGGTCTACGGTGCGGGGCTCGGCATCGCCGGCTCCGCCTGGGGCACGGTCATCGCCCAGTGCGCCATGGCCGCCGCTTACCTCGTCGTGGTCGTCCGCGGAGCCCGCCGCCACGGCGCGTCGCTGCGACCCGACCCCGCGGGCATCCGGGCCTGTGCCCAAGCGGGTGCTCCCCTGCTGGTCCGCACCCTGTCGCTGCGCGCGATCCTGATGATCGCCACCGCCGTGGCCGCCCGGCTCGGGGATGCCGACATCGCCGCCCACCAGATCCTGCTGTCGCTGTGGAGCCTGCTCGCCTTCGCCCTGGACGCCATTGCGATCGCCGGACAGGCGATCATCGGGCGCTATCTGGGCGCGAGCGACACCGACGGCGCCAAGGCCGTCTGCCGCCGCATGGTGCAGTGGGGGATCGTCTCGGGCGTCGCACTCGGACTGCTGGTCGTCCTGGCCCGCCCGGTGTTCATCCCCCTGTTCACCAGCGATCCCGCCGTCGAAGCGGCCCTGCTGCCGGCTCTGCTGGTCGTGGCCCTGTCCCAGCCCGTGTCCGGCATCGTGTTCGTGCTCGACGGAGTCCTCATGGGCGCCGGAGACGGCCGCTACCTGGCCCGGGCCATGCTCGTGACGCTCGCCGTGTTCGCCCCGGCCGCCGTGCTCGTGCCGATCCTCGGCGGCGGCGTGACGGCGCTCTGGTGGGCCATGACGCTGATGATGGTGGTCCGGATGATCACTCTCCGACTGCGGGCCGGCTCGGGCCGGTGGCTGATCGCCGGAGCCACCCGCTAGCGACCACGGACCGTCCGTGTTTCACGTGAAACACGGACGGTGCGGACCCCGGCCGCGGGTGTTTCACGTGAAACACCCGTCCGACAACGACGAAGGGCCGCACCCCGGTGGGGTGCGGCCCTTCGAGCGCTGCCCTTAGGCGGCGACGACCTCGATGCCCACGTTCGCGGCCACGTCGGCGTGCAGACGCACGGAGACCTGGTACGAACCGAGGGTCTTGATCGGGGAGCCGAGCTCGACGCGGCGCTTGTCGACCTTCGGGCCGCCCGAGGACTCGATCGCCGTGGCGATGTCGGCCGGGGTCACGGAACCGAAGAGACGACCGGCGTCACCCGCGCGGGTGGCCAGACGGACCTTCACACCTTCGAGCTTGGCCTTGACCTCGTTGGCCTGCTCGATGGTCGCGATCTCGTGGATCTTGCGGGCGCGGCGGATCTGCGCCACGTCCTTCTCGCCACCCTTGGTCCAGCGGATCGCGAAACCACGCGGGACCAGGTAGTTGCGAGCGTAACCGTCCTTGACGTCGACGACATCGCCGGCGGCACCGAGGCCAGAAACCTCGTGGGTCAGGATGATCTTCATTAGTCGGTCACCCTTTCCTTATCGCGCGGTGGACGTGTAGGGCAGCAGTGCCATCTCACGGCTGTTCTTGACGGCCGTGGCGACGTCACGCTGGTGCTGCGTGCAGTTGCCGGTAACGCGGCGGGCACGGATCTTGCCGCGGTCGGAAATGAACTTCCGCAGCATGTTCGTGTCCTTGTAGTCCACGTACGCGGTCTTGTCCTTGCAGAACGCGCAGACCTTCTTCTTAGGCTTGCGCACAGGCGGCTTCGCCATTGTGTCTCTCCTGTGTGATCAAGAAGTGGGGATACGAGCTGCCCTAGAAGGGAGGCTCGTCCGAGTAGCCACCGCCGGAGCCGCCGGAGCTTCCGCCCCAACCGCCCCCGCCGCCGCCCTGCTGCTGGCCACCGGCCGGCGCGCTGGACGCCCACGGGTCGTCGGAGGGAGCTCCGCCGCCCTGCTGCTGCTGGCCACCGGGGGCTCCGCCCCAGTTGCCACCGCCGCCGCCCTGCTGCTGACCGCCGCCGCCGTACCCACCCTGGCCACCGCGACCGGTGGTCTTGGCGACCTTGGCCGTGGCGTTCTTCAGGCTGGGGCCGACTTCCTCGACGTCCAGCTCGTAGACCGTGCGCTTGACACCCTCACGGTCCTCGTACGACCGCTGCCTCAGCCGGCCCTGCACGATGACGCGCATGCCTCGCTGGAGGGACTCGGCGACGTTCTCCGCCGCCTGCCGCCACACCGAGCAGGTCAGGAACAGGCTCTCGCCGTCCTTCCACTCATTGGTCTGACGGTCGAAGGTGCGGGGGGTGGACGCGACACGGAACTTCGCGACCGCCGCACCCGAGGGGGTGAAGCGCAGCTCGGGGTCGTCGACGAGATTGCCGACGACCGTGATGACGGTCTCGCCTGCCATGGATGAACCTCTCGGCGGGGATTGCTGCTGGGCTGCTGTGCTACTCGATCCCGATTACCGCTGAACCGAAGTTCAGTGGGTCTCGGGGCGAAGGACCTTGGTCCGGAGAACCGACTCGTTCAGGTTCATCTGTCGGTCAAGCTCCTTGACGACCGCAGGCTCGGCCTGAAGGTCGATGACCGAGTAGATGCCCTCGGGCTTCTTCTTGATCTCGTAAGCGAGACGACGACGGCCCCAGGTGTCGACCTTCTCGACCTTTCCGTTGCCCTCACGGACGACAGAAAGGAAGTTCTCGATCAGCGGGGAGACAGCGCGCTCCTCGAGATCGGGGTCGAGGATGACCATCACTTCGTAGTGACGCATGTGGAACCCACCTCCTTTGGACTCAGCGGCCACGGTCGTTCCGTGGCAGGAGGGTCGTGATGCGTGAGCACGGCGTCCGCAGAGCAGACACCGCGCAGCTGTACAGACTACCTGCTCGCGTCCTTCCGGTTGAAATCCGCCGGGAGAGGGCCACAATCTGTATCCATCGGGTGTGCTCGGTGCTATGCCCCCGGCCCCTTGCCGGAGGAAGCCCGCAGCACCGCCAGCTTCAGCCAGGAGGTGCCCTTCCGATGGCACAGGCAATGCGGCCCCCTCAGATCTCCCTCCTCTCCACCGACGGCAAGCCCCACCCGCTGCAGGACGCCCTGATGGCGGTCACTCTGACCCTCGGCGCCGTGGCGTTCGTCACGGCCTTCTTCCACAACCTGCACCTGATCAGCTCGTGGGCCGGGCTGATCGGAATCCTGACCGGCGCGTACGGACAGTTCGTCTCCGTCACGACACGCGAGCGCTTCGCGCTGATCATCGGCCTTGGCGCGTCTGCCATCGGCTTCTACCTCGGCATGTTCCACGGCGGCCTCTTCGGGGGCTGAGCGGGCCGCCCGGCACGCTCCGGGACACCTCCGCGGCAGGGCGCCGGCCACGTACCGGCCCGGGCCCACGGCCCGTCCCCCAGAAGGGTGGCGCCCTTGTCGCAGTAGGCTTCGCGCCATAGCCAGCGAAGCCGCCGAGGAGACGCCCCGCATGAGCCTGTCCCTGAGGACCATCAGCCGAGAGCAGCATCTGGGTTACCTCCAGAGCCTGCCTTCGGCGAGCCACTGCCAGGTCCCGGCGTGGGCCGACGTGAAGAACGAGTGGCGTTCCGAGAATCTCGGCTGGTTCGACGAGTCCGGAGAACTGGTCGGCGCGGCCCTCGTGTTGTACCGGCAGCTGCCCAAGGTGAAGCGGTACCTCGCGTACCTGCCCGAGGGCCCGGTCATCAACTGGTACGCCCCGAACCTGGAGGAGTGGCTCCAGCCGATGCTGGCCCACCTCAAGCAGCAGGGTGCCTTCACCGTGAAGATGGGCCCGCCCGTCGTCATCCGCCGCTGGAACTCGACCGCCATCAAGGCCGGTATCCAGGACCCGAACGTAAAGCGCCTGCGCGACGTGGAGGCCTCGGTCATCGAGCCCCGCGCCTTCGAGGTGTCGGACAAGCTGCGCCGCATGGGCTGGCAGCAGGCCGAGGACGGCGGCGCCGGCTTCGGTGACGTCCAGCCGCGCTACGTCTTCCAGGTGCCGCTCGCCAACCGCTCGCTGGACGACGTCCTCAAGGGCTTCAACCAGCTGTGGCGCCGCAACATCAAGAAGGCCGAGAAGGCCGGTGTCGAGGTCGTCCAGGGCGGCTACGACGACCTGCCGACCTGGCAGCACCTGTACGAGATCACGGCCGAGCGCGACAAGTTCCGCCCGCGTCCGCTCAGCTACTTCCAGCGGCAGTGGACGGCCCTCAACTCCGAGGACCCCAACCGGATGCGGCTCTACATCGCCACGCACGAGGGGGAGCCGCTGGCCGCCGCCACGATGCTGACCGTCGGGCAGCACGTCTGGTACTCGTACGGCGCCTCCGCGAACCACAAGCGCGAGGTCCGCCCGTCGAACGCGATGCAGTGGCGCATGCTGCGCGACTCGTACGCGCTCGGCGCAAGCGTCTACGACCTGCGCGGCATCTCTGACACGCTGGACGAGAACGATCACCTGTTCGGTCTGATCCAGTTCAAGGTCGGTACGGGCGGCGAGGCCGTGGAGTACGTCGGCGAGTGGGACTTCCCGCTCAACAAGGTGCTGCACAAGGCCCTCGACATCTACATGTCGCGCCGCTGACCCGGTTCCACCCCGCCACACACACAGACAGCACCGCTGCACCACGCAGCTTCTCAGGAGAGGTCCCGGACGGGCATGGCGCTCACGCTCTACGTCGACACCGCGCGCTGGCGTGCGCACCAGAAGCAGATCCAGGACCAGTTCCCCGGCCTGATCCCGGTCTGCAAGGGCAACGGCTACGGCTTCGGCCACGAGCGGCTCTGCGAGGAGGCGACCCGCATGGGCGCCGACATCCTGGCCGTGGGGACGACGTACGAGGCCTCCAGCATCAAGGACTGGTTCGGCGGCGACCTGCTCGTCCTCACCCCGTTCCGGCGGGGCGAGGACCCGGTGCCGCTGCCCGACCGGGTCATCCGTTCGGTCGCGTCGCTGGACGGGGTGCGCGGTCTGGTGGGGGCCCGGGTGGTCATCGAGTGCATGAGCTCGATGCGCCGCCACGGCATCTCCGAGCAGGACCTCGGCCAGCTCCACGCCGCGATCGAGGACGTCCGGCTGGAGGGCTTCGCCCTGCACCTTCCCCTGGACCGCCCGGACGGCTCCGACGCCGTGGAGGAGGTCATCGGCTGGATGGACCGGCTGCGCGCGGCCCGGCTGCCGCTGCACACCATGTTCGTCAGCCACCTGAAGGCCGCCGAGCTCGCGCGGCTGCAGCAGCAGTTCCCGCAGACCCGCTTCCGGGCCCGCATCGGCACCCGGCTGTGGCTCGGCGACCACGAGGCCACCGAATACCGCGGCGCCGTCCTCGACGTCACGCGCGTGGCCAAGGGCGACCGGTTCGGCTACCGCCAGCAGAAGGCCGCCTCCGACGGCTGGCTGGTCGTGGTCGCGGGCGGTACCTCGCACGGGGTGGGCCTGGAGGCCCCCAAGGCGCTCCACGGGGTGATGCCGCGTGCCAAGGGCGTCGCCCGGGCGGGTCTGGCCACCGTCAACCGGAACCTTTCGCCCTTCGTGTGGGCGGGCAAGCAGCGCTGGTTCGCGGAGCCGCCGCACATGCAGGTGTCGATCCTGTTCGTGCCCTCGGACTCGGCCGAGCCGAAGGTCGGCGACGAGCTGGTGGCGCACCTGCGCCACACCACCACGCAGTTCGACCGGGTGCTCGACGCCTGAGTCCGACCGGTCAGTCCTGGGAGCTCGCGCCCCAGGCGACCCGCTGTCCCTCCGAGGGCGTCGCGTACCGCGGCGCCCTCGCCGCGTCCGACAGCACGAACACGTCCTCGGCGCCGTCCAGGACGCCGCCGGAGGGGTCGTCCGAGCCGTCCCGCCGTACGACGTCCCGCTCGGGCATCAGGATGTCCCGGACGATGACCGCGCACAGGTACAGGGTGGTCAGCAGGTGGGCGGTGATCGCCAGCTGGTAGCCCTCCACCGGCAGGCCCTGGTGCTTGTCGGCGCTGGACGTGTAGGCGAGGTAGAACCAGATCCCGAGGAAGTAGACGACCTCGCCGGCCTGCCAGATCAGGAAGTCCCGCCAGCGCGGCCGGGCCAGTGCGGCGAGCGGGATGAGCCACAGCACGTACTGCGGCGAGTAGACCTTGTTGCACAGGATGAAGGCGGCGACGACGAGGAAGGCCAGCTGCGCGAAGCGGGGCCGGCGCGGGGCGGTCAGGGTGAGCAGCCCGATGGCCGCGCACAGCAGGAGCGTCAGCCCGGTCGCGTACGTGTTGGCGCCGTCCAGCGGGTTGCCCGTGCGCTGGGAGATCAGCAGCCACACCGAGCCGAAGTCGATGGGCCGCTCCTGGCTGAAGGTGTAGAACTTCTTCCAGCCGTCCCAGGCGAAGAGCATGACCGGCAGGTTGACCAGCAGCCAGGCCCCGGCCGCGCCCAGTGCGGCGGCTCCGAAGGCACGCCACTTCCCGGCACGCCAGCAGAGCACGAACAGCGCGCCGAGCAGCAGCACGGGGTAGAGCTTGGCCGCCGTGGCCAGGCCGATGAGGATGCCGAAGAGGACCGTCCGGCCGCGGGACCACATGAGCATCCCGGCCGCGGTCAGGGCGATGGCCAGCAGGTCCCAGTTGATCGTCGCCGTCAGGGCGAAGGCCGGGGCCAGGGCGAAGAGCAGGGCGTCCCACGGCCGGCGGCGGTGGGTGCGGGCCACGCAGACGGCGATGACGGCCGCACAGGCCATCAGCATGCCCGCGTTGACCATCCAGTACATCTGTTCGCGGTGCTGCATGGAGCCGCTGCCGGGGGTCAGCCAGGAGGCGATCTCCATGAAGAGCCCGGTGAGCACCGGGTACTCCAGGTACTCCATGTCGCCGGGGAGCCGGTCGAAGTACGGCGTCAGGTTGTCGGCGAAGCCGCGTACCGCGTACAGGTGCGGGATGTCGGAGTAGCAGGCGTGGGTGTACTGCGAGCCCGCCCCCCGGAACCAGGCCCAGTCGTAGCAGGGCAGCTTCTGGACCATGCCGAGCGCGAACATGCCGATGGCGATGAGTGCCACGACCCGGACCGGACCCAGCCAGTGCCCGCCGAGCCGGGCGTAGCGGCCGAGCGGGCCGCCGATGAGCTCACTGCCGGCTGCGGCGACCTCGTCCTGCTGCGTGGGCAGTACGGGGCGGTCCTCGTGCACCTTGGTCATGGGCTCATCCTGCCGTACCGGGCCGGACATGGGGGAAGGCCGTCGCACGGCGGGTGCGACGGCCTTCCCCGGCTCACGGAGCGGCGTTACGGGTCACTCGGGGGTGGAGTTGTTGACCCCGCCGGTGATGCCGCCCGGGCGGCCCGGTCTGCCGGACTGCGACGGGGACGGTGATCCGGTGGATCCGCCGATGACCCCGGTGCTGGTGCCGGAGGTGTTGCCCGCGGTGTTGCCGCTGTCCGTGCCTCCGTTGCCGGTGCCGCGCGTGGTGTCCGGGTCGCAGTACAGCTTCCACGGCGGGCAGGTCGGCCGGCCGCCCTTGGACGGGGAGGGGGACGGCGGCGGGGAGCTCGGCGGGAGCGTCGACGGGGACGGGGACGGCGGGACGACGGCCGACGGCGTGGGGGAGGGGGCGCCGGCGGAGTCGGCGGTGACGCCGATGTCCTCCGCCTCGGGGAACTGCTTGACCGGCTGGCCCTTGAGCGCTTCGCCCATGTACTCGGTCCAGATCTCCGCCGGGATGTCACCACCGTGGAGGGAGGGGATGTCGCCCACACCCTTCATGGAGATCAGCTTCTTGTCCGCCGAGTTGGGGTCGGTGCGGAAGAGGACCACCGAGGTGGACAGCTCCGGGGTGTAGCCCACGAACCAGGCGGACTTGTTCTCGTCCGTGGTACCGGTCTTGCCCGCGGCGGGCCGGCCCAGCTTCTTGACCTTCTTGCCGGTGCCGTTCTCGACGACGTTCTCCAGCACCTTGGTGATGTTGTCGGCCACGGCGCTGTCCATGGCCCGCTGGTCCTTGGCGGCCGCCTCGAAGCCCGACAGCTTCTCGCCGTCCTTCTCGACCCTGGTCACGGAGAACGGCTCGCGGTGCGTGCCGGAGGCCGCGAAGGTCGCGTAGGAGTCGGCCATGCGGATGGCGCTCGGGGTGGAGGTACCGAGGGCGAAGGAGGCGTCGGTGTTCGGGTTGATCGACTCCTCCAGGATGCCCGTGGACTTGGCCACGGCCCTGACCTTGTCGTGGCCGACGTCGAAGACGAGCTGGGCGAACGGGACGTTGATGGACTTCTCCATCGCCTCGTTGAGGGTCACGTACCCGAAGGCGGTGGGGCTCTCGTTCTTCTGCTTGAACGGGGCGCCCGAGGCGTCGCGCAGAGGCCTGCCCTCACGGTTGTTGATCACCGTGAGGTCGTTGGCCATGTACTTGCTGTCGGCCGAGATGCCCTTGCCCTTGGAGTTCTGGGTGCCGTACTCCATCGCCGCCGCCAGCACGTACGGCTTCCAGGTCGAGCCGACCGGGACACCACTGGTGTTGGCGTTGTTGCTGAAGTACTTGTGGTCCCAGCCCGGGCCGCCGTACAGGGCGACGAGGGCCCCGGTCTTCACGTCCACGGAGGCCGCGCCGAACTGCACGAAGGTGTCCGTCTCGGGGCGGCCCTTCTCGTCGATGAACCCGTTGCGGGTGTCCTCGACCGCCTTGGACAGGGCGTCCACCTTCGGCTTCTGGAAGGTGGTCGTGATCCGGTAGCCGCCGAGGGCCATCTGCTCGGGGGTGATGTTCTTGGTCTTCATCACGTAGGCCTTGGCCGTGTCGACCAGGTAGCCGATCTGGCCCGTCATGCCGCGGGCCTGCTCCGACTCGACGCGCGGGGGGAAGTCCGCGTCCGTGAACTTCGCCCGTGCGGCCTTGTCCATCCGGCCGACCTCGACCTCGCGGTCCAGCACCCAGCTCCAGCGCTCCCGGGCCCGCTTCTCGTTGAGGGCGGGGGTGGCCGCGGCGCCGATGCCGCCGTCCGGGTTGTAGAGGTTGGGACCCTTCAGCACGGCGGCCAGGAAGGCACACTCGGAGGGGTTCAGGTCCTGGCTGTCCTTGCCGAAGTAGGCACGGGCGGCGGCCTGGATCCCGTAGGCGTCACGGCCGTAGTAGGCGGTGTTCAGGTACCCCGCGAGGACCGTGTCCTTCTCCTCCGAGACACCCAGCCTTATCGCGATGAAGAGCTCGGTGGCCTTCCGCTTGAGCGTCTGGTCGGAGTCCAGGTAGGTGTTCTTCACGTACTGCTGGGTGATGGTCGAGCCGCCCTGGGTGGAACCGCCCGTGGCCATGTTGTACACGGCGCGGGCGACACCCATCGGGTCCACGCCCTTGTCGGTCTCGAAGGACTCGTTCTCCGCCGCGATCACGGCGTCCCTCATCGACCGGGGGATGCTGGAGATGGGCACGATCTGCCGGTTCATCGAACCGCCCGTCGCCACCATCTGGGTGCCGTCGGCCCAGTAGAAGACGTTGTTCTGCGCCTGTGCGGCCTTGTTCGGGTCCGGCGTGCTCACCATGGCGATGCCGATGCCGGCACCGGCCGTGATGACCGCGAAGAAGCCGAGGGCCGTGCCGGCGACGAACTTCCAGGACGGCACGAAGCGCTTCCAGCCGTCCCGGTCGGACCGCGGGTAGTTGATGAGCCGCTTGTCCGGTCGCCCGGTGCCGCGTGCGGCGGGGCCGGCGCCTCTTCCGCGGCCGGTACCTCTCTGGGAGGCCCGACGGACCTCGGAACGGCTGCCCTGCGCGGGCTGCGGTGCGTAGGGGCCGCTGTGTGACGCCGTGGGGACATCACGTCCGGCCGCGCCCCTTCCGGGGCGCGGCTGGGCGGCGCGGCGGGCTGAGGCGCGCCCACCGCCCTCGGGCTGCGGCGGTTTGCGACGGTGCTCGCTCATCGAACGACTACTCCTCGGGCAGGCGAGTGGCCTGGAAGCGGCAGATTAGTTCCGGTACCCCCCGGTGTCATGGCGCACAGACTACGCACGCTCAAAACGCGCCCAGTGCCGAAGTTCACCCCAAATCAGGCAACGTGCCTGGTGCGAATTGGTGATGTGACACCGGTCACCATGTCTCCCCTTGTCGATCAGAGCGCCCCGTTCTATCGTCTGGATGTATCGAGCCGATACATCAGCTCGGTATAAAGACTCAGGGGCGGAGGAGAGGCAGGCGGATGAGCAGACGCTCAGGCATCCTCGAGTTCGCCGTCCTCGGCCTGCTCCGCGAATCCCCCATGCACGGCTACGAGCTGCGCAAGCGGCTCAATACCTCGCTGGGGGTGTTCAGAGCCTTCAGCTACGGGACGCTCTACCCCTGCCTCAAGACGCTGGTCTCCAACGGCTGGTTGATCGAAGAACCGGGCAACGCCCCGGAGGACGCTCTCGCCGCTTCACTCGCAGGGCGCCGCGCCAAGATCGTCTACCGGTTGACGGCCGCGGGTAAGGAGCACTTCGAGGAGCTCCTCTCCCACACCGGCCCCGACACCTGGGAAGACGAGTCCTTCGCCGCCCGCTTCGCCTTCTTCGGCCAGACCGAACGAGACGTCCGCATGCGGGTACTGGAGGGCCGCCGCAGCCGGCTGGAGGAGCGTCTGGAGAAGATGCGCGCCTCGATCGCCCGGACGCGGGAGCGTCTCGACGACTACACGCTTGAGCTGCAGCGGCACGGCATGGAGTCCGTGGAGCGCGAAGTGCGCTGGCTGAACGAGCTCATCGAGAGTGAGCGGGCGGGACGGGATCGGAGACGATCCGGTCCGTCCGACGAAACTGAAAAATGAGGCCTGCATCTCGCAGACCTCGTCCGAGAACAAACAGGGAGCAACCGGAATGGGTTCGGTTCGCGTAGCCATCGTCGGCGTAGGCAACTGCGCCGCCTCGCTGGTGCAGGGCGTCGAGTACTACAAGGACGCCGACCCGGCGGCCAAGGTCCCCGGTCTGATGCACGTCCAGTTCGGCGACTACCACGTGCGTGACATCGAGTTCGTCGCCGCGTTCGACGTCGACGCGAAGAAGGTCGGCCTCGACCTTTCGGACGCCATCGGCGCCAGCGAGAACAACACCATCAAGATCTGCGACGTCCCGAACGCCGGGGTGACCGTCCAGCGCGGCCACACCTACGACGGCCTGGGCAAGTACTACCGCATGACGATCGAGGAGTCCGCCGAGGCTCCGGTCGACGTGGTCCAGGTCCTCAAGGACCGCGAGGTCGACGTCCTGATCTGCTACCTGCCCGTCGGTTCCGAGGACGCGGCGAAGTTCTACGCCCAGTGCGCCATCGACGCCAAGGTCGCCTTCGTCAACGCCCTCCCGGTCTTCATCGCCGGCACCAAGGAGTGGGCCGACAAGTTCACCGAGGCCGGTGTCCCGATCGTCGGCGACGACATCAAGTCGCAGGTCGGCGCCACCATCACGCACCGCGTGATGGCGAAGCTGTTCGAGGACCGCGGTGTCCGTCTTGAGCGCACCATGCAGCTCAACGTCGGCGGCAACATGGACTTCAAGAACATGCTGGAGCGCGACCGCCTGGAGTCGAAGAAGATCTCCAAGACGCAGGCCGTCACCTCGCAGATCCCCGACCGTGAGCTCGGCGAGAAGAACGTCCACATCGGCCCGTCCGACTACGTCGCGTGGCTCGACGACCGCAAGTGGGCCTACGTCCGCCTTGAGGGCCGTGCCTTCGGCGACGTCCCGCTGAACCTTGAGTACAAGCTCGAGGTGTGGGACTCCCCGAACTCGGCCGGTGTCATCATCGACGCCCTGCGCGCCGCGAAGATCGCCAAGGACCGCGGTATCGGCGGCCCGATCCTGTCGGCGTCCAGCTACTTCATGAAGTCCCCGCCGGTGCAGTACTTCGACGACGAGGCCCTGGCCAACGTCGAGAAGTTCATCAAGGGCGAGGTCGAGCGCTAACCGAACCCAAGGGTCGTCACGACACCTGGACTTCGGCAGTTCTTCCGCGGAGGGTCCCCGGGCAATGTGCCCGGGGACCCTCCGCGTATGTGACCCTTGCCCTCATGCCTGTCGTACGTGATCTGCGCGTACTCCTGCGCCTGCGGGATTTCCGCAACCTGCTCGCCGTACGGCTGCTCTCCCAGGCCGCGGACGGCGTGTACCAGGTCGCACTCGCCACCTACGTCGTCTTCTCCCCGGAGAAACAGACCTCCCCGGCGGCCATCGCCTCCGCCATGGCGGTGCTGCTGCTGCCCTATTCGGCGATCGGCCCCTTCGCCGGAGTGCTGCTCGACCGCTGGCGCCGCCGCCAGGTCTTCCTCTACGGCAACCTCCTGCGGGCCTTCCTCGCCTGCGTCACCGGCATGCTGATCGTCGCGCAGGTGCCCGACTGGCTGTTCTACGCCTCGGCCCTGTCCGTGACCGCCGTCAACCGCTTCGTGCTGTCCGGGCTCGCCGCCTCGCTGCCCCACGTCGTCGGGCCCGATCAGCTGGTCACCGCGAACGCGCTCTCCCCCACCGCCGGAACCCTCGCGGCGGTGGCGGGCGGGGGGCTGGCCTTCCTCGTCCGTCTGCTGGCCTCCGACTCCAACGCTCTCGTCGTGCTCCTGGGAGCCGGGCTCTACCTGTGCGCGGCCCTCGTCTCCCTGCAGCTGGCCATCGGCCTCCTCGGGCCCGACCACCCCGCCGGCCGGGCCCACCCCTCGGTCGCCGAAGGGGTCGCCCTCACGGTGCGGGGGATGGCCGAGGGCCTGCGCCACCTCGCCTCCCGGCGCGAGGCGGCCCGGGCGCTGACCGCGATGACCGCGATGCGGTTCTGCTACGGGGCCCTGTTCGTGATGCTGCTGATGCTCTGCCGCTACTCCTGGTCCGACAACGACGCCGACGGACTGGCCCTGCTGGGCATCGCCGTCGGCGCCTCCGGGGCCGGATTCTTCGCCGCCGCCGTGGTGACCCCCTGGCTGGTGGGCCGGCTGGGCCCGCTCGGCTGGATCACCGCCTGCTCCGCGGGCGCAGCGGTCCTGGTACCGGCCCTCGGCCTGTTCTTCGCCCCGGGACCGATGCTGGCCGCCGCGTTCGTACTCGGCCTCGCCACTCAGGGTGCCAAGATCGCCACCGACACCGAGGTGCAGTCCCGGGTCGACGACGACTACCGCGGCCGCGTCTTCTCCGTCTACGACGTGCTGTTCAACGTCGCGTTCGTCGGCGCGGCGGCGGTGGCGTCCCTCATGCTCCCCGCCGACGGGCGGTCCGTGATCCTGATCCTCGTCGTGTCCGCGCTCTACGCCGCGACCGCCCTGCTCCTGGCCCGGGGAGAACGGCGTTTCACGTGAAACATCACCTCTGACAAACACCGGGGGCCGATGTTTCACGTGAAACATCGGCCCCCGGCGGTCGTGCGTCAGGCCTGTGCGGCCCACCACTCCTTCAGCGCGACGACCGCGGCGTCCCGGCCCATCGGGCCGTTCTCCAGCCGCAGCTCCAGCAGGAAGGCGTAGGCCTTGCCGATCACCGGACCGGGGCCCACGTCGAGCACCTGCATGATCTCGTTGCCGTCCAGGTCGGGCCGGATCGCGTCCAGCTCCTCCTGCTCCTGCAGCTGCGCGATGCGCTCCTCCAGGCCGTCGTAGGTCCTGGAGAGGGCGTTGGCCTTGCGCTTGTTGCGCGTGGTGCAGTCGGACCGGGTCAGCTTGTGCAGACGCTCCAGCAGCGGACCGGCGTCGCGGACGTAGCGCCGGACCGCGGAGTCGGTCCACTCCCCGTCGCTGTAGCCGTGGAAGCGCAGGTGCAGCTCCACCAGCCGGGACACGTCCTTGATCATGTCGTTGGAGTACTTCAGAGCGGTGAGCCGCTTCTTGGTCATCTTCGCGCCCACCACCTCGTGGTGGTGGAAGGAGACCCGGCCGTCGCTCTCGAACCGGCGGGTGCGGGGCTTGCCGATGTCGTGCAGCAGGGCCGCGAGCCGCAGGACCAGGTCCGGACCGTCCTCCTCCAGCGCGATCGCCTGCTCCAGCACGATCAGCGAGTGGTCGTAGACGTCCTTGTGCCGGTGGTGCTCGTCACTCTCCAGCCGCAGGGCGGGCAGCTCGGGAAGCACCCGGTCGGCCAGTCCCGTGTCCACCAGCAGTCCCAGACCCTTGCGCGGGTGGGCGGACAGGATCAGCTTGTTGAGCTCGCCCTGGATCCGCTCCGCGGAAACGATCTCGATCCGCTCGGACATCGCCTGCATGGCCGCGACGACCTCCGCGGCGACCTCGAAGTCCAGCTGCGCGGCGAACCGCGCCGCCCGCAGCATCCGCAGCGGATCGTCGGAGAAGGACTCCTCGGGGGTCCCGGGCGTGCGCAGCACACCGGCGGCCAGGTCCTCCAGGCCGCCGTGCGGATCGATGAACGCCTGCTCGGGCAGGGCCAGGGCCATGGCGTTGACGGTGAAGTCGCGCCGGACCAGGTCCTCGTCGATCGAGTCGCCGTAGGAGACCTCGGGCTTGCGCGACGTACGGTCGTAGGCCTCCGAGCGGTAGGTCGTCACCTCGATCTGGAAATTCCGTACGCCGTCACCGACCCGGGCGCTCTTCTGCGCCCCCACGGTGCCGAAGGCGATACCGACGTCCCACACCGAGTCCGCCCACGGCCGGACGATCTTCAGAACGTCCTCGGGGCGGGCATCGGTGGTGAAGTCGAGATCGTTGCCGAGACGCCCCAGCAGCGCGTCGCGGACGGACCCGCCGACCAGGGCGAGGCGGAAGCCCGCCGCCTGGAAACGGCGGCCGAGCTCGTCGGCGACAGGAGCGACCCGCAGCAGTTCACTGACCGCGCGGAGCTGCACCTGACTCAGGGCACTGGGATTGTCTTCGTTGGCGTTCGGCACAACTGAAAAGGGTACGTGCCCGGCCCCCCGGGGACCGCCCCGTTTTGCGGCCACCCCGGTACACGGCCGCCGGGGCCCTGAGCCGATCATGTGGAGCAAGGCGCGGCACTCGCACACAGCGGGCCTCGTTACCATGCGTGGACGCAGAAAAGACGACCACTGACACTTCGAGGGACGGGCTAGCGCGTGGCCGAGGCGGCAGACAACCAGGGGGCGTCCCCCGCTCCTGCCCGGCGCCGGTGGCTGCGGCGCGCGATCGTCCTGCTCGCCGGGACGCCCGTGCTGGCCGCGCTGATCTACTCTCCCGCCCCCCGGGCGCAGGCCGCGCAGGCCTCGTCCGTGGACGTCCAGCTGACCTCCATGGCCCCTTCGGCACCGGTCAAGGGCGACACCCTCACCATCCAGGGCACCGTCCTCAACACCGGCTCCGAGACGATCAACGACGCGCATGTCGGTCTGCGGGTCGGACCCGCGCTCGCGGACCGCTCGTCCATCGACGAGGCGGCGGAGCGCACCGGCTTCCGGGCCGGCGCCGACCCGGGCGAGATCGACCCGGCGTACGCGGTGAAGATCGCCTCCCTGCCCTCGAAGGTCAGCCAGGACTTCACGCTCACGATCCCGGTGAACAAGCTGGAACTGGACAAGGACGGCGTCTACCAGCTCGGCGTCTCCCTGTCCGGGGTGACCGACAGCCGGCCGTCCGAGCAGGTGATGGGCATCAAGCGGACCTTCCTGCCCTGGCAGCCGGAGGCCGCCGCCAAGCGCTCCCAGCTCACCTACGCCTGGCCGCTGATCTCCACCACCCGTGTGACGGCGGAGACCGGCTCCGACGAGCTCCAGACCCCCGTCTTCCTCGACGACTCCCTGGCCGACGAGCTCCGGCCCGGCGGACGCCTGGAACGGATGGTCACCCTCGGCAAGGACCTGCCGATCACCTGGGTCATCGACCCCGACCTGCTCTACACGGTCGACGCGATGACCAAGGGCTACCGGGTCCGCAGCCCGGGCGGCAAGCCCGTCCAGGGCAAGAGCAAGGCCGTCGCCGAGCAGTGGCTGAGCTCCCTGGAGGCCGCCGTCCAGGGCAAGAAGGTCGTCGCCCTGCCGTTCGCCGATCCCGACCTCGCCTCCCTCGCCCACCAGGGCAAGGACGTCTCGGGCACCCTGGGCCAGCTGCGCCCCGCCACCGACAAGGCGAAGCAGGCCGTCGAGACGGTCCTGCACGTCCCGGCGTCCACCGACTTCTCCTGGCCCGTGGACGGTGCCATCGATCCCTCGATCGTCAATGTCGCCACCTCGGCCGGCGCGCACAACGTCCTCACCCGCAGTGACAGCCTCGTGGAGAGCGGCGCTCTCGGCTACACGCCCTCGGCCGCCCGGCCCATCGGCGCCGGCACCACCGCCGTCGTGGCCGACGCCGACCTGTCCACCGCCTTCGACGGCGACATGCTGAACGCCGGCACCTCCACGCTCGCCGTACAGCGGTTCCTCGCCCACAGCCTCGCCCTGAACCTGCAGAAGACCGACGAGCCCCGCAGCTTCGTCGTCGCCCCGCAGCGGATGCCCAGCGTCAGCCAGGTCCAGTCGATGGCCGAAGCCCTGCACGGCCTCCAGGCGGGCCGCTGGACCCAGCCCGCGGACCTCGAAGCGGCCGCCGCCGCCAAGCCCGACCCCGGGGCCACCACGCAGGTACCGGGCGCCGGCCAGTACCCCGAGGCCCTGCGCAAGCAGGAGCTGCCGGTGTCGGCCTTCGAGAAGATCCGCACCACGCAGAGCACCCTCGACCACTTCAAGGTGATCCTCGCCGCGCCCGACCGCGTGGAGATCCCCTTCGGCAACACCACCAACCGGGAGATGTCCGCCTCCTGGCGCGGACGTCCCGACGAGGCACGCCTCTACCGGGACCAGGTCCAGGAGTACCTGATCGGTCTCACCGAGAAGGTCAAGGTCATCCCCAAGTCCGACGCCACCCTGTCCGGACACAGCGCCACCATCCCGGTCAGCGTCCAGAACAGCCTGGTCCAGGATGTCCACGACCTCGTCCTGAGGGTGAAGTCCGCCAATCCGACGCGCCTGATGTTCAGCGACAGCGAGCAGCAGGTGACCGTCCAGGGCGACCACACCCAGACGGTCAAGTTCACCGCCAACGCCACGGCGAGCGGCCCCGTCGAGGTCACGGCGCAGCTGTTCACCAAGGACGGCGTCCCCTACGGCAAGGAACGCAAGTTCACCGTCGAGGCCACCGAGATCACGCCCACCGTGATGCTCGTCATCGCCGGCGGTGTGCTCCTCCTGGTCCTGGCAGGCATCAAGATGTACGCCAGCCGCAAGCGCGTCGCGGCACGTGCGGCCGCCGAGGAGAGCACGCAGCCGAGTGACGAGTCCCCGGACACCGGAGCGCAAAGCACCGAGGGGTCCGGCACGAGTGAGACAGTGGACCGTTGATTGACGCCGTGGCCGGTCGGCCTGGGGACGATGAGGTGGGGTTTCGATGAACGCGCCGTACGACGGTGACCGCGCGCAGGGCACTGGTGGGCCCGCGCCCTCCCAGGGCACTGCCCCGGGCACCCCGGTGCCCGGGCAGGTTCCCGCGCCTGCGCCCGCGCCGGAACGTGACCCGTATGTCCAGGATGCCTACGACCACGACCCGTACCGGTCCCAGGACCTGTCGGCCCAGGACCCCGTCGCCGAGGTGCTCTACGACCGGGCCTCGCACCCGCCGCCGCCGCCCGGCACCTACCAGGAGCCCGGCCCGCTCTACGCCGCGCCGACCGCACCCTCGTACTCTCCCGACCCGCGCGTCTGGGCCCAGACCCCGCCGCCCGAGCCGGACGGCCCCTCGCGCCACCTGCCGTACGGCGACCACGCCACCACCACCCAGTTCGTCGGCGTGGACTCCCTCGTCACCAGCGCCTCGGACGATCAGCCCGAACCCGACGCCTTCGCGCACCTGTACCGGGACCAGGAGGCGGCGCCCCGCACCGCCGCCGAGGAGGCGCCCGTCGCCGCACCGGCGCCGAGCAAGCCGGCCGGGCGGGCCTCCAGCCTGCTGAAGTCCAGCGCGCTGATGGCCGCGGGCACGATCGTCTCCCGCATCACCGGCTTCCTGCGGACCCTGGTCATCGCCGGTGCCATCGGTGTCGGCACCTTCAACGACACGTACCAGATCGCCAACACCCTGCCCACGATGATCTACGTGCTGGTCGGAGGCGGCGCCCTGAACGCCGTCTTCATCCCGCAGCTGGTCCGGGCCATGAAGAACGACAGCGACGGCGGACAGGCGTACGCCAACCGGCTGCTCACCCTCGTCGTGGTGCTGTTGGCGGGCATCACCACCATCTGCGTCCTGGCCGCACCGGTGTTCATCACGATGATGTCGCCGAAGATCGCCTCCGACCCGCAGCAGATGGACGTCGCGGTCTCCTTCGCCCGCTACTGCCTGCCCACCATGTTCTTCATGGGCATCCACGTGGTCCTCGGTCAGATCCTCAACGCCCGCGGCCGCTTCGGCGCGATGATGTGGACCCCGGTCCTCAACAACATCGTCGTGATCGCCACCTTCGGCGCCTTCATCTGGGCCTTCGGCGGCTTCACCACCTCCGGCGTGAACGCCACCACGGTCACCCCCGAGGGCGTGCGCCTGCTGGGCCTGGGCACCCTGCTCGGCCTCACCGTCCAGGCGCTCGCGATGCTGCCGTACCTGCGCGACGCCGGCTTCAAGCCGCGCCTGCGCTTCGACTGGCGGGGCCACGGCCTCGGCAAGGCCGCCCGCCTGGCCAAGTGGACGTTCTTCTTCGTCCTCGCCAACCAGGTCGGCCTCGTGGTCGTCACCCAGCTCGCCACCTGGGCCGGGTCCGTCGCCGAGAAGCAGGGCCACCCCGGTACCGGCATCACCGCCTACAACTACGCGCTGCTGCTGTGGCAGATGCCGCAGGCGATCATCACCGTCTCCGTCATGACGGCCGTCCTGCCCCGCATCTCCCGCTCCGCGCACGACGGCGACGCCGCCGCGGTCCGCGACGACATCTCCTACGGGCTGCGCACCTCGGCCGTCGCGATCGTGCCCTGCGCCTTCGCCTTCCTCGCCCTCGGCGTCCCGATGGCCACCCTGCTCTACGCCGGCTCGGGCGCGGGCGCGCAGAACATCGGCTACATCCTGATGGCGTTCGGCCTCGGCCTGATCCCGTACTCCATCCAGTACGTGGTCCTGCGCGGCTTCTACGCCTATGAGGACACCCGCACGCCCTTCTACAACACCGTGATCGTCGCAGCCGTCAACGCGGCGGTCTCCGCGGTCTCGTTCTTCGTGCTTCCCGCACGGTGGGCGGTGGTCGGCATGGCCGCCGCCTACGGCCTGGGCTACGCCGTCGGTGTCGGCGTCGCCTGGCGCCGCCTGCGCACCCGGCTCGGTGGCGACCTCGACGGCGCGCACGTCATGCGCACCTACGCCCGTCTCACCGGCGCCTGCGTCCCGGCCGCCGCCGTGGGCGGCGCGGCCGCTTTCGGGGTCACCCAGTGGCTGGGCAGCGGAGTCACCGGCTCCGCCACCGCCCTCCTCGCAGGCGGTATCGCCCTGGCCGCGGTGTTCCTCATCGCCGCCAAGAGGATGCGGATCGAAGAGCTCAACGCGATGGTCGGAATGGTCCGCGGACGTTTGGGGCGCTGATGCGCACAACCGTCGCCCCCTTTCGTGTGTCGTGCTTAGCGTCGGACTGTGGGCACAATTGGCATGGCTTCGCAGACTGGCCTACAGCGCGCAACGGATGGGGAGGCGGGAACGACGGTGGCGGAACGTAGCACGGCTGCCGTCGACGTGGCCGACAACAGCGGCAATGAGCCGCTGACCGCTCAGGCGGCACAGGCCACGTCCGACGGGGTGGACACCCAGAACGGACGAGCCGCGGACGGACCCATGCCCGACAAGGACGGCGAACGCACCAACGCGGCCCCCGCGGCCGCACCCGAACTGCACAGCGGACACAAGCTCGCCAGACGGTACCGGCTGGAAGAGTGCGTCACCCGTGTGGACGGATTCAGCAGTTGGCGCGCCATGGACGAGAAACTGCGCCGGGCCGTGGGCGTGCACCTGATGCCCGCCGACCACGCGCGTGCGCGCTCCGTCCTGGCCGCCGCACGGTCCTCCGCCCTGCTGGGCGACCCGCGGTTCGTCCAGGTCCTGGACGCCGTGGAGGAGAACGACCTCGTCTACGTCGTCCACGAGTGGCTGCCCGATGCCACCGAGCTCACCGCCCTGCTCGCCGCAGGCCCTCTGGAGGCCCACGAGGCCTACCAGCTCGTCAGCCAGGTCTCCCAGGCGATGGCCGCCGCGCACCGCGAGGGCCTGGCCCATCTGCGGCTGACGCCCAGCGCGATACTGCGCACCTCCACGGGCCAGTACCGCATCCGGGGCCTCGCCGTGAACGCCGCCCTGCGCGGCATCACCAGCGAGACCCCGCAGCGGGCCGACACCGAGGCCATCGGCGCGCTCCTGTACGCCGCCCTCACCCAGCGCTGGCCGTACGAGAGCGACGCGTACGGCCTCACCGGTCTGCCCAAGGGCGTCGGCCTGATCGCCCCCGACCAGGTGCGCGCCGGTGTCCACCGCGGTCTGGGCGAACTCGCCATGCGCGCACTCGCCAACGACGGGGCCACCGCCTCCCGTCAGGAGCCCGCCTGCACCACCCCGGACGAGCTCGCCAAGGCCGTGGCCGCGATGCCCCGCATCCGGCCGCCGGAGCCCGCCTTCACCGCCCCGCCCGAGTACCAGCACACCACCTACCAGCAGGGCAACTACGGCCGTCCCACGCCTCCCGGCGCGAACACCGTCCAGAGCCGGCCCGTCGTGCCTCCGCCGCCCCCGCTGCAGAGCCGTACCGGCAAGGTCCTCAAGTGGGGCGTCGCCGCCCTGCTCATCGCCGCCCTCGGCCTGGGCAGCTGGCAGCTGGCCGACCGCCTCCTGGGCCGTGGCAACCAGCAGGGCAACAGCGGCACCAGCAACAACAACACCACGTCGGGCGGCACCGGCGACAACCCGAAGCCGCCGGAGAGCGCGCCCCTGCGCATCACCGGTGCCTCCGTGTTCGGCAAGGAGCCGATCAAGCCCGAGGACGCCGACAAGGCCATCGACAAGAACCCCGATACCGCGTGGATCACCAAGATCTTCTACGGGTACGGCGGCAAGTTCGGCAACCTGGACAGCTACGACGACGGGAGTGGCATCGTCGTCGACCTGGGCAGCGTCCAGGAGGTCACGGGTGTCAACGCGGAGATGCTCGCGGCCGGGCACAAGGTCGAAGTCCGCGCCGCCTCCCCGGAGGCCTCCACGCCGCGGGGCATCTCCGACTTCCCCCAGGAGCTCTCGAAACCGGGGACCGCGGGGAAGAAGCTGCAGGCCACGACGGACACTCCGGTCAAGACCCGCTTCGTGCTGATCCACATCACCGCCCTGCCCGCCGCAGGCGACGGGGACGGCTTCCGCGGTGGCGTCAAGGAGATCCAGATCCTCGGCATCGGCGACCAGCCGACCCCCTGATCCGTGCGTACGAGGGTCCACTGCGCCGCCGGCACAGTGGACCCTCGTACTCGTCCTGGCCGCACCGTACGCTCCCACCGGGAAGGAAGGCGTGATGCTCGACGCAACGACCGGCGGGGACAGCGACCGGGACCTGCTCGCCCGGCACGTCGCCGGGGACCCCGACGCCTTCGGGGAGATCGTGCGGCGGCACCGGGACCGGCTGTGGGCCGTGGCGCTGCGGACCCTCGGCGACCGGGAGGAGGCCGCGGACGCCGTGCAGGACGCTCTGGTCTCCGCCTACCGGGCCGCCCACACCTTTCGCGGGGAATCCGCCGTCACCACCTGGCTGCACCGCATCACCGTCAATGCCTGCCTGGACCGCGCCCGCAAGACCGCTTCGCGCCGGACCGCGCCGATCGACGACACGGACCGCCTGGAGCGCCTTCTGGAGCCCCACGAGTCCGCGGAGGCACCCGCGGAGCGCCAGGACCTCCATCGCCAGCTCCTGGCCGCTCTGAGCACCCTCCCGGCCGATCAGCGAGCCGCGCTGGTCCTTGTCGACATGCAGGGATACCCCGTGGCCGAGGCCGCGCAGATCCTCGACGTCCCCACCGGCACCGTGAAGAGCCGGTGCGCACGCGGCCGGGCGAAACTCGTGCCGCTCCTCACTCATCTGCGCACGAATGCCGGGGATAACACCGCCACCGAGCGGGGAAGGAACCGGACGCCGGGCCGACCCGTCCCACCAGCGGCAGAACCCAGGCATCCAGACCCAGACACCGTGAAGGGCGGAGGTGGACGACCATGACCCCGCCCACTGGCATGTCCGAGACGACCGGCGCGATCCGGCACCCGGACGTCTCGGAGATCTCCGACCTGACCGAAGGTCTTCTCTCCCCGTCCCGTACCGCCGAGATCCGCCGCCATCTCGGCGACTGCGCCCTGTGCGCCGATGTCCGCGCTTCCCTGGAGGAGATCCGCTCCCTCCTCGGGACCCTCCCGGGCCCGGCCCGGATGCCCGCCGACATCGCCGGCCGCATCGACGCGGCCCTCGCCGCGGAGGCCCTCCTCGACGCCACCCAGCCCGAGGTCCAGGCCGAACCGGCCGACCGGCCCCGCGCATCGGACCGCGATGTTTCACGTGGAACGCCCCCAGCTCCCGCTGGGAGGTACTCCCGGCCCGCCGGTCACCCGAGCAGCCCAACCGGCCCCGGCCCACGCCGCGCCCGCCGCCGGATCGCCGTCCTCGCCGGTCTGGCGGGAGCCGCCGCCTGCGCCCTGGGCCTCTTCCTGTTCGGCGACTTCTCGGGCACGCCCGCCCACGAAACCGCCAGCGGCCGGGCATCCGACTCCGCCGAACGGCCGTCCGCCGCCGCGGGCGGAGACGACTACACCGCTCAGGGACTCCAGGACAGCGTCAGGCAGCTCCTCGCCGACGGCCAGGGCGCCAAGAACGTTCCCGCGGAGCAGAACAACACCCTCGGACTGGAGAACACCGGCCCCGCCCCCGGGGACAAGCGGGCAGCGCCTTCCGTCCCCGCCTGTGTCCAGCAGGCCACCGGTCGGCCCGACACCCCGCTCGCCGCCGAACCCGGCAGCTACCAGGGCACCCCCGTCTACCTCCTCGTCCTGCCGCACCCCGCCGACTCCGCCCGCGTGGACGCCTACCTCGTCGACACGGCGTGCGAACGGACCGGATCGGCAGAGCCCGGAAAGGTCCTTCTGACCCACACCTATCCGCGGTAGCCGAAGCGTTCAGGGCCGTAGTGCGACAGGCGGGGAATGCATGCGCCGTAGGATCCGTTGGGTGGGGTGAGAGTCCGCACCGGCCCCCGGTAGGCAGCACGCAGTCCGCAGAGACGAGGAAGAAACCCGTGAGCGACGTTCGAAACGTGATCATCATCGGCTCCGGGCCGGCCGGTTACACCGCCGCCCTGTACACCGCACGCGCTTCGCTCAAGCCGCTGGTCTTCGAAGGTGCCGTCACCGCGGGTGGCGCCCTGATGAACACCACCGAGGTGGAGAACTTCCCCGGTTTCCAGGACGGCATCATGGGCCCGGACCTCATGGACAACATGCGTGCCCAGGCCGAGCGCTTCGGCGCCGAGCTGATCTCGGACGACGTCGTGGCCGTGGACCTCAGCGGTGAGGTCAAGACCGTCACCGACACCGCCGGCACCGTGCACCGCGCGAAGGCCGTCATCGTCACCACCGGCTCCCAGCACCGCAAGCTCGGCCTGCCCAACGAGGACGCCCTCTCCGGCCGCGGTGTCTCCTGGTGCGCCACGTGCGACGGGTTCTTCTTCAAGGACCACGACATCGCCGTCGTCGGCGGCGGTGACACCGCGATCGAGGAGGCCACCTTCCTCTCGCGCTTCGCCAAGTCCGTCACGATCGTCCACCGCCGCGACAGCCTGCGCGCCTCGAAGGCCATGCAGGACCGCGCCTTCGCCGACCCGAAGATCAAGTTCGCCTGGGACAGCGAGGTGGCCGAGATCCGCGGCGACCAGAAGCTCGCCGGCCTCACCCTGCGCAACACCAAGACCGGTGAGACCTCCGAGCTGCCCGTGACCGGCCTCTTCATCGCCGTCGGCCACGACCCGCGCACCGAGCTCTTCAAGGGCCAGCTCGACCTCGACGAGGAGGGCTACCTCAAGGTCGACGCCCCCTCCACCCGGACCAGCATCACCGGCGTGTTCGGCGCCGGTGACGTCGTGGACCACACATACCGTCAGGCCATCACCGCAGCGGGCACCGGCTGCTCCGCCGCCCTCGACGCCGAGCGCTTCCTCGCCGCGCTCGCGGACGCCGAGAAGGTCCACGCAGCGGTCTGACCGGTCTGACCCCCGCACCGCCCCACCCCACACCCCGCAGGAAAGAAGAAGGAGGCCGCTGTGGCCGGCACCCTCAAGACCGTGACCGACGCTGACTTTGACGAGCAGGTCCTCAAGAGCGACAAGCCCGTACTGGTGGACTTCTGGGCCGCCTGGTGCGGACCGTGCCGCCAGATCGCGCCGTCCCTCGAGGCCATCGCCGCCGAGTACGGCGACCAGATCGAGATCGTCAAGCTCAACATCGACGAGAACCCGGCCACGGCTGCCAAGTACGGCGTCATGTCCATCCCGACGCTGAACGTCTACCAGGGCGGCGAGGTCGCCAAGACCATCGTCGGTGCCAAGCCGAAGGCCGCCATCCTGCGTGACCTCTCGGAGTTCGTCGAGGTCAAGACCGCCTGACGCGGTCGATGTTTCACGTGAAACGGGGCCGTCCCTCCATGGGACGGCCCCGTTCCGCGTCTCGTGCTCACAACGGCCGCAGCGCCGGCTCCTTGCGCGCCGCGCCCAGCAGCCGGTCCAGCGCCAGTTCCACGTCTTCCTTCCAGGACAGCGTGGACCGCAGCTCCAGCCTCAGCCGCGGATGCACCGGATGCGGCCGTACCGTCTTGAAGCCCACCGCCAGGAGATGGTCGGCGGGCAGCAGACACGCCGGACCCTCCCAGCGCGCGTCCCCGAACGCCTCGATCGCCCGGAACCCCCGCCGCAGCAGGTCCTTGGCCACCGTCTGCACCATGACCCGCCCCAGCCCCTGCCCCTGGTACCCCGGCATGATCCAGGCGGTGATCAGCTGCACGGCGTCGGGCGAGACCGGGCTGGTCGGAAAGGCAGTCGCCCGCGCCACATACGCGGGCGGCGCGTAGAGGACGAAGCCCACCGGAACCTCGTCCACGTAGACCACCCGGCCACAGGACCCCCACTCCAGCAGGACGGCGGAGATCCACGCCTCTTTCTCCTGCGCGGCGGTACCCGTCTTCACCGCGGCATCGCCGCTGACCGGGTCCAGCTCCCAGAACACGCAGGACCGGCAACGACGGGGCAGGTCCTGGAGGTTGTCCAGCGTGAGCGGTACCAGCCGACGACCCATGACCGCATCGTATCCACTGGTCCAGCGTTCTTCGACAGCAAAGCGAAGGGGCGGACCGCAACGGTTCGCACCGCTGCGGTCCGCCCCTCGGCGGCCCGGGGATCACTCCCCGGCAGGACCCTGATCCAGCACCCGGCCCTCGCCCGGCGCCAGCGTCCCCAGAATCCGCTCCAGATCCTCCATCGAGGCGAACTCGACGGTGATCTTGCCCTTCTTCTGCCCCAGATCGACCTTCACCCGCGTCTCGAACCGGTCCGACAGCCGCGTCGCCAGCTCACTGAGCGCCGGAGCCACCCGGGCACCGGCCCGCGGACCCTTCGGCTTCACCGCGCTCGCCGGCTCCGAGGACATCAGCGTCACGATCTCCTCGACCGCACGCACCGACAGCCCCTCGGCCACGATCCGGTGTGCCAGCTTGTCCTGCTCCTCGGAGTCCTCCACCGACAGCAGCGCCCGCGCGTGCCCGGCCGACAGCACACCCGCGGCCACCCGGCGCCGTACCGGCTGGGACAGCTTGAGCAGTCGCAGCGTGTTCGACACCTGGGGACGCGAACGCCCGATCCGGTCGGCCAGCTGGTCGTGGGTGCACTTGAAGTCCCGCAGCAGCTGGTCGTAGGCCGCGGCCTCCTCCAGCGGGTTCAGCTGAGCCCGGTGCAGGTTCTCCAGCAGCGCGTCCAGCAGCAGCTTGTCGTCGTCCGTCGCCCGGATGATCGCCGGAATGGCCTCCAGACCGGCCTCCCGGCAGGCACGCCAGCGCCGCTCACCCATGATCAGCTCATAGCGGCCGGGGGCCGTCTGCCGCACCACCACAGGCTGGAGCAGGCCCACCTCCTGGATGGAGGTCACCAGCTCCGCGAGCGCGTCCTCGTCGAACACCTCACGCGGCTGGCGCGGGTTCGGCGTGATCGCGTCCATCGGAAGCTCAGCGAACGTCGCTGCCGCCACCGTGTTGGCCTCGGCCTCGATCGCGGGCTCCGGCTCGGCCACCGCGAGCGATGTTTCACGTGAAACATCGGCCTGGACGAGCGAAGCGAGCTTCGCCGCCGCGATGCCCCGCTCCGCGGCCAGTGTCGGCACCGCCGACGGGGACGCCGACCCGGCGCTGATCACCGGCGGCGTCTTCTCCTGCGGAGCCGCGGGAATCAGTGCACCGAGCCCCCGTCCGAGACCTCTCCGTCGCTCACTCACTGGATCCCCTCCGCCGCACTGTGCGTGCTGTTCCTGCCCGGGCCCAGATGGGCGTGCCGAGCCTCGTACTGAATACCGACCCCCCGATACGCGATCTCTCGCGCTGCCTCCAGGTAGGAGAGGGAACCACTGGAACCCGGGTCGTACGTGAGCACCGTCTGCCCGTAGCTCGGCGCCTCGGAAATGCGCACCGACCGGGGGATGCTCGTCCGCAGCACCTCCTTGCCGAAGTGGCTGCGCACCTCCTCCGCCACCTGCGAGGCCAGCCTCGTCCTGCCGTCGTACATCGTCAGCAGGATGGTCGACACATGGAGGTCCGGGTTGAGGTGGGCCCGCACCAGATCGACATTGCGCAGCAGCTGGCCCAGGCCCTCCAGTGCGTAGTACTCGCACTGGATCGGGATCAGCACCTCCGCGCCGGCCACCAGAGCGTTCACCGTCAGCAGCCCGAGCGAGGGCGGGCAGTCGATCAGGATGTAGTCGAGGGGCTGGTCGTACGCCTGGATCGCCCGCTGGAGGCGGCTCTCCCGCGCCACGAGCGACACCAGCTCGATCTCCGCACCCGCCAGGTCGATCGTGGCCGGGGCACAGAAGAGCCCTTCCACGTCCACCACGGGCTGGACGACCTCCAGCAGGGGCCGGCTGTCCACGAGCACGTCGTAGATGGACGGCACATCGGCGTGGTGGTCGATGCCCAGAGCCGTGGACGCGTTGCCCTGCGGGTCGAGGTCGACCACCAGGACCCGTGCCCCGTGCAGCGCCAGTGAGGCCGCCAGGTTCACGGTCGTCGTGGTCTTGCCCACGCCGCCCTTCTGGTTGGCGACCACGATGACGCGGGTCTGATTCGGCCGGGGCAGCCTCTCACCGGCACGCCCCATCGCCTCGAGGGCCTGCTGGGCGGCTCGGCCGACGGGGGTGTCGTTGTCTACAAGAGGCGGAGGCAATGTTTCACGTGAAACATCCCCACCCGCCGGTTCAGAGCGGGGACCGGGGACCGGATCGGCCATGGGCCCCGCGAGGTTGGCGTCGGACCGCACGGTGTCACTCTCCTCGACATCAGGCTCGCGATGAACAGAGCCTCCCATGTCACCCGGGTCGCGAACCAGCGGGGCCCGTTCTCCTGTGGATGAATCCACCGATGTGGACAACTCTGTCCCCCTTGCATCCTTGCGCGGGAGGGGGGACGCAGCCGCACGACCGCGACTGATGATTCCGTGCAGCAGAGAGCGACGTTTCACGTGAAACACGATGCCCGGAGGGAGTCTCCCGGCCGCTACGACACTCCGAAATCCATACCTATAGGGCCCAACACGGATGAAATCTCCCGTGTGGGCCCCGGCTCGCAGCGAGTCAGCGGAGAATCAACGCCGCCGGCGGGTGCGTCCCACCCGGGCCGCCTTAGCCCGCTTGGCCGCGAACCTCACCCCTCCGGGGCTCTCCCCGACCTCGACCCGCACGACCGTCGACAGAGGATCCACCAGACCCTCGCCCACCTGCAGCACCGACGTCTTCACCACACCCAGCTTCGCCAGCGCCGTCTTCGCGGTCACCAGCTCCTCGTCCGCGGTGTCGCCCTTCAGCGCCAGCATCTCGCCGTAGGGACGCAGCAGGGGCACTCCCCAGCCGGCCAGCCGGTCCAGCGGTGCCACCGCCCGCGCCGTCACCACGTGCACCGGCTGCAGCTTGCCGAGGACCTCCTCGGCCCGCCCGCGCACCACCGTGACGTGGTCCAGGCCCAGCAGCTCCACGGCCTCCTGGAGGAAGGTCGTGCGGCGCAGAAGCGGTTCGAGCAGCGTGATCTTGAGATCCCGTCGCACCAGAGCGAGCGGGATACCGGGCAGACCCGCGCCCGAGCCCACGTCGCACACGGTGACGCCCTGAGGCACCACCTCCGACAGCACAGCGCAGTTCAGCAGGTGCCGCTCCCACAGACGCGGCACCTCACGCGGCCCGATCAGGCCCCGCTTCACTCCCGCGTCCGCCAGCAGCTCCGCGTACCGCACAGCTTCCGGGAAAAACTCACCGAACACCGCGCGCGCCTCTTCAGGCGCCGGGGGAAGCTCAGCTGCCTCCGTCACGGGGACCGTCCTTCCGTACCGCATGGTTCTGAAAAACCACGTCTTCAAGATGAGGCGTCGTTCACCTGTCAGGCCAGGCTGACAAACATCGGCCCCGCCTGCGACACAGACGGGGCCGAACAACTCGTGCTGACGATCAGGCCGGGAGCACAACGACGAAGCGCTGCGGCTCCTCGCCCTCGGACTCGCTCCGCAGGCCGGCGGCCGCCACCGCGTCGTGGACGACCTTCCGCTCGAACGGGGTCATCGGAGCCAGCTTCAGCGGCTCGCCGGACGCCTTCACGTCCGCCGCGGCCTGGGCGCCCAGCGCCGCCAGCTCCTCGCGCTTCTTGGCGCGGAACCCGGCGATGTCCAGCATCAGACGGCTGCGGTCCCCGGTCTCCCGGTGCACGGCGAGGCGGGTCAGCTCCTGCAGAGCCTCCAGAACCTCACCGTCGCGGCCCACGAGCTTCTGCAGATCACGGCTGGCCGAGTCACTGACGATCGACACCGCGGCCCGGTCGGCCTCGACGTCCATGTCGATGTCGCCGTCCAGGTCAGCGATGTCCAGCAGACCCTCAAGGTAGTCGGCCGCGATCTCACCCTCCTGCTCAAGGCGGGTCAGGGTGTCGCCACTCTCAGCGGCGGCGGTGGTGGTGCCTTCCGTCACGGGAGGGACTCCTTCTTACTTCTTGGGAGCGGGCTTGCTGGGGGTCTGACGCTGCGACTTCGACTGGCGCTTCGGCTGCTGCCGCTTGGCGGCACCGCCGCTCGCGGCATCCGAGTCCGCCGTGGCCTCGACACTCTTGATCACGGAGCCGTCGGGCTGGGCCGCCATGCCCTGCTTGGTGAGGGTGGCGATGAACTTGCGCTCGTTGTCGTTGCGGTCCGGGCCCTTGGCGACGATCGCCGCGACGACCCGCTTCCTGCCCCGGCCCTTGAGCTCGCCGTGCGAGCTGATCTGCTTCAGCAGGCGGGTCAGGTACTGGTCCTGCGCCTTGCTGCCCGGCGTCGGGTTCTGGTTGATCACGTACATCTGCTGGCCCATGGTCCACACGTTCGTGGTCAGCCAGTAGACGAGAACACCGACGGGGAAGTTGATGCCCATGACCGCGAAGATCACCGGGAAGATGTACATCAGCATCTTCTGCTGCTGCATGAACGGCGTCTTGACCGAGAGGTCGACGTTCTTCTGCATCAGCTGACGCTGGGTGTAGAACTGCGACAGCGACATCATGATGATCATGACCGCGGTCACGATCCGGACGTCCGTCAGGGTGGCGCCGAGGGCGGCGACCTTCTCCGGGGTGTCCATGAACTTGGCGGCGATCGGCGCACCGAAGATCTTGGCCGCGCGGGCGCTGTCGACCAGCTGCTGGTCCATCGCACCGACCGGCTTGCCATCGGCGATGTTCGACAGCGTGTGGTACAGCGCGAAGAAGAACGGGGACTGCGCCAGGATGGGCAGGCACGAGGAGAGCGGGTTGGTACCCGTCTCCTTGTACAGCTTCATCATCTCTTCGGACTGGCGCTGCTTGTCGTTCTTGTAGCGCTCCTGGATCGCCTTCATCTTCGGCTGGAGCGCCTGCATGCCCCGCGTCGCCTTGATCTGCTTCACGAAGAGCGGGATCAGGCAGATACGGATCAAGATCACGAGGGACACGATGGACAGGCCCCAGGCCAACCCACTCGACTCACCGAAGATCGCCCCGTACAGCGAGTGGAACTGGACGATGATCCACGAGACGGGGTAAGTGATAAAGCTGAACAGACTGGCAATCGTGTCCACTAATCAGGCTCCTTGAGCATTGCGAGATCTACGCAACGCACTGCGCAGCTGCTCGTGCCAACGCGGGCGTTTACGGGGTGGGACGTGGTCCACGCCGCCCGGGGACCACGGATTGCACCGCAGGATCCGCCAGGCGGTCAGGGCCGTCCCCTTCACCGCACCATGCCGGTCGATGGCCGTGTACCCGTAGTGCGAACACGACGGGTAGTAGCGGCACACCGGCCCGAGCAGCGGACTGATCGTCCACTGGTACAGCTTGATCAAAGCGAGCAGCGGGTACTTCATCGAGCCACGCCTCCCAGGAGCCGCACCAGAGCGGCATCCAGGTCCCGGGCCAGCGCGTCGGGGCCGGCATCACCCGCTCCGGGCAACGCGCGTACCACCACCAGGCTACCGGCGGGCAGCTGAGACAGCCGCTCGCGGACCAGATGGCGAAGACGGCGCTTGACCCGGTTACGTATGACGGCGTTGCCGACAGCCTTGCTGACGACGAAACCCGCACGCGCCGAGGGATCGATCTCCCCCGACTCGTGCGGGTCCGTTGCACCGCGTGTACGTAGATGGACGACGAGGAGCGGGCGACCAGCCCGACGACCTCGACGTACCGCGCTCGCGAAGTCCTCGCGCCGCCTCAGCCGATTCTCGGGAGACAGCACGACGTCACGACCTGCGTGTGGTTACGCGGAAAGGGCGGCGCGGCCCTTGCCACGACGGTTCGCGAGGATCGCGCGACCGGCACGGGTACGCATCCGCAGGCGGAAGCCGTGGGTCTTGGCACGACGGCGGTTGTTCGGCTGGAAGGTGCGCTTGCTCACTCGGGGGCTCCAGAGAATGAATCGTTGTGGCGGGACATCGCCTGGCTGTCACCGTGCGCCCACGAGGAATCTCGCGTGTTCGCCCGAGTGGCACCGCTAAATGATCACTATCAGTGACCTTCGCCCATCGGTAGGCAGGCGGCAGCAGCCATCGACAACTCGACCTCGTTACGGTACGCGCGGCTACGCCATCCGGTCAAACCGAGCCGACGTGGCCCCACACTGTGCACAGGCTGTGGACAACGACTTGAACCGTACCCGCTGGCCTGACTACCGTTGCCTGACCCCGGATTTTTTGTCCCGACCGTCCCAAAGAACCACACATTCGTGGGACCCCTGTGAGAGAGCGTGCTCTGTGGCTGACGTACCTGCCGATCTTGCCGCAGTGTGGCCAAGGGTGCTCGAAAAGCTCCTCGGGGAGGGACAGCCGGGGATCGAGCCCAAGGACAAGCAGTGGGTCGAGCGGTGCCAGCCCCTGGCACTCGTCGCCGACACCGCGCTGCTGGCCGTCCCCAACGAATGGGGCAAGCGCGTCCTCGAGGGCCGCCTCGCCCCGCTGATCAGTGACGCCCTCAGCCGTGAGTGCGGCCGCCCCATCCGGATCGCCATCACCGTGGACGACTCCGCGGGCGAGCCCGCGCCACCGGCCCCGCCCGCCCAGCAGCAGGGCGGGTACGAGCCGTACGGCGGCCAGCGCCCCGGCGGCGGCCCCGGCGACGACCAGCTCCCCACGGCCCGCCCGGCCTATCCGGACTACCAGCAGCAGCGCCCCGAGCCCGGCGCCTGGCCCCGCGGCGGCCAGCAGGACGACTACGGCTGGCAGCAGCCGCGCCTCGGCGGCTTCCCCGAGCGCGACCCGTACGCCTCCCCGCAGCCGGGCTACCTCCAGCAGCCCGAGCCCTCCGGCTACGACCAGGGCTCCTACGAGCAGCAGAAGTACGAGCAGTCCCCGTACGAGCCCCAGCAGCAGCACCAGTCCCATCAGTACGAGCAGCAGTCGTACGAGTCCCAGCAGTACGAGCAGTCGGCGCCGCGCCAGGCGCCCGGCCGGCCCGCGGCCCCGCCGTCCCCGTCCGGCGGCTCCACCTCGGGCCCGCTGGAGCCGACCGCGCGGCTGAACCCCAAGTACCTCTTCGACACCTTCGTCATCGGCGCCTCCAACCGCTTCGCGCACGCCGCCGCGGTGGCCGTCGCCGAAGCGCCCGCGAAGGCCTACAACCCCCTTTTCGTCTACGGGGAGTCGGGCCTCGGCAAGACGCACCTGCTGCACGCCATCGGGCACTACGCGCGGAGCCTCTACCCCGGCACCCGGGTGCGGTACGTGAGCTCGGAGGAGTTCACCAACGAGTTCATCAACTCCATCCGCGACGGCAAGGGCGACGCGTTCCGCAAGCGCTACCGCGAGATGGACATCCTGCTCGTCGACGACATCCAGTTCCTCGCGAGCAAGGAGTCGACGCAGGAGGAGTTCTTCCACACCTTCAACACGCTCCACAACGCCAACAAGCAGATCGTCCTCTCCTCCGACCGGCCGCCCAAGCAGCTGGTGACCCTGGAGGACCGGCTCCGCAACCGCTTCGAGTGGGGCCTGATCACCGACGTCCAGCCGCCCGAGCTGGAGACCCGTATCGCGATCCTGCGCAAGAAGGCCGTCCAGGAGCAGCTCAACGCCCCGCCGGAGGTACTGGAGTTCATCGCCTCCCGCATCTCGCGCAACATCCGTGAGCTGGAGGGGGCGCTGATCCGGGTCACGGCCTTCGCAAGCCTCAACCGGCAGCCGGTCGACCTGGGCCTGACCGAGGACGTCCTGAAGAACCTGATCCCGGGCGGCGAGGACAGCGCGCCGGAGATCACCGCCAGCGACATCATGGCGGCCACCGCCGACTACTTCGGCCTCACCGTGGACGACCTGTGCGGCTCCTCGCGCAGCCGGGTCCTGGTCACCGCCCGGCAGATCGCCATGTACCTGTGCCGGGAGCTCACCGACCTCTCACTGCCCAAGATCGGGGCCCAGTTCGGCGGCCGCGACCACACGACGGTCATGCACGCGGACCGCAAGATCCGCGCTCTGATGGCCGAGCGCCGGTCCATCTACAACCAGGTCACCGAACTCACCAACCGCATCAAGAACGCCTGAGCGCGGCCCCCCGACACCCGGTTCGGGGCCGCTTCAGGGCCCCTTCACACTCATCCAGAGGGCGCTCCCGGTCCACAACGGGGGCGCCCTTCTTCGTTCGCGCGCCCCTGACCTGTTCGAATACGCCCCCTGTGGAGCAACTCATCCACAGATTGGGAGACTTTCTTCCGTCCACACCCTGGGGACGGGTCGCGTCACCCACAATCTGTCCACAGGCGTGCGGGGTGAGGCTTCATCAGGGCAGGTCAGACCCCTGTGGAATTGTGCACAAACGTCATCCACAGGCTGTGGACAAATATTTCGTCCACAGCCCTGTCCACGGCGTTGTCCACCGTCGGCCCACAGGTTTCCACGTCCTGTGCACAGGATGCGGGGCCTTCTCCACACCCTTGTCCACTGTTCGGCAACACACCACCCCCTCTCACCGCCCGGAGTGAAAGCCGTCACACGGATGTAGACGTTTGGGTTGTGGAGTACCGGGGGAAAGCTGGGGACGCACCTGTGGAGTAATCGGGGTCACCTGGGGACAGCCTGTGCAGAACTTTTCGTTCTCCACAGGGACACGGGGTTGTCCACCGGTGCCACCCACAGGGTCGGTGGATAAAAAACGGGGGTTGACCTGGGAAAACGGGGTTATCCACCGTTTCCACAGGCCCTACTACTACCCCCATAGAGAGTTAGCCCGGTTTCGGTTTTCAAGCGGGTCCTGTGCACAACTCGTCGATCGCCCGCCCCGACGCCTCGCTCCCGACTTGACCGCCAGCCGCACCGAGTGTCGGCGCCGTACGTCAGACTGGTCCCCGGCATCGGTCGAGGCATCGACGAGCCGACGACGAAGGCCGGCAGACGAGCGAGCAACAGCAGGAGGCGGTTCCGGTGAAGATCCGGGTGGAGCGCGACGTACTCGCGGAGGCGGTGGCCTGGGCGGCCCGTAGCCTCCCGGCCCGGCCGCCGGTGCCCGTTCTCGCGGGCCTGCTGCTGAAGGCCGAAGAGGGCACTCTGAGCCTCTCCGGCTTCGACTACGAGGTCTCGGCCCGGGTCTCGGTCGAGGCGGACGTCGAGGAGGACGGCACCGTCCTGGTCTCCGGCCGGCTGCTCGCCGACATCTGCCGCGCGCTCCCCAACCGCCCGGTGGAGATTTCCACAGACGGTGTACGGGCGACCGTGGTCTGCGGCTCCTCCCGGTTCACACTCCACACCCTGCCTGTGGAGGAGTACCCGGCGCTGCCGCAGATGCCGACCGCGACCGGGACCGTCGCCGGCGAGGTCTTCGCCTCCGCCGCCAAGCAGGTGGCCACCGCCGCCGGCCGCGACGACACGCTGCCGGTGCTGACCGGTGTCCGCATCGAGATCGAGGGCGACCGCGTCACCCTGGCCTCCACCGACCGCTACCGCTTCGCGGTCCGCGAGTTCCTGTGGAAGCCGGAGAACCCGGACGCGTCGGCCGTGGCCCTGGTGCCCGCCAAGACGCTCCAGGAGATCGCCAACTCGCTGACCAGCGGTGACACGGTCACCCTGGCGCTGTCCGGCTCCGGTGCGGGCGAAGGCCTGATCGGTTTCGAGGGCGCCGGCCGCCGCACCACCACCCGGCTGCTCGAAGGCGACCTGCCCAAGTACCGGACGCTGTTCCCGACGGAGTTCAACTCGATCGCCGTGATCGAGACCGCGCCCTTCGTCGAGGCCGTCAAGCGCGTGGCCCTGGTGGCCGAGCGCAACACCCCGGTCCGCCTCAGCTTCGAGAAGGGCGTGCTGATCCTGGAGGCCGGTTCCTCCGACGACGCACAGGCTGTGGAAAGGGTCGACGCCCAGCTGGACGGCGACGACATCTCGATCGCCTTCAACCCGACCTTCCTGCTGGACGGTCTGAGCGCGATCGCCTCCCCGGTGGCCCAGCTCAGCTTCACCACGTCGACCAAGCCCGCGCTGCTCAGCGGCCGCCCGGCGATCGACGCGGAGGCGGACGAGGCCTACAAGTACCTGATCATGCCGGTGCGCCTGTCCGGCTGACGCTCCACCCGTCGGCGTCGGGCCCGGTCTCGCACGCGGCGGGACCGGGCCCGACGCCGTCCACAGGCCGGGCGGGGCGCTGGGGACGGGGCCGTCCCCGGCCGGATCCCGTAAACCCGGACCGGCCGCCATGGAGCGCCCGCAGGGCCCGCCGCCACGGCCCGGCGTAGGCTCGGATCCGGTGGGCGACCCCCCGCACGTCCGGCGAGGACACGGCCGGGGGAGCCCCGGCAAAGACGGCCACAACGCTTAAGGAACCACCTGATGGAGCTTGGTCTCGTCGGTCTCGGCAAGATGGGCGGCAACATGCGCGAGCGCATCCGCCGCGCAGGCCACACCGTCATCGGATACGACCGCAACCCGGACCTCGCGGATGTCCACAGCCTGCAGGAACTTGTGGACAGCCTGCAGGCCCCCCGCGTCGTGTGGGTCATGGTCCCGGCCGGTGCGGCCACCCAGTCCACGGTCGACGAGCTCGCCGAGCTGCTGTCGCCCGGTGACATCGTCGTCGACGGCGGCAACTCCCGCTGGACCGACGACGAGAAGCACGCCGAGGAGCTGAAGGCCAAGGGCATCGGCTTCGTCGACTGCGGTGTCTCCGGCGGCGTGTGGGGCCTGGAGAACGGCTACGCGCTCATGTACGGCGGTGCCGCCGAGGACGTGGCCCGTGTGCAGCCGGTCTTCGACGCCCTCAAGCCCGAGGGCGAGTTCGGCGCCGTGCACGCGGGCAAGGTCGGCGCGGGCCACTTCGCCAAGATGGTCCACAACGGCATCGAGTACGCCATGATGCAGGCCTACGCCGAGGGCTGGGAGCTCCTGGAGAAGGTGGACTCGGTCACCGACGTCCGCGAGGTCTTCCGCTCCTGGCAGGAGGGCACCGTCATCCGCTCCTGGCTGCTGGACCTGGCCGTGAACGCCCTCGACGAGGACGAGCACCTGGAGCAGCTGCGCGGCTTCGCCCAGGACTCCGGCGAGGGACGCTGGACGGTGGAGGCGGCGATCGACAACGCCGTACCGCTGCCCGCGATCACCGCGTCGCTGTTCGCCCGCTTCGCCTCGCGGCAGGACGACTCCCCGCAGATGAAGATGATCGCCGCGCTGCGCAACCAGTTCGGCGGCCACGCGGTCGAGAAGAAGTAGCACTCCGCAGCAGGGCGGCCCAGCCGCACAGCACCACAGCGAGAAGTTGGAAGCCGGGGGAGGTCGGCGCCGTATGCACGTTTCGCATCTCTCACTGGCCGACTTCCGCTCGTACGCCCGGGCCGAGGTTCCCCTCGACCCGGGCGTCACCGCTTTCGTGGGCCCCAACGGCCAGGGGAAGACCAACCTCGTCGAGGCGATCGGCTACCTCGCGACCCTCGGCAGCCACCGGGTCTCCTCGGACGCCCCGCTCGTACGGATGGGCGCGGACCGGGCGATCGTCCGGGCCGCCGTCACCCAGGGCGAGCGCCAGCAGCTGGTGGAGCTGGAGCTCAATCCCGGCCGGGCGAACCGGGCCCGGATCAACCGCTCCTCGCAGGTCAGGCCGCGGGACGTGCTGGGGATCATACGGACGGTGCTGTTCGCGCCGGAGGACCTGGCCCTGGTCAAGGGCGACCCGGGCGAGCGGCGGCGGTTCCTGGACGAGCTGGTCACGGCGCGCTCGCCGCGGATGGCCGCGGTCCGCTCCGACTACGAGCGGGTGCTCAAGCAGCGCAACACCCTGCTGAAGTCGGCGGCGATGGCCCGCCGGCACGGCGGCCGCTCCCTGGACCTGTCCACCCTCGACGTGTGGGACCAGCACCTCGCGCGCGTCGGCGCGGAACTGCTCGCGCAGCGGCTGGACCTGATCGCGACCCTGCTGCCGCTGGCGGACAAGTCCTACGAGCAGCTCGCGCCCGGCGGCGGCCCGCTGGGGCTGGCGTACAAGTCCTCGGCCGGCGAGCCGGTGGACAGCGGCGCGGCGCGCACCCGCGAAGCCCTGTACGAGGTGCTGCTGGCGGCCCTGGCCGAGGTGCGCAAGCAGGAGATCGAGCGCGGTGTGACCCTGGTGGGACCGCACCGCGACGACCTGGTGCTGCGGCTCGGGGAGCTGCCCGCGAAGGGGTACGCGAGCCACGGCGAGTCGTGGTCGTACGCACTGGCGCTGCGGCTGGCCTCCTACGAGCTGCTGCGCTCGGAGGGCAGCGAGCCGGTGCTGATCCTGGACGACGTGTTCGCGGAGCTGGACACGCGGCGCCGGGAGCGGCTGGCGGAGCTGGTGGCCCCGGGCGAGCAGGTACTGGTGACGGCGGCGGTGGACGACGACGTCCCGGGGGTGCTGGTGGGAACGCGGTTCGGGGTGTCCGGCGGTGAGGTGACCCGGCTGTGAACGAGCACGCCAAGGACCCGCAGGAGGGTCGCAGGTCCCCGGAGGTCTCCGGGGTGGACCTCGCGCGCCAGGCCCTCGCGGCGGCGCGGGAGCAGGCGCGGGCCCGGGGCAACGCGGCCGGCGGGAAGAAGCGCCCGGGGCCGGGACTGCGCTCGGGGGCCCGGGCGGACGGCCGGGACCCGATGCCGCTCATGGCGGCGCTGGACCGGCTGCGCACCGAACGCGGCTGGGAGATGCCGATGGCGGTCGCGGGCGTGATGGAGCGCTGGCCGGAGATCGTCGGCCCCGAGATCGCGGCCCACTGTGAACCGGAACGCTACGAGGACCGTGAGCTTGTCGTGCGGTGCGACTCCTCGGCGTGGGCGGCGCAGCTGAAGCTGCTGGCTCCGCAGCTGGTCGCGCGGCTGAACGCGGACCTGGGGCAGGGGACGGTGCGGATGATCAAGGTGCAGGGGCCGGGCGGGCGGCCGAAGGGGTACGGGCCGTGGCGCGCGCCGGGCAGCAAGGGTCCCGGGGACACCTACGGCTGACGGTTCCCTGCGGGCCGCCCCTCCCGCGGTTGCACGCTGCCCGCTCCGCGGGACCCCTGGGCGCCGCCCCGGACCCCGCGCCTCACACGCCGCCGGGGCTGGAAGAGCGGCCGGGCCGGAGGGGCCGGCGGGGGTGTTCGTGGTGGTGTCCCTCACGGTAGTCGGAGGTTGACAGCCCGAAGGGCTGGATGCCCGCGTGAGCCTCTTTGAGCCCCTCCCCGGATGTGGGGAGTCGGAGAGAGGAGGTTCAGGGCGGCACATGCGGACTCAGGTACCGGCAAACCCCCATTCATGTCAGTGGTACCGGTAGACTGGAGGAAATCCCGCCCGTTCGCGGGATCACGCAGACAACGCAGATCGACGCGGCCGCTCCCGCCGGCGCACTTGCTGGTCCGGAGTACGGGCTGCGCTGTGCCAGAAAGGGCGCTTCGTGGCCGATTCCGGCGACTCCAACGAGAAGAATTACGACGCCAGTGCGATCCAGGTCCTTGAGGGCCTGGACGCGGTCCGCAAGCGGCCGGGTATGTACATCGGCTCGACGGGTGAGCGTGGTCTGCACCACCTCGTCTACGAGGTCGTCGACAACTCGGTCGACGAGGCGCTGGCCGGGCACGCGGACACCATCGACGTGACGATCCTCGCCGACGGCGGGGTGCGCGTCGTGGACAACGGTCGCGGTATCCCGGTCGGCATCGTTCCGTCCGAGGGGAAGCCGGCCGTCGAGGTCGTCCTGACCGTCCTGCACGCGGGCGGCAAGTTCGGCGGCGGCGGCTACGCCGTGTCCGGCGGTCTGCACGGCGTCGGCGTGTCCGTCGTGAACGCCCTGTCGACCAAGGTCGCGGTCGAGGTCAAGACGGACGGCCACCGCTGGACCCAGGACTACAAGCTGGGCGTCCCGACGGCCCCGCTGGCCAAGAACGAGGAGACCGCCGAGACCGGCACCACGGTCACCTTCTGGGCCGACGGCGACATCTTCGAGACGACCGAGTACTCCTTCGAGACGCTGTCGCGGCGCTTCCAGGAGATGGCCTTCCTCAACAAGGGCCTCACCCTGTCGCTGACCGACGAGCGCGAGTCGGCGAAGGCCACGGTCGGCGCGGACGACCCCGACGCGGACACCGCAGAGCCCACGGCGCGCACGGTGAAGTACTACTACGAGGGCGGCATCGTCGACTTCGTGAAGTACCTCAACTCGCGCAAGGGCGAGCTGATCCACCCGACCGTCATCGACGTCGAGGCCGAGGACAAGGAGCGCATGCTCTCGGTCGAGATCGCGATGCAGTGGAACTCGCAGTACACGGAGGGGGTCTACTCCTTCGCGAACACGATCCACACCCACGAGGGCGGTACGCACGAGGAGGGCTTCCGCGCGGCCCTGACGGGTCTGGTGAACCGTTACGCGCGCGACAAGAAGCTGCTGCGCGAGAAGGACGACAACCTCGCCGGCGAGGACATCCGCGAGGGTCTGACGGCGATCATCTCGGTCAAGCTGGGCGAGCCCCAGTTCGAGGGCCAGACGAAGACCAAGCTGGGCAACACGGAGGCCAAGACCTTCGTGCAGAAGGTGGTCCACGAGCACCTCAACGACTGGTTCGACCGCAACCCGGTCGAGGCCGCGGACATCATCCGCAAGTCGATCCAGGCGGCCACGGCGCGCGTCGCGGCCCGCAAGGCCCGGGACCTCACCCGCCGCAAGGGCCTGCTGGAGAGCGCCTCGCTGCCGGGCAAGCTGTCCGACTGCCAATCGAACGACCCGACCAAGTGCGAGATCTTCATCGTCGAGGGTGACTCGGCCGGTGGCTCCGCGAAGTCCGGCCGCAACCCGATGTACCAGGCCATCCTGCCGATCCGCGGCAAGATCCTGAACGTCGAGAAGGCCCGTATCGACAAGATCCTCCAGAACACCGAGGTCCAGGCGCTGATCAGCGCCTTCGGCACCGGTGTGCACGAGGACTTCGACATCGAGAAGCTCCGCTATCACAAGATCATCCTGATGGCGGACGCCGACGTCGACGGCCAGCACATCAACACCCTGCTGCTGACCTTCCTCTTCCGCTTCATGCGGCCGCTGGTCGAGGCCGGTCACGTGTACCTGTCCCGTCCGCCGCTCTACAAGATCAAGTGGGGCCGGGACGACTTCGAGTACGCGTACTCGGACCGCGAGCGCGACGCGCTGGTGGAGCTCGGCAAGCAGAACGGCAAGCGGATCAAGGAAGACTCGATCCAGCGCTTCAAGGGTCTGGGCGAGATGAACGCCGAGGAGCTGCGCGTCACCACCATGGACGTGGACCACCGTGTCCTCGGCCAGGTCACCCTCGACGACGCGGCGCAGGCCGACGACCTGTTCTCGGTGCTGATGGGTGAGGACGTCGAGGCGCGGCGCTCCTTCATCCAGCGCAACGCCAAGGACGTCCGCTTCCTCGACATCTGAGTCGGCTCCGCTGACCGCCGCCTGAAAGGACTTCTGACCAGCAATGGCCGACGAAACCACCCAACCCGCAAAGAACGCTGAGAACGGCGAGAACACTGCGGAGGAGCAGCCCGTGCTGCGCATCGAGCCCGTCGGGCTCGAGACGGAGATGCAGCGCTCCTACCTCGACTACGCGATGTCCGTCATCGTCTCGCGCGCCCTGCCGGACGTGCGCGACGGCCTCAAGCCGGTGCACCGCCGCGTGCTGTACGCGATGTACGACGGCGGCTACCGGCCCGAGAAGGGCTTCTACAAGTGCGCCCGCGTCGTCGGCGACGTCATGGGTACCTACCACCCGCACGGTGACAGCTCGATCTACGACGCCCTGGTCCGCCTGGCCCAGCCGTGGTCGATGCGCATGCCGCTGGTGGACTCCAACGGCAACTTCGGCTCCCCGGGCAACGACCCGGCGGCCGCGATGCGCTACACCGAGTGCAAGCTCATGCCGCAGGCCATGGAGATGCTCCGGGACATCGACGAGGAGACCGTCGACTTCCAGGACAACTACGACGGCCGCAACCAGGAGCCCACGGTCCTGCCGGCCCGCTTCCCGAACCTGCTGGTCAACGGCAGCGCCGGCATCGCGGTCGGCATGGCGACCAACATCCCGCCGCACAACCTGCGCGAGGTCGCGGCCGGTGCCCAGTGGGCGCTGGAGCACCCGGAGGCCACGCACGAGGAGCTCCAGGACGCGCTGATCGAGCGGATCAAGGGCCCGGACTTCCCGTCGGGCGCCCTGGTCGTGGGCCGCAAGGGCATCGAGGAGGCGTACCGGACCGGTCGCGGCTCCATCACGATGCGCGCGGTGGTGGAGGTCGAGGAGATCCAGAACCGCCAGTGCCTGGTGGTCACGGAGCTCCCCTACCAGACCAACCCCGACAACCTCGCGCAGAAGATCGCGGATCTGGTCAAGGACGGCAAGGTCGGCGGCATCGCCGACGTCCGCGACGAGACCTCCTCGCGGACCGGCCAGCGCCTGGTGATCGTCCTCAAGCGGGACGCCGTCGCGAAGGTCGTGCTGAACAACCTCTACAAGCACACCGACCTGCAGACGAACTTCGGCGCGAACATGCTGGCGCTGGTGGACGGCGTGCCGCGCACGCTGTCGATCGACGCCTTCATCCGCCACTGGGTGACGCACCAGATCGAGGTCATCGTCCGGCGTACGAAGTTCCGCCTGCGCAAGGCGGAGGAGCGCGCGCACATCCTGCGCGGTCTGCTCAAGGCGCTGGACGCGATCGACGAGGTCATCGCGCTGATCCGGCGCAGCAACACGGTCGAGATCGCGCGCGAGGGCCTGATGGGCCTCCTGGAGATCGACGAGATCCAGGCGAACGCGATCCTGGAGATGCAGCTCCGCCGCCTCGCGGCCCTGGAGCGGCAGAAGATCGTCGCCGAGCACGACGAGCTCCAGGCCAAGATCAACGAGTACAACGCCATCCTGGCCTCGGAGGAGCGCCAGCGCTCCATCGTCAGCGAGGAACTGGCGGCGATCGTCGAGAAGTTCGGCGACGACCGGCGCTCGAAGCTGGTGCCCTTCGACGGTGACATGTCCATCGAGGACCTGATCGCCGAAGAGGACATCGTCGTCACGATCACGCACGGCGGCTACGTCAAGCGCACCAAGACCGAGGACTACCGCTCGCAGAAGCGCGGCGGCAAGGGCGTGCGCGGCACGAAGCTGAAGCAGGACGACCTGGTCGACCACTTCTTCGTCTCCACCACGCACCACTGGCTGCTGTTCTTCACGAACAAGGGCCGCGTCTACCGGTCCAAGGCGTACGAGCTGCCGGACGCCGGCCGTGACGCCCGCGGGCAGCACGTGGCGAACCTGCTGGCCTTCCAGCCGGACGAGAAGATCGCCCAGATCCTCGCGATCCGCGACTACGAGGCGGCTCCGTACCTGATCCTGGCCACCAAGGGCGGCCTCGTGAAGAAGACGGCGCTCAAGGACTACGACTCGCCCCGCTCGGGCGGCGTCATCGCGATCAACCTCCGGGAGACCGGCGACGGCAGCGACGACGAGCTGATCGGCGCCGAGCTGGTGTCCGCCGAGGACGACCTGCTGCTGATCAGCAAGAAGGCGCAGTCGATCCGCTTCACGGCGACCGACGACGCGCTGCGCCCGATGGGCCGCGCCACCTCGGGCGTGAAGGGCATGAGTTTCCGTGAAGGTGACGAACTGCTCTCCATGAGCGTTGTCAGGCCGGGTACGTTCGTCTTCACCGCGACCGACGGCGGCTACGCCAAGCGGACGCCGGTCGACGAGTACCGCGTCCAGGGCCGTGGCGGCCTGGGTATCAAGGCCGCCAAGATCGTGGAGGACCGCGGCTCGCTCGTCGGGGCGCTCGTGGTCGACGAGAGCGACGAGATTCTCGCCATCACGCTCGGCGGTGGTGTGATTCGTACGCGCGTCAACGAAGTCAGGGAGACCGGCCGTGACACCATGGGCGTCCAGCTGATCAACCTGGGCAAGCGCGATGCCGTGGTCGGCATCGCCCGCAACGCCGAGGCCGGTCAGGAAGCTGACGAGGTCGAGGCCGACGAGAACGACACCGAGGTGGCCGACGGACCGGCCGCCGAGGCAGCCGAGGGCACGCAGCCCTCGGCCGGGGAGCACGAGGAGTAAGTCGTGAGTGGAGCCACGGGCGCCGGACCGGCCAAGACTGGAGCGAACGGTGCCCGTGGCCCTGCCGCGGACTCCCAGGGGGGAACCGTGACGGACACCCGAGGACCGAAGGCTGCGGTCGGCACGGACGCCGGCCAGGACAAGCCCGCACAGCCGTACCACCCGCCGCAGGCCTACCCGGCGCCCTCGGGCCCGGGGACGGCGCAGGGCGGCAAGGGAGCGGGCGCGCAGCGCAAGCCGCGCACGGGCGTCCGTACGGCCCCCCGCACGCGCAAGGCGCGGCTGCGGGTGGCCAAGGCCGACCCGTGGTCGGTCATGAAGGTCAGCTTCCTGCTGTCGATCGCGCTCGGCATCTGCACGATCGTGGCGGCGGCCGTGCTGTGGATGGTCATGGACGCGATGGGCGTCTTCTCGACCGTCGGCGGCACGATCAGCGAGGCGACCGGTTCGAACGAGGGCAACGGGTTCGACCTCCAGTCGTTCCTGTCGCTGCCGCGCGTTCTGATCTTCACGTCGGTCATCGCGGTGATCGACGTGGTGCTGGCGACGGCACTGGCGACGCTGGGCGCGTTCATCTACAACCTGTCGGCGGGCTTCGTCGGCGGTGTGGAGCTCACCCTCGCCGAGGACGAGTAGGCCCTCCGCCCGGGCGCCCGCGCCGGTCGGATGACCTGCGCAGACGCCCCCAGGCAACGGATTTTGGCCTGACCGGGTCTGTGCGCTAATCTTCAGGAGTCAGCGCGCAGCGCGGATGGGGCTATAGCTCAGTTGGTTAGAGCGCATCCCTGATAAGGATGAGGCCACAGGTTCAAATCCTGTTAGCCCCACAGTGTCGAAGACCCCCAGGCCAAGGCCTGGGGGTCTTTGTCGTTGGGCCAGTTGGTCGACCGCCAGGTCACCGATCGGTATCGGTCGGTGTGTATTGTTGGGCGCCAGAAGTCCCCTACGTCAACGAAAGACGAGGTCGCGCGGTGAAGAAGCTGCTCCTGGTCGCACTGGCCGCCATCGGCGGGCTCCTCGTGTACCGCCAGATCCAGGCGGACCGCGCCGAGCAGGACCTGTGGACGGAGGCAACTGACTCCGTGCCCTCTGGTTCCGGTGTGTGAGACCCAAGGCTGATCTCATGAAGCCCCGGCTGCCGCTGCGGCCGGGGCTTTGTGCTGCTCTGTGACGAAAACTTCCGTTATGTAAAGATTTGGCTTGCGCGAGCAAACTCGGGGTGGGCGTGATGGTTCGGGGACGGACGACAGCGTGGGCGGCGGCCCTGTGCCTGGTGGCGGGAGCGCCGGGGGCCGCGTACGCCGAGGGGGCCGCGCCCGGGCCCCTGCCGACCTACCGGGCTGCGGACGGCGCCAAGGCGGTCGAGGGCACGTCCTCCACGGCGGACGCCCCGAAGATCGAGGCCGGGAACGCCTACCAGGACACGCTCGGGCCGGGGGAACGCGTGTACCGGCTCGTCCTCGGCAAGGACGACTCCGATGTCTACGTCTCCGCCGTGGTCCGGCCCGCGGCCGGCGCGAAGGTCTCCGGCGGCGACGGCATCGAGGTGGAGATCATGACCACCGCCGGGTCCTCCTGCGAGGACAGCGCCGGCCGGGCGAACTTCGGTTACGACGCCTACCCGATCGGCGCGGCCGGCGTCCGGTGGGGCAGGGAGGACGCGAACTGCGCGCCCGCGGGCGTGTACTACGCCAAGGTCACGCGCACCTCGGCCAAGGGCTACGACCAGAGCCCCTGGCCGCTTGAGATCACGGTCCAGCGCGAGCCCGGACGCGGCGCGGGAGCCCCCACGACGGCGCCCAGTGCCTGGCCCTCGGGGGCCCCGGCGCTCCCCGGCACCGAGGCGGCGCCCCGCAGCGGCGGCACCGGCTTCAACGACGCCCGCGCCCTGGGCGCCGGGGTGTGGCGCGACGAGATGCGGCCCGGCCAGACCCGCTTCTACCGGGTCCCGGTGGACTGGGGACAGCAGCTGGGCCTGGGGGCCGAACTGGCCGCCGCCAGGATGACCAAGACCTACGGCTCGGCCTCGGGCGGGCTCACCGTCGCCCTCTACAACCCGTACCGGAGCCTGATCTCCGACAAGGACACCTCGTACGACGGCAAGCAGGCCGGGATCACCCTGGAGAAGACCCCGCCGGTCGCCTACGAGAACCGTTTCGCGCGGGACCGGGACGTGCGGCCCGTCTCGCTCGCGGGCTGGTACTACGTGGCGGTGACCATGGGCGCGAAGGTCGCCGACTTCACCGAGGACGCGACGCCCGTGCCGCTGACCCTGCGCCTGGACGTCGCGGGCACGCCGGCCAAGGGGCCCGCGTACAAGGAGAGTCCGGCCCCGGGAGGCTTCGGGGTGGGCGACGAGGACCGGGCCGCGGCCCGGGAAGGGCTCACCGCCCCGGAGGCGGCGGAGGCCGCCGGGCGGCACTCCGCGATGCGGGTCGTGGCGGGCGCCGGGTTCGGCACCGGGACGGTGCTGCTGCTGGTGCTGGGCTGCTGGACGCTGCTCGGGCGGCGGCGGGGACGCGGTCCTACAGCTGTGTGAGGGCCCAGACGCCCACCGCGAAGCAGAGCAGCGCCGCGGCGAGCAGCGAGGCCACCGCCTTCGCCGGGGGCGGGGCGATCCGGCCGCCCGCCCGGACCGGCGGGCCGACGGGCGCCGCGGGGACCGGCGCGGTGGGCGCGGTCGGCGGCGGCAGGTGGAAGCTGCCCGTCTCCGAGGGCCCGTACGCGGGTCCGTACGCAGGCCCCTGCGCCGGGATGGCGGGGGAGGCGGAGCCGGCCGGGTACGGGGCCGCAGGCGTGGGCGGGGCGGCCACCGGGGTCACGGTGGCCACCGGGGTCACCGGGGTCACCGGGGTCACCGGGGTCACCGGGGTCACCGGGGTCACCGGGGTCACCGGCTCCTGCGAGGCCGTCCGGGCCGTACCGCGCGGGTCGGTCCGGACCGCCTCCGCGGGCACCGTCACCGAGCCGGGGGCCTGCGGCGCCGGGGCCTCGGCGGCGGGTCCCCGCGGGGCCGCGGCCGGCGGGCCGGGCGGGCCCTGAGGGCCGAATCCGGGCGGCAGCGGGCCGAGTTGGTCGAACACCTCCACCGGATCCTCGTCCGGGGCGGGCGGCGGCAGCAGCTCCACGGCCTCGGCAAGGGCCTTGCGTGCCCCTGTGGCCGTCCGGAAGCGGTTCTGGGGGTCGGGCTGCAGGAGGCCGGCGATGACGCCCCACAGCGGGGCGGGGACGCCTTCGGGGGCGTCCGGGGTGCCATGGGCGAGGAAGTGCTCCACCAGGGCCCGGGAATCGGGCTTGCGGCCCTGGAGGAGGTACAGGGCGACCAGCCCCACGGCGAAGAGGTCGGCGGGGAAGTCGGGCTCGGCGCCCAGGAGTTGCTCGGGGGCGAAATAGCCCGGCGTGCCGACCACGTAGTCGGTCTCGGTCAGCCGGGGCTCGCCCTTGCGCATGGAGATGCCGAAGTCGGACAGCCGCAGGTGCGGCCGCCCGGTTCCGGTGGCCTCCATCAGGATGTTGGCCGGTTTGATGTCGCGGTGCACCACGCCTTCCGCGTGCACCGCCGCGAGCCCCGACAGGAGCTGGTCGAGCAGGGTGCACACGAAACGGGGCGGCAGGGGTCCGTAGTCCCCGATCACATGGCCGAGCGAGCCGCCACCGACCAGGTCCATGGTGAAGAGGACCTTGTCGTCGTCGGCCGCCCAGCTGGCGGGAGCCAGTACGTGCGGATGGTCGATCCGCAGTGCCTGTTCCCGTACGAACCGCAGGAGCGTGTGGGCGTCGCTCTGCAGGAGGACCTTCGCGGCGACGTAGCGGCGCCGGCGGTGGTCCCAGGCCCGCCATACGGCACCCGCGCCACCGCGTCCGATCGGGTCGATCAGCTCGTACCGACCGGCGAAGACCTCACCCATCGCTGTGCCCGTCCCCCGTCACCCGTTGTCCGCCCTCGTGCGTGTCAGTTCTGGTGGGCCTCGTAGTGGGCGACCGCGTCGGCGGTGCGGCCCGCGCCGTACACCCGGAGGAACTCTGCCAGTTCCGGATGGCTGGCGGCGAGGGTGTTCGCCGCGTCGATGATGTCCCCGGCCGCGGACACCGAGCGCAGCAGCGACTGGATCTCGCGGACGACCCGCTTGACCGTCGGTGCGCCGGAGCTGGTGGTGGTCTGGCCGCTGTTGCTGAGGACGGATCCCCCCTGGGTCTTCTTGATCTCGTCCATCCGGTCGGTGGCCTCCCCCGCGCTGACGCTTCCGTCGGCCACCTGGCCGGCGAGATCCTGGAGGGCCTGGACCCGCTGGACCACGGCCGGGTTGCCGATCTTTGCGCGCTGGCCGCTCATCAGCTGGGACAACATGGGCGCCGACAGTCCGAGGACGGCAGCGAGGCGGGCCTGGTTCAGGCCGAGGTCATCTATGAGCCTGCGGAAGAGCGCTCCCAGCGGCTCCCCGTACCAACTGCGCTGAAGCTCTCTGGCTCTGGCAGTCGCCTCTTGCTGTACTGCGTCCACTCTTACTACTCCCCTTCGCTGGTGCGAACCTCGCGAGCATCTTACGGAGAGTGGTCGCACGGCGGGAGTCCCTATCATTTTGCGAGATGAGGGGGTAGACCCGGTACTCTGTTCTGCGGAACGACCACACCTCCCGCGCGGGACCGGTGCGTCCACTTCCATGGGGCCTTAGCTCAGTTGGTAGAGCGCTGCCTTTGCAAGGCAGATGTCAGGAGTTCGAATCTCCTAGGCTCCACAATCGACAGCCCCTCTGAACTGCGGAAACGCAGTTCAGAGGGGCTGTTTTCTTCCTAAAAGGAGCAGCTCCGCCGGGGGATGTGCGGAGCTGCTGGTCCCTGGGGGTGCACGGCGTCAGGCCGCCACCCTCGTGTACGCGGCGGACAGCAGCGAGAGGCCGGGGCCCTCCAGCACGGCCGGCCGGCCCGGTCCGTCGAGGACGATGAAGCGCAGGATCTTGCCGCGCGCCTTCTTGTCGACCCACATGCACCGCAGGAGCTCGGCCCACTGGTCGCCGGGGTAGGTCAGCGGCAGCCCGACCGATTCCAGGACCGAGCGGTGGCGGTCGGCGGTGGCATGGTCCAGCCGCCCGCTCAGGCGGCCGAGTTCGGAGGCGAAGACCATGCCCACCGACACCGCGGCCCCGTGCCGCCACGTGTAGCGCTCGTTCTTCTCGATGGCGTGGGCGAGGGTGTGGCCGTAGTTGAGCATCTCGCGCGGACCGGATTCCCTCAGGTCGTCGGAGACGACCCGCGCCTTGACCCGGATCGAGCGCTCGATCAGCTCCGCGGTGTGCGGACCGGCCGGCGAGCGGGCACCGGCCGGACAGTCCTCCACCCGGTCGAGGATCACCGGGTCGGAGATGAAACCGGCCTTGATGATCTCCGCCACGCCGCTCACGTAGTCGTCGACGGGCAGGGAGTCCAGCGCGCTGAGGTCGCACAGCACCCCGGCGGGCGGGTGGAAGGCCCCGACCAGGTTCTTGCCCTCGGCGGTGTTGATGCCGGTCTTGCCGCCCACCGCCGCGTCCACCATCGCCAGTACGGTGGTCGGCACCGCGATCCACCGCACTCCGCGCAGCCATGTCGCCGCGACGAAACCGGCGACATCGGTCGTGGCGCCGCCGCCCACGCCGACGATGACATCGGTACGGGTGAAGCCGCTCTGCCCCAGCCGCTGCCAGCAGTACGCCGCGACCTCGGCGCTCTTGGCCGCCTCGGCGTCGGGCACCTGGACGGTGATGACCTCGTACCCCAGGCCGGCCAGATCCGCCCGGATCCGCTCGGCGGTACCGACGAGCGGAGCCGGGTGGATCACCGCCACCCGGCGGGCCGCCGGGCCCAGCAGCCCGGGGATCTCGGTCAGGAGCTGGCGTCCGATCAGCACTTCGTAGGGATCGGTGGCGGGTGAACCGCCGACCTGGACGCGTGCGGTCACAAGACCGGCGACTGCCATGGAGACCTCGTTCCGCGGTGGTTGGTCCGGTGGTGGGTGGTCGGGCGCGACGGGCTCGGGCTCAGGCCGTCTGCCGCTTGCGGGGCAGCCGCAGGGCCGCCAGGGCGCTGAGCAGGGCGCCGGCCGTGACGAGCAGCGCGGTCACGAAGATGGCGTGCGCCGAGGAGTCGGCCCCCTGGCCGTCGGCCGTGCCGAGGTACACGCTGCCGTACGCCGCGACGCCGAGGACCTGCGCGATCTGCGCCGCGGTGGTCATCACGCCACTCGCGTCCGCCGCGTCGGCGGGCTTGACCTGGGCCAGTGCCACGGTGAGCAAGGGGCTGGTGATGTAGCCCATCCCGATGCCGACGACCAGCTGCAGGGCCGGGAGCGCGAGGCCTCCGTGGCCGCCCGAGCGCATGTCGAAGCCGATGGCCACGTAGCCGACGGCGGTGACCACGCACGCGGTGGCGATCATCGGCCGGTGCAGCCGCTCGGGCACCTTCTGCCAGGTGAGACTGCCGGTGGCGACGCCGATGGCGAGCGGTGCGAACGTCAGGCCGGTACGGGTCGCTGACTCGCCGAGCCCCGACTGCATGTGCTGCGAGAAGGCGAAGAGGAAGCCCGCGTACCCGGCCATCGCGAAGAAGTTCGCGGACGCGCCCGACACCAGACCGGGCGTCTTCAGCACCCGGCCGGGCACCAGCGGCGCTCCGCCGCGGCGCGCGACCGCACGCTCGACGAGGGCGAACACCACGAGCGCGGGAACCGAGGCGACCAGGGAGACCTGCATCCACAGCGGCCAGTTCTGCTCGTGGCCCATGACGAGCGGCACGACCAGGAGCAGCAGCGCCGCGGTCAGCGTGATCAGACCGGGGATGTCCAGGCCCTTGGGCTTGGGGGGCTTGCCCTGCGGCAGCAGGCGCAGTCCGGCGATCACCAGCACCACACCCACCGGCACGTTGATCAGGAACACCGGACGCCAGCCGGTGCCGAAGAGGTCCGCGCTGACCAGCAGGCCACCGGCGACCTGCCCGATCACGACGCCGAGGCCGATGACCGCCGCGTACAGGCTCAGGGCCCGGGCCCGCGCCGCCCCTTCGAAGTTCAGCTGGATCAGGCTGTAGATCTGCGGCATCATCGCCGCCGCGCCGACGCCCTGCACCACGCGTGCGCCGATCAGGGTCACGGAGCCGGGTGCCAGACCACAGGCGAGGGAGGCCACGGTGAAGGTGACGAGTCCGAACAGGAACACGGTCCGGAAGCCGTTGCGGGCGCCGAGCCGGGAGCCGGTCACCAGCAGCGTGGCGTAGGCGATGGTGTAGCCGGAGACGATGAGCTGCAGCGACGAGCCGGTGGTACCGAGGTCGGTCCGGATGGTCGGTGTCGCGACGTTGACGATGGTCGAGTCGAGCAGGGCCATGAAGACCGCGCCCAGCATGACGACCAGCATGCGGTTGTTCCGGCGCTTCTGTGCGGCGGGGTCGGGGGCCGGTGGTGCGCTCCCCTGAGACGGGGGTGTGTCAGCCCGGTTCTGTGTCGTCTCACTCATGACGGCGATGATCCCGGCAGCCGCATGGGGGTACCAGATATCCAGTTATCCCGGTACCGGGGGTATCTGGCTGCGCCGTGCGGCCGTCCCGCACACTGGGGTGGTGATGCCCGACGACACCGACCCCGCGAACGGTCCCACCAGCGGTTCCGCGAGCAGCGAGGCCCAACGGCGCACGGAACTGGGCGCCTTCCTCCGGCTGCGCCGGGAGCGCACCACCCCGGAGGACGCGGGCATCTCGCGCGGCACCAGGCGGCGTACGCCCGGGCTGCGCCGTGAGGAGGTCGCCCAGCTCTCCGGCGTCGGGGTCGCCTGGTACACCTGGCTGGAGCAGGGGCGCCGTATCAACCCCAGCGTCCAGGTGCTCGACGCGATCGCCCGGACGCTGCGGCTCGACCGGACCGAGCGGGACCACCTCTACCGGCTCGCGGACATCCCCGGCGTACCCCTCGACGTGTCGGCGACGCAGCCCCAGCCGCCGGAGCACCAGACCATCCTCGACGCCCTGATCCCGCTTCCGGCGACCATCGTGACCGCCCGCTACGACGTGCTCGCCTTCAACGACGCGTACGCGGCGCTCGACCCGGGCCTCGCGCTGCTGCCGGCGGCCGACCGCAATGTGCTGTGGCATCTGTTCACCGCCGAGGAGCATCTGCAGCCGCTCGTCGAGTGGGAGCGCGAAGTCTCCTTCATGGTGGCCCAGTTGCGGGCCGAGTCCGGCCGTCGCCTGGGGGACCCGCACTGGACCGGGTTCATCCGGCAGTTCTCCGAGACGAACGGGCGTTTCGCCGAGATCTGGGCCAGGCACGAGGTCGCCTCGTCCGTCACCCGGCGCAAGTCGTTCTGGACCGTCGACGGGGACGAGATCAGCGTGATCGCGACCGGGTTCGCGATGGCCTCCACCCCGGACACCAAGATGTGGATCTACACACCCGACGACGCGCGGTCGCAGCGGCTGCTCGGTCTGCTCGTCGGCCGCTACCAGGAGCTGGGCCCCGCCGAGCTGCTGCGGCGGGGTGCCCGCACCGGTGGGGCCGGCCGGAGCTCCGCTCACTGACCGGCCCGCCCGGCGACCTGCCCGGGGGCCCGCCTACCGCGCGCTCACCGCCGGCTCACTGCCCGCGCGCGGCCCCGCCGCTCCGGCTGCGCTGCGGCGTCTCGTAGCGGCCGGGGAATCCGGCGCCGGTGAGCATCAGCAGCGGAGCCGACTTGACCGCCGTCTCCTCGAACTCCGCCGCCGCGTCCGACAGCGCGACGATCGCTCCACCGACCCCGTAGCGGACCCGGCCGGGGGTGAGCACCGTCGTACGGATCGCGACGCTCAGGTCCGCGGAGCCGGACAGCGAGAAGTACCCGACGGCACCCGAGTAGACCCCGCGCGGTCCGGCCTCCAGGCGGTCGATGATCTGCAGGGTGCGGAGCTTCGGGGCGCCCGTCATCGAACCCGCGGGGAACGCGGCCCGCACACAGTCCACGGCGCTGCGGTCCGGGCGCAGCCTGGCCCGTACCGTACTGACCAGCTGGTGCACGGTCGCGTACGTCTCGACGTCGAACAGGCCCGTGACCTCGACCGACCCGGGCTCGGCATGGCGGCCGAGGTCGTTGCGCACCAGGTCGACGATCATCAGGTTCTCCGCCCGGTCCTTCTCGTCCGCGCGCAGGTCCGCGACGATCCGCGCGTCCTGCTGCGGGGTCGCGCCGCGCGGCCGGGTGCCCTTGATGGGCTTGGACGAGGCGGTGCCGCCGGCGGAGACGTGCAGGAAGCGCTCGGGCGAGGTGCTGAGGACGGACAGCTCCCCGAAGCGCAGCAGAGCGGCATACGGAGCCGGGCTGAAGCGGCGCAGCGCGCGGTACGCGTCCCAGGGGTCCAGGTCCGTTTCGGCCTCGGCGAGGTTGGTGAGGCAGATCTCGTACGACTCGCCCGCGGCGATCTCCTCCTGGCAGGCGGCGATCAGCCGCAGATAGGCGTCGCGGTCGTGCCGCAGCCGGATTCCGGCGGGTGAAGCGGGCACGCCCCGCGGTTCGGTGGCGGGCTCGCCCGCGATCGACTCCAGGGCCTGTGCGGCGGTACGGAGCCAGGCACGGGCCGGGGCCTCGTCGCCGTCCTCGGCCAGGGCCAGCAGACAGGTGGTGCCCGTGGCGTGGTCCAGGACCACCGCGCGGTCGGCGAACACCATGGTGGCGTCGGCGTCTTCCGCCTGATGGGCCGCGTCGGCGCCGCACTGCGCCTTCAGTTCGTATCCGAGGTAGCCGACCCAGCCCAGTGTGAAGTCGAAGGGCAGGACGGGCAGTTCGGTGCGCATCTCCTTCAGGTCGCGGTCGAGCCAGTCGAGGAAGTCACCGGTGATGATCTCCGACCCGGTGGCCGAGCGCACGGTGACGGTGTGACTCCACACATCGGCCTTGGCCACCCGCGCGAGCGGGCCCGCCGCGTCGCCCATGAAGGAGAACCGGCCCCGGTCGGTGTCGGTCTTGCTGCTGTCCAGCCAGAACGCGTTCTCGCTCGCCCCGAAGAGCCGGTGGAACGCGGCCTCGTCCGCCCAGCCGGTCGGCGTGCTCTCCACCAGGACGCGCAGCTGCCGCATCCCGTGCTCCGCGGGCAGCTGAGGGGGGACGTCCTGCGGGACGTCCTGCGTACGCGTCACGGTGGCGGGCAGGGGCGTACGCGACGTGCCCGAGCCCCGTTCCGCATGCCAGCGTCGGCTCAGGTCGGTGAAGTTGGCGAGGAGCGTGTGTCCGTGCTGCGTGAGGATCGACTCGGGGTGGAACTGGAGCCCCCAGACCGGCCGGTGCCGGTGCCGCAGCCCCATCAGCACGCCGTCGGGCGTCCACGCGGTGGCTTCCAGCTCGTCGGGCAGGTCCGTCACCGTCAGCGAGTGGTAGCGCACCACCTCGAAGGGCGAGGGGACGTCCAGGAACAGACCGGTGCCGTCGTGGAGTACGGGTGAGGTGCGGCCGTGCCGCGGCTCCGGGGCGCGTGCGACCGTGCCGCCGTGCAGCAGTGCCACTCCCTGGTGCCCGAGGCACACGCCCAGCAGGGGTATGTCCGTTCTTTCGATGATTTCCGCACAGATTCCGAAATCGGCGGGGCGGGCCGGATTTCCGGGCCCGGGAGACAGCACCACATTGTCGAATTCCGCGAGCCGGGACGGGTCCCAGGCGGGATCGTCGTTCCGTATCACCACCGGCTCGGACCCGCTCACCTCGGCGAGGTAGTGGAAAAGGTTGAACGTGAAAGAGTCGTAGTTGTCTATCAGCAGGGTTCGCACGGGTTCTTTCGCCATCACGGGTTCTCGGGTAATCAGCGGACGGTGATTTCGAAGAGAATGTGCTCGACGGTCTCCTCGCCCTCACGGACGCGGCGGCTGCGCAGCACCCGCAGCTCCCGACCGCACTCCTCGGCGATCGCGTGCAGCGCCGGGATGTCCCCGCGGTCGCTGAAGTGCAGCAGGACCGCGCCCCCGTCGGCCACGTGCGCGGGGGCTTCGGCGAGGAAGCGGCGGTGAGCGCGGTAGCCCGGGTCCACATAGGCGCGCTCGTGGACCGTCGTGTAGCGGTAGCCGGGCGGAGCCAGTACGAAATTGGAGTGCCAGAAGATGGTGTCGAAGCGCTCACCTGCCGCCTGACCTGCTCCGAGTTCGTCGAACAGGTCGCTGTGCACCGTCCTCAGACGGTCGGCCACCCCGTGCCGCGCCGCGTTCATCGCGGTGTTCCGTACGGCCGCTTCGCTGATGTCGGCGGCGGTCACGCGGTCGCTGCCCGCCAGCGCGGCGGACACGGCGACGATGCCGGTGCCGCACCCGATCTCCAGGAACGAGCCGCTCCAGGGTTTCGCCGTCGGCCCGGTGAGGCCGAGCAGCTCCATGGCCGCCCCGGTCGACGCCGAGAACGGCGGCGCGAACACGCCGTCCAGCAGATCCCACTCGCGGCCCGCCATGGGAAAGGTGCGTGGCCGGTCCGTGCGCGAAAGCGCTGCCCGGCTCCGCTCCAGTGACCGCATGTAGTCCTTGATTTTTGTGATTTCGGTCATCGTGCCCGCCCCCGTTACACACTGATGGGCGCCGGTCACCACCGACGCCCTCCGTAAATCGTTACCCGAGTCCGTCGGTACACGGAAGGTGGCATGACAACACCGGCCACCATGAAAGTGATGCCGAGGCCACACTCGCCGTGGCAATCCGCAGGTCAGCAACTTGACCCGCCTTAGGGAGAAACGTACGTTCGATGACCGTGGCGAGCGAGGCCGAGAGCACGGGGGAGCATCATGGCTAAGGACGAGGCGCTGACCGACGCCCCGGCGCTGGCAGTGCTGGAACTGCTCGCGCAGGAGTCGCCACCAGGCCATTTCCAGGACCTGCTGCAACGCGGCCGCCGGCAGAACCTGCCACCGGATCAGCTCGCCGAGCTGGAGCGGGCGACCCAGCTGGCGATGGGCATCCACGCCTCCGCGAACCAGCGCCGGCAGCGGGAGGTGGTCATGGCCGCCCTGGTGGACACGGTCCACGACATGACCACGCGGTACGACCCCGACACCCTGCTGAAGGTCATCACCAGCAGGGCCCGCCGGCTGCTCGGCTTCGACATGGCCTACATCAGCCTGCGCAGGTCCGCGGGCGGCTCGTACATCCACAGCTCGGACGGTGACACGACCGCGCTCAACGTCGGCCTCGTCGTGGAGGAGCGCCGCGGGCTCGGCGAGATGGCGCAGGACAAGGGTGCGCCCTTCTGGACTTCGGACTACCTCAACGACGACCGGATACCGCACGGCGAGGGGGTGGACGAGGTCGTCCGCGCGGAGGGTCTGCACGCCATCATGGCGGTGCCGATCTTCCAGGGCAGCGCACCCATCGGCGCGTTGTACGGCGCGGACCGGGTCGTACGCCATTTCACGCCCGACGAGATCAGCGTGATGCGCTCCCTGGCGGACTTCGCGTCGGTCGCGCTGGAGAAGGCCAGGCTCCTCGACCGTACGCGGACCGAGATCGCCGAACTGGAGTCGGCGGGTTTCGAGGCGCGCGGCACCATCGCGCGGATGGCCTACCTCAACGAGGTCCAGTCCCGGCTGATCGCCCAGGTCCTCGACGGCGGCGACCTGTACGACATCGTGAAGGCGGCGGCCGACGCGCTGGGCGGGGCGCTCGCGGTGGGCGACCCGCAAGGGGCAGATCCTGGCGTCCACGGGCTCGGACGCCGCGGATCCCGCCGGGACGGAGGCTCTCTTCAAGGAGGCGCTGACCGGCCGGGCGGCGCTGGAGGCGCGTGCCTTCCGCGGTCCGAGCGCGCTCTCCGAGAACCTGTGGGCGACTCCCGTCACGGCCGGCGCCGAATACCTCGGGGTCGTCCTGCTCAAGGTCACGCAGCCGCCGGGCCCCGAGGCCGAGCGGTTCTTCGGCTTCGTCGGGCAGGCCGTCGCGCTGCTGCTGGTGGTGCAGCGCAGTGCGGCGGTGGCCGCGGGTCCGGTCCGTGACGAGCTCTTCGACGACCTGCTCGTCGCCCCGCTGCGAGCCCCGCGCCAACTCATGCGCAGGGCCTCGCAGTTGGGCATCGATCCGGAGGGTTCGTACGTCGTCGTACTGGCCCGCCCGGAAGGCGGCGAGCACGGCAGGGCCGTCCTGTGGGCCTCTTCCTACGCCTACCGGCACTCCGGGCTCAAGACGGTCCAGGGCGGCTGCGTCGTGCTGCTGCTGCCGGGCTCGGACGCCTCGGCCGCCGCCAGGGCCGTCTCCGAGGAACTGGCGCCCCTGCTGGGGCGGCCCGTCACGGTCGGCGCGTCCGGCCCCGCCCTCGGGCTCGCCTCGGTCGCCAAGGTGTACCAGGAGTCACTGCGCTGCCTCGACGCCCTGATCGCCCTGGACGGCGCGGGCAGCGCCGCGTCGATGGGCGACCTCGGATTCCTCGGTCTGCTGCTCTCCAACGACCACGACGTCGACGGATTCGTCTCCTCGGCCATCGGCCCCGTGCTCGACCACGACGCCGGGGGCACGACCGGCCTCGTCCGGACCGTCGAGGCCTACTTCGCCTCCGGCAGCAGCCCGACCGGAGCGGCCAAGGAACTGCACGTCCACCCCAACACGGTCGCGCGCCGGCTGAAGCGGATCGACGAACTCCTCGGCGCGGGCTGGCAGAAGCCCGGCCGTGCGGTCGAGGTGCAGCTCGCGCTGCGGCTGCTGCGGGCCCGGGACATCCTGCGGCGCCAGCGCCAGTCACACGCTCAGGCCGGGATTCCGGGGAAGTAGCGCTCGCCGTCACGGCGGCTCGCCGTCAGCACCTCCACGGCGTGCGCGGCGGACGCCAGAGTGATGTGGCAGTGCCACCCCCGCAGGGACCTCCCCTCGAAGTCCCGCAGCCCGGCCCGGTCCCCGAAACCCGACAGGTCCTGCCCCACCCGGTCGGTGAGCTTCGCCAGACGCAGCAGCGCCGACGCGGGCACCTCGGCCATGTTGGTGAGCCACAGCCGGGTGGCGGGACGCCTGGGGCTCTCCCACTCCCCGACGAGTACGAGCCCGCGCGCCAGGCCCTCTTCCCTTCCCGGCAGTCCCACGCGCACCTTCGCGGCGGGTACGTGCCGTACGCCGGAGGGCGCCGTCGGGTCGAGCCATCCGGTGGGCCTGCGCAATCCCCTGACCGAGTCGGCGATCCGCTGGGCCGAGTGCGCACCCTGGCCGTACCCGGGCAGGGCCGCTTCACGGACCGTGAGCTGCGCGGTGCCCTGGACGCGTACGAGCACGGGCACTCCGGCGTCGTTGAAGCGCCGGATCACGGACTCCGGGTCCCGGGTGGGTGTGTCGAGCACGACGGGCCGGCGGGAGGCGTCGTAGAGGCGGGAGAAGTCGAGGGCCGCGGCGGCCGCGCACTCCTCCTGCGTCTCGCCCTGCGCCTCCTCCAGCAGCAGCCGCCAGTTCACCGGTGAACTGGCCTGCTCGGAGGCGGCCCACACCCCGAACGCCTGCTGCCCGTGGAAGGGCTGGTCCCGATGGAGGTCGAGGCCGCGGCCGACGCCCACCGAATGCCGGCCGGACTTCGGTATCGACATCTGCCGCACCACCCAGGCCTGCGGTCCGATCGCCTGGCGGAGCCAGTCCGCGAGCGCCTCGCGCACCGGCATCCAGTCCCAGGTCGAGTTGCAGATGAAGTGGTGCAGACTCTGCTCCAGCGTCGGGTCGCCGAGGCAGACCGCGACGTTCCTGATGGACCTGCGGCCCTGTGCGGCCAGCAGGCCGCGCACGTACTGCTCCCCTTTGCGCCGCTGATCCCTGCGGGGGAGCGAGGCGAACAGGGCGGTGCTCAGCTCCTGGAGCACCTGTTCCCGTTCGGATCCGACCGCCACCGCTCCGCGCCGCAGTTCTCGTACAGACATGATTCCGTCAGCGTGGACGCTCACAGAACTCCCCCTCCATGCACTGTCCCGGCAGCTCTTCTGAGCTGTCCTCAGAAGCCTGACGGCACCGGGGCATCGGGGACGAGGTGCACCGGCCACTAGCTTCCGGCACCCGGTGATTGTCCGGTCACACGGGACCGCGGCCCGGAAGAGCCGGCCTAGCCGGTGATCGGGCGCGGATCGAAGGCCACCCGCTGGCGGGCGATCTTGCCGTCCACGACATGGCTCCACGTGGCCACCTGGACCGGCTCGGCGACGCTGGTGTGCATCTCGAACCAGGTGAGCACGTCGGGTCCGTCGCTGAAGACCTTCTTGACGACGATGTCGGTGTTGATCTCCGAGGCCACCTCGATCTTCGCGCGGAATTCGTCGGCGCTGGTGGCGCTGCCGTACGGGCCGACGAAATCCACGGTCTCGGCGAGCACCGAGCGCAGGGTGTCGAAGTCCTTGACCTTCCAGGCCGCGTAGTACGTCGCGGTCACGTCCGTGGGCTCGGTCCCGAATGTCATGCCGGTGCTCCCTTGCGGATCGGCGGGTGCAGCGAGGCACGCGCGTTGAGTTCGGCCACATCGTCCCCGGCGGAGTTCCGGTACGTGTTGGCGATCTTGGTGTAGATCCCCTCGGCCGGCGCGTCGTTCCGGCCGGCCGGGTCGTCGGGGTTCTTGGCGTTCTTGGGTTTCGACCGGTCCATCCGCCGGTTCGCGAGCACGACGGCGCTGGTGGCGGCCCGGCGCTTGTCCTCGTAGGTACGCAGCGCGGCGACCGGATCCTCCTGTGCCGCCAGTTCGTACGCCAGGACGCGTGCGTCGACGATCGCCTGCGAGGCGCCGTTCGCACCGACCGGGTACATCGGGTGCGCGGCGTCGCCGAGGAGGGTTACCCGCCCGTCGCCCCAGCTCGGCAGCGGGTCGCGGTCGACCATCGGGTACTCCAGGACGTCCCCGCCGCCGGTCAGCATCCCGGGCACGTCGAGCCAGTCGATCTCCCAGTCGGCGAAGTGGGGCAGTACGTCGTCGAGCCGGCCGGCCCGGTTCCAGCCGGCGGCCTCGTCGAGCGGGCCGGGGTCGGCGACGGAGACCATGCAGACCCAGTTGGTCAGCGAGCGCCCCTGCCCCGCCGCGTGCGGGCGGATCGGGTAGGCGATCAGCCGGGCGCCCCGGCCGGCATCGGCGTGGATCATGGTGCGGCCGGTCAGGAACGCGTCGGTCTCGGTGACCCCGCGCCACATCATGGTCCCCGACCAGCGCAGCGGTCCTTCGTCCGGGTGGAGCCCGGCGCGCACCGCCGAGTGCAGGCCGTCCGCACCGACGAGCAGGTCCCCGGCGATGTCCACCGCCTCACCGGTCTCCCGGACGGTGGCGCGCACCCGTACCCCGTCGGAGCTCTGCCGTACGCCCTCGAAGACCGTTCCGGTGCGGACCGCTTCGGGGCCGAGCCGCTCGCGTACCGCGGCGAGCAGCATCATCTGCAGCTCACCGCGGTGGACCGAGTACTGCGGCCAGTGGTAGCCGCGGGCGGTGCCGCGGTCCTCGTGGTGCAGGCGGTTGCCGGAGCGGTCGACCCAGACCATCTCCGCGGTGGCCACGCCGATGGCGGCGAGTTCGTCGGCGAAGCCCAGTTCCGTGAGCTCGCGGACCGCGTGCGGCTGGAGGTTGATTCCCACGCCGAGTGGCCGGATCTCGCGGGTCCGCTCCAGTACCGTCGCGCGGATGCCCGCTGCGTGGAGGGCCAGGGCGGTGGTGAGACCACCTATCCCGCCCCCGCTGACCAGCACGTGCATGGGGCCCGTCCCCTTCACGGCTGGAGCCGGCTCGGGCTCCAGCTCCGATCGGCGAGCCGGTCGTAGCGGAGCCTGCGGTGCAGCCGGTCGGAGCTCGCCGCCCAGAACTCGATGGCCGAGGGAACCAGCAGGTAGCCGACGAAGCGTTCCGGGCGCGGCAGCGGCGTACCGGCCGCTTCGAGGCGGGTGGCCGCCTCCCGCAGCGCCGCCACGTCGTCCAGCGGCTCACTCTGGTGGGCGGCCGTCGACATCGCGTGCATGGGAACCGGGCGCCCGTACCAGAGGGCGTCGGACTCGGCGTCGCCGAGCTGCTCGACCTCGCCGCTGATGCTGATCTGCTGGGCGGTCTCCCGCCAGTAGAGCAGGCCCGAGGCCCAGCCCGTCTCGGCTATCTCGCGGCCCTTCTGGCTGCTGGTGTGGCTCATGAAGACCAGGCCGCGGTCGGTCACCGCGGTGATCGCGATGATGCGGGTGGAGGCGCGGCCCCGGGCGTCGGCGGTGGCCAGCGCGAGGGCCCGCGGTTCGCGGACGCCGCGGTCGCCGGCCTGGGTGAGCCAGGTCCGCAGCAGCTCGACCGGGTCGGCCGCCGGGTTGTCGTACTCGGGGAAGTCGAGGTCGGTCTCGCCGCTGAGGGACTCGAACTTGCTGCTGTTGCCAGGGGTGCTGGTGCTGGTGATCGTGCTCACGGGAGCCTCTCTAAACGTAGATGGTGCCGCGGGCGACGACGGCGCCATGGCCGCCGACGTGCGCCGAGGTGACGGTCTCGCCCTCGCCCTCCGCGATCGCGCGCATCAGGGAGGGGCGGCCCATCTCGACCCCCTGGAGGATCTCCAGTTCCTGGCCGTACGAGGCGAGCCCGTGCCGGGCCAGGTGGATCGCGAGCGGGCCCGCCGCCGAACCGGTCGCCGCGTCCTCGACCACGCCGTACGCCGGCGAGAACATCCGGGTGCGCCAGTGCGTACCCGCCCCGGCGAAGCAGTTGGCGGCCATGTCCGGGAACGCGGACAGAGCGCGGTGGTCCGGGTGCAGGGCGGAGAGCGCCTCGACGCTCTCCAGGCCGACGAAGACGTGGCGGGGGCCGTTGCGGTAGGCGACGACCGGGGTGACGGTCTCCTCGACGCCGAGCGCGGACAGCAGCTCCTCGCTGTGCTCGTACGGCTCCCAGGTGGGAACGGGCTGCTGCATCCGTACGGCGGTGGCCCCGCCCTCGTCGGACAGCTCGAAGGGGATGACGCCCATGGCGGTCTCCAGGCGCAGCTCGTTCCGCTTCATGGTCACGCCGAGGGCGACCGCGGTGCCGAGCATGGGATGACCGGCGAACGGCAGCTCGTTGACCGGGGTGAAGATCCGGATGCGCGCGTCGCCGCCCTGCTCCGCCGGGAGGACGAAGGTGCACTCGGAGAGGTTCATCTCGCGGGCCATCTGCTGCATCCGCTCGCCCGTGAGGTCGGCGGTGTCGAAGAAGACGGCCACCGGATTTCCTTCGAGCGGCTTTCGGGCGAAGGCGTCGACCACCATGTAGTCGTGCATGGGTTCTCCTGAAGAGGTCGTGCGACGGGTCTGCCGGGCCGGCGTCACTGGGTGAATGCCGGGCCGAGGCGGTTCAGTACCGGAAGGGAGTGAATGCCCTCGACGGTGGCCTCGATGTCGAAGCGCGTCCGGTGCGTGGGCGGAAAGCCGATCAGCTCGGCCGCGCGATTGGGCGGCAGCGGCCGGTCCGTGGGGGGACCGGTCTCCCACACCATGACGGCTCCCCAGCGGTTGTTGTCCGCGTCGGCCATCCAGAACTTCAGGCGCAGCCCGGGTACGTCCGACCAGGGGTCCACGCCGCCGTCCCGCAGGTGCTCGCGCAGGGACTCGATCGTCTCCGGGGATTCCCCCAGGTCCCACCAGGCAATGTCGGCCTTCATGTCAGGTCGGAATTCCCTCGCGCTTCACCGACGGTACGGGAATTCCGAGAGCGCGCAGCTGCTGATTGGGATTCATGAACTCCCGCTCCTGCTTGATCTTCCCGTTCTCGAACTCGAAGGCGTGGATGAAGTGGTTCTTGTAGTGGCCCTCGGGGTAGCCGGGGAAGAGGATCTTCCCTTCGCCGTCGCATTCCACCCAGAAACGGTTCGGGTCCTGCGTCTCGTAGATCTCGATGTTCGTCCAGACCCAGTCGGGGAAGCACTTCAGCGACCACACCGCGTGCTGCGCGAGGGTGTCCCGGCCGCGGATGACGATCGGCTCCCCGGTGTCGGTGGTCCACAGCCCGCCGCTGCCGTCCTCGGTGAACAGCAGGTGGCGCTCAAGGCGGTCCTGACCACGAGTGTTCATGTACTGCTCGACGATCGCCCGGTTGTTGCGCCGGAGTTCCGCATCGTCGGCGAATGCCTGCGGTCGCGCGGCCTCGAACATCACTGACCTCCACATGTCTGGACACCTCTGGGGACTGATCCGCGGCATGTCCCGGGGGGCCGCCGCACGGCTGGACTCTCTTCGGGACGCCCGCGTTCCGCAACGCCGAAAGCAGAACTCCGTCAAGTCGGGACGAGAATGCGGCGGCATTTGACGGAGTACGCGGGTGAGGTTTCCGGACCCTCCACCGGGTCCGTAAGAGTCGGGGCGCGATCACGGCATCAATCCACCACGGGAGGTATCAGGTGAACAATGTCCACGCATCCCTCCGCTCGTTGCCCGCGGTTCAGCAGCCGGACTGGGAAGGCCACGCGGAACTCGCCCGGGTAAGGGAGGAACTCGCTTCCGCACCCCCGCTCGTCGACGCCGCCGACACCGACGCGCTCCGCGCGCGCCTCGCCGAGGCCGCCGCCGGCCGGGTACAGATCATCCAGTCCGGCGACTGCGCCGAGGACTGGGCCGAGAGCAACCAGAGCGACGTCGCCCGCAAGGCGGGCCTGCTGGAGGCGCTGGCGGGCATCATGAAGATGAGCTCGCACAAGCCGGTCCTGCGGGTCGGCCGGATGGCCGGGCAGTACGGCAAGCCGAGATCCAACCCCACCGAGACCGTCGGCGGCGTGGAACTCCCGGTCTACCGCGGCCACATGGTCAACGCCCCCGAGCCCGACCCCGAGCTGCGCAGGCCCGACCCGACCCGGATGCTGACGGGCTACGCCTCCTCCCGCCGCGTGCTCGACTTCCTCGGCTGGGGACGCGAGGACCGGCGCACCCGGCCCGACACCCCGGTGTGGACCAGCCACGAGGCGCTGCTGCTGGACTACGAACTGGCGATGACGCGCCCGCAGCCCGACGGACGGCTGCTGCTCACCTCCACCCACTGGCCGTGGATCGGCGAGCGCACCCGCCAGGTGGACGGCGCGCACGTCGCGCTGCTCGCCTCCGTGGCCAACCCGGTGGCCTGCAAGGTCGGCCCCGGGATGACGGCGGGTGAGCTGCTGGCACTGTGCGAGAAGCTCGACCCGGAGCGTACGCCCGGCCGTCTCACCCTGATCGCCCGCATGGGCGCCGACCTGGTGGGCGAGCGTCTGCCCGCCCTGGTCGAGGTGGTCCGCGCGGCCGGCCACCCGGTCGTCTGGCTGACCGACCCCATGCACGGCAACACCGTCACCGGCCCCGAAGGGCTCAAGACGCGGCTCGTGAAGACCGTCGTGCGGGAGGTCGTCGAATTCCAGCGCGCGGTCACCGCGGCGGGCGGCGTGGCCGGCGGCATCCACCTGGAGACCACTCCCGACGAGGTCACCGAGTGCGTCACCGACGTGGACCGGATGCACCGCCTCGGCGACAAGTACACGAGCTTCTGCGACCCGCGTCTGAACCCGGGCCAGGCGATGTCGGTGGCCTCGGCCTGGCTCGGCTGACGGGTCCGGTACCCGTACGCCGCACCGCACAGCCGTCCCGTACGTCCGCACCCATCCGGCGGACACCGAGCGAAAGGACAGCCATGGGGGGAATCCCGCCCATCGACCCTTACCCGATGCCTTCCGAGGGCGACCTTCCGGCCAACACGGCACAGTGGACGGTCGACCCGGACCGAGCGGTGCTGCTCGTCCACGACATGCAGCGCTACTTCCTGCGGCCGTTCCCGCAGGACCAGTCCCCCGGCAACGAGCTGGTGCGCAACGCCGCACTGCTGCGCGAGCAGTGTTCCGCGCTCGGTGTCCCGATCGCCTACACCGCCCAGCCCGGCGGTATGACCGACGCCGAGCGCGGTCTGCTGAAGGACTTCTGGGGTCCGGGGATGAAGGTGTCCGCCGAGGACCGCAAGGTGGTCGACGAGCTCGAACCGGGGCCGTCCGACTGGGTGTTCACCAAATGGCGGTACAGCGCCTTCTTCAAGTCGGACCTGCTGGAGCGGATGCGCGCGCACGGCCGTGACCAGCTGATCGTCTGTGGCGTGTACGCCCACGTGGGCATCCTGATGTCGGCGGTCGAGGCCTTCACCAACGACATCCAGCCGTTCCTGGTCGCGGACGCGGTGGCCGACTTCTCGCAGGAGTACCACCACATGGCGCTCGACTACGCGGCGCAGCGCTGCGCGGTGGTCACCACCGCCAAGTCGGTGCTGGCCGGCCTCACCTCGTCCACCCCGGCCACGGACGGCGGCCGATGACCGAGGACCTGCTGGGCCGGGTGCTCGCAGCACCGTCCGCCGCGTACGCCTTGCTCCACCGGCCCGAGACCACCGGCCGGGAGGTGCTCGAAGTCCTGCTCGGGGAGGTCTCCACGGTGGCGACGCTCGCCGACATCCCGGTCGCGGACGCGCCGCCCGCCGAAGGCGCCGCCGGGCGCCACGAGGTGCTCGCCGTGATTCCGTACCGCCAGATCTCCGAACGGGGCTTCGCCCATACGGACGACGGCGAACCGCTGATCACCATGACCGTCGCCGAGCAGGGCACCGTGCTGCTCGGCGACGCCCTGCGGCGGCTGCCCGACGAGCCGGTCACCCTGTCCGGTGGCCGTTTCGACGTGGACGACGACGCGTACGCCGCGATCGTGCGGGACGTCATCGAGCGGGAGATCGGCAACGGCGAGGGGGCGAACTTCGTCATCAAGCGTTCGTTCGTCGCGGACATCAGCGACTACACACCGCGCAGCGCCCTGTCGTTCTTCCGCCGGCTGCTCGAGCGCGAGTCGGGCGCGTACTGGACCTTCCTCGTCCGCGTCGCGGGCCGCACCTTCGTCGGTGCCAGCCCCGAGCGGCACGTCAGTGTGCACGGCGGCACGGCCGTGATGAACCCCATCAGCGGTACGTACCGCTACCCCGCCGCCGGACCCGACCTGCCGGGCGTGATGGCCTTCCTGGCGGACCGGAAGGAGGCGGACGAGCTCTACATGGTGGTGGACGAAGAGCTCAAGATGATGGCCCGGATCTGCGAGACGGGCGGGCGGGTCGTCGGCCCCTTCCTCAAGGAGATGGCCCGGCTCGCGCACACCGAGTACTTCATCGAGGGCAGGACGTCCCACGACGTACGGGAGATCCTGCGCGAGACGATGTTCGCGCCGACCGTCACGGGCAGCCCGCTGGAGAGCGCCTGCAAGGTGATCAACCGGTACGAGCCGGAGGGCCGCGGCTACTACAGCGGCGTCATGGCGCTGATCGGCCGGGACGAGAACGGCGGCCGCACCATGGACTCCGCCATCCTCATCCGCACCACCGACATCAGCGACGCCGGCCGGCTGAGCATCGGCGTCGGCGCGACGCTGGTCCGCCACTCCGACCCGATGAGCGAGGTCGCCGAGACCCGGGTGAAGGCGGCGGGGCTCCTGTCCGCGCTGGAGGCGGGCGGCACCGGCCGGTTCGGCGGGCACGCCCAGGTCCGCGAGGCGCTGGAGCGGCGCAACGACAGCATCGCCGGCTTCTGGCTGAGGGAGTCCGGGGAGCGGTCCGACACGGTGACCGAACTCGCCGGGCGCAGCGTGCTGATCGTCGACGCCGAGGACACCTTCACCTCGATGATCGGCCACCAGCTGATGGCCATGGGGCTGCGGGTCACGGTCAGCCGCTTCGACGAGCCGTACGACTTCGACCAGCACGATCTGGTCGTCATGGGACCGGGGCCCGGAGATCCGCGCGACACCGGCAGCCCGAAGATCGCCCATCTCCGGGCGGCGATCTCCCAACTGCTCGACGAGCGGCGGCCGTTCCTGGCCGTCTGCCTGAGTCATCAGGTCCTGTCCACGCTGATCGGTCTCGATCTCGGCCGCCGGGAGGTGCCCAACCAGGGCGTGGCGAAGGAGATCGACCTCTTCGGAGCGCGTGAACGGGTGGGCTTCTACAACACGTTCGCCGCCCGGTGCCACGAGGACGAATTCAGCCACGCGGACCTGGGCGCCGTCGAGGTCAGCCGGGACACGGCGACCGGCGAGGTCCACGCGCTGCGCGGCCGCGGCTTCGCGTCGATGCAGTTCCACGCCGAGTCGGTGCTCACCGAGGACGGTGTACGGATCGTCGCAGATCTGCTGACAGGGGTGGTGCGCTCGTGCGACCTGCAGCCGTCCTGAGCGGGGCCCGATGAGCGCCGCCCCGCTCACGGCCCGGATTCCGGGGTCCAAGAGCATCACGAACCGGGCCCTGCTGCTGGCCGCGGCGGCGCCCGGCACCAGTACCCTCCAGGACCCGCTGGTCAGCGAGGACACGGTGGCCTTCCGGGACGCGCTGACGGCCCTGGGCGTCCGCGTGTCGGAGCACGCGACGTCCTGGGAGGTGAGCGGAGCGGGGCACGGCCCGACGGGCGGAGCCCGTGTCTGGTGCGCCGACGCCGGGACGGCGGCCCGTTTCCTGCCCCCGTTCGCCGCGACGGGCCGGGGCACCTACGTCTTCGACGGATCCGGACAGCTGCGGGCCCGCCCGCTGCGTCCGCTGGCCGACGCGCTGGGCCGCCTCGGGGCGAAGGTGCGTACCGAGGGGGTCGGCGGGCTGCCGCTGCGGGTGGACGCCGACGGCCTGCGCGGCGGCGAACTGGCCGTGGACGGCGGGCTGAGCAGCCAGTTCCTGAGCGGCCTGCTGATGGCGGCGCCCCTCCTGTCCGACCCGCTGACCGTGACCGTACGGGACCTGGTCAGCCGGCCGTACATCGACATGACCCTCGCCCTGATGCGCCGCTTCGGCGCGCGCGTCGACGAAGACGCGCCCGGTGTGATCACGACCGCGGGCGGCGGCTACACGGCCACCGACCTGGTGATCGAGCCGGACGCCTCCACGGCCTCGTACTTCTTCGCGGCCGCGGCCGTCACCGGGCGCAGCGTCACCGTCCCGGGGCTCGGCCACGACAGCCTTCAGGGGGACCTCGGTTTCGTCGAGACGCTGCGCACGGCGGGTGCGCGGGTGGAGATCCGCGCGGACTCGACGACGGTCACCGGAACGGGTCCCCTGCGCGGCGGCTTCGAGGTCGACATGGGCACGATCTCGGACACGTTCATGACCCTGGCCGCGATCGCCCCGCTCGCCGACGCGCCCGTCACCATCCGCGGCATCGGGCACGCCCGGCTGAAGGAGTCGGACCGGATCGCCGCCGTCGCGGGGAACCTGGCCGCGTGCGGGGTGACCACGGAGTCGGGCCGGGACTGGCTCACGGTGCACCCGGGAGCGGAAGCGGGAACCGGCGCGGGGACGGGGGTGGTCCGGCCGGCGCGGATCGCCTGCCACCGGGACCACCGGATCGCGATGGCGTTCTCGGTGCTGGGGCTGCGCGCTCCGGGCCGCCTCACCCTCGACGATCCGGCGTGCGTGGGCAAGACGTTCCCCGGATTCCATGCCGAGTTGAACCGGCTCTTCCCCAAGGAGACCCTGACATGAGCGACGCCGATCGCGTACTGGTCGTCGGCGCGGGCATCGGCGGCCTGGCGACGGCGCTCGGCGTCGCCGCCAGGGGGCATCGCGTGACCGTCCTGGAGCGCCGGGCCGAAGTCACCGAGCCCGGCGTGGGCACGCAGCTGTCACCGAACGCCTTCCACGCACTCGACCGGATCGGGTCGGACCGGCTGGTCCGGGCGGTCCGCCGGCGGGCCGCCCTCGTCGACGAGCTGCGTTTCATGGACGCCACGACCGGTGACCGGATCGCCGGCATGCCCCTGACCGGCCGCTACCAGGAGCGCTTCGGCAACCCGTACGCGGTACTGCACCGCGGTGAACTCCACGCGGTGCTGCTGGACGCGTGCCGCGCGACCGACGGCGTCGAGCTGCTCGCCGCCGAGCCGGTCGCCTGGTACGAGCAGACCCCGGACCGGGTCACCGCCGTCACCGACTCGGGCCGCCGCTTCACCGGTTCCGCGCTGATCGCCGCCGACGGCATACGTTCCGCCGTCCGCCGCCAGCTCGTGGGCGACGGCGACCCCAGGGTCTCCGGCCACACGATCTACCACTCGGTCGTCCCCCTCGCGGGCATCGCGCGGGAGCGCCTCCCGGCCGAGCTGTCACCCGCCGCCGTGACGGCCTGGGCGGGCCCCGGCTGGCACGTCGTCCACTTCGTCCACCGCACGGCCGACGGCGCGGCGTACCTGAACCTGGGCGCCACCCACGACCACGGCGCGCCGGATGCCGCCGTCGGGCTGCCGCTGGACAAGTCCCATGTGCTGGACGAATTCCCGGAGCTGGCCGGCTCGGCCCGCGCGCTGCTGGAGCTGGGCGAGGAGTGGCGGACGTGGGTGCTCTGCGACCGCGACCCCGTCGAGCGCTGGACCGACGGCCGGGTCGCGCTGCTCGGCAACGCCGCCCACCCGATGCTGCCGTACGCGGTCCAAGGCGTGTCGATGACGCTGGAGGACGCCGCGGCGCTCGGTGAACTGCTCGACTGCGACGGACGGGAAGCACCCCGGCGCCTGGCGCGGTACGAGGCGACGCGGCGCGATCGCACGGCGAGGACCCAGCTGGTGGCCCGCGAACTGGGCACGCGGCTCTTCCACCCGGCGGGCGAGGCGGCCGCGGCACGCGACGCGATGCTGGCGGCGCTGACGGCGGACGAGCTGTACGACAAGGTCGCCTGGCTGCACGGCACACGCGACTTCACCGGCACCGTCGAAGGAGAAGGAAATTGAGCAGGCTGCGCTGGCTGACCGCGGGGGAATCGCACGGACCCGCACTGGTGGCGACGCTGGAGGGGCTGCCCGCCGGAGTGCCGGTCACGACGGAGATGGTGGCGGACCAGCTGGCCCGGCGGCGGCTGGGCCACGGACGCGGCGCGCGGATGAAGTTCGAGCGGGACGAGGTCACCTTCCTCGGGGGCGTACGGCACGGCCTCACGATGGGCTCACCGGTCGCCGTACTGGTGGGCAACACCGAGTGGCCGAAGTGGGAGCAGGTCATGGCGGCCGATCCGGTCGACCCCGCCGAACTGGCGAAGCTGGCGCGCAACGCCCCGCTGACCCGTCCCCGCCCCGGACACGCCGACCTGGCGGGCATGCAGAAGTACGGACTCGACGAGGCGCGCCCCGTCCTGGAGCGGGCGAGCGCCCGCGAGACGGCGGCCCGTGTGGCGCTGGGAGCGGTGGCGCGGTCGTACCTCAGGGAGACGGCCGGCATTGAGATCGTCTCGCACGTCGTCGAGCTCGCCTGCGCCAAAGCTCCGTACGGCGTCCGGCCGACCCCCGCCGACGAGGCGAGGCTGGACGCGGACCCGGTGCGCTGCCTGGACGCGGAGGCGTCGAAGGCGATGGTCGCCGAGATCGACCGGGCCCACCGCGACGGCGACACCCTGGGCGGCGTGGTGGAGGTGCTCGCCTACGGAGTGCCGGTCGGCCTCGGGTCCCACGTCCACTGGGACCGCCGTCTCGACGCCCGGCTCGCGGGCGCGCTGATGGGCATCCAGGCCATCAAGGGGGTCGAGGTCGGCGACGGCTTCGAGCTGGCCCGCACGCCCGGTTCGAAGGCGCACGACGAGATCGTGCCGTCCGGGGACGGCATCCGCCGTTCGTCCGGCCGCTCCGGCGGCACCGAGGGCGGGATCACCACGGGCGAGGTGCTGCGCGTACGGGCGGCGATGAAGCCGATCGCGACGGTGCCGCGCGCCCTGGCGACCGTCGACGTCACCACGGGCGAGGCGGCCCGGGCGCACCACCAGCGCTCCGACGTCTGCGCGGTCCCGGCGGCCGGCATCGTCGCCGAGACGATGGTCGCCCTCGTGCTGGCGGACGCCGTGGCGGAGAAGTTCGGCGGCGACAGCGTCACCGAGACCCGCCGCAACGTCCGGTCCTACCAGGCCGCAGTCCGCCCCCTGCTGGGCGCGCCGCGGCCGTAGGCGCCCGCCGGTGCCCGGCCCGCCGGTGCCCGGCCCGCCGGTCAGGCGGCGGCGTTCCTGGCGGAGCCGTCGCGCAGCAGGGTGGCGATCACGGCGCACAGCACGGCGCAGACCGCCGCCATCGCGCACAGGACGCTGTGGAAGGCGTGGTCGTAGGACTGGGCGAGGAAGCGGGCGAAGCCGTCGGTGTCGACCGCACCGGCCAGTTCGGTGGCCCCGGCGACGTCCCCGCCCGCCGCCCGGTCCGCGACCCGGTCAGCCCGCGCGGCGCCGGCGTATCCGCCGATGCCGTCCTCGACGCGGGTGCGGAGCACGGTCGCGAGGACCGATCCGTAGACCGCCACGGCGATGGCCTCGCTGCCGAGCCGCAGGGTGTTGAGGAAGCCGGCCGCCATACCCGCCCGGGCGGGGTCGATCAGCTCCAGCGCCTGGCCGTCGACGAGTCCCGCGCAGAGGCCCATGCCGGCGCCGGTGACGAGCATCGGCAGGGCGACGACGAGGATGGTCACGCCGGGCGAGAACAGGGTGAGCGTCAGGTCGCCGACGACCAGGCAGGCGAGGCTCACGTGGACGAGGGTGAGCGCGGGGACCCCGCGGGCGACCAGCTTCGCGGCGAGCAGCGGGCAGACCAGCACGGGCGCGGTGAGCAGCAGCATGATCAGGCCGGCGGCGCCGCTGTCGCGGCCGGTGGCCGCGGTCAGGTAGGTCGGCAGGTACGTGAGCATGGTGACGAACCCGAAGGACGCGGCGACCGGTACCAGGCAGAGCCCGACGAAGCGCCGGTCGCGCAGCAGGCCCAGGTCGAGCATGGGGTGTTCGCGGCGGTTCTCGACGGCGGCGAAGACCGCGAGGACCACGACCGCGCCCGCGAACAGCCCGAGGACGCCCGGCGCGGCCCAGCCCCACTGCGAGCCCTGCACGATGGCGGTGGTCAGCAGCACCATGGCGACGACGAACAGCGCGCTGCCCGGTACGTCGACGCGGGCCCCGCTGCCGCCGTCGTCCGGTACGGCCCTGGCAGTGGCGGGCACCGCCAGCAGCACGAGGAGCAGGGCGACCGCGTGCGCCGCGAACATCCAGCGCCAGCCGAGGCCTTGGACGAGCGCGCCTGCCAGCGAGGGACCGGCCGCCACCCCGACGCCCGCGACGGTGCCGAACAGGGCGAACGCCTTGGCGCGCCCCGGACCGTCGAACACGGTGGCGACGATCGCCGCGCCGCAGGAGAAGATCGCGGCGCCGCCGGTCCCGGCGAGCGCGCGGGTGGCGTCCAGCCACAGCACGTCGGTGGCGAGCGCGCCGCCCAGCGAGGCCACGGCGTAGACGCCGGCGCCGGCGGCGAAGGCCCTGGCCCGGCCGACGATGTCGGCGACGGAACCCCAGACGAGGGTGAAGCAGGCGAAGGCCACGTTGAAGGCGTTCACCACCCATTGCAGCGGCGCGAGGCCGGCGTGGGTGTCGGCGCCGATCCCGGGGAGGGCGACGGCCGTGCCGGAGATCGACATCGGGACGACGAACACCGCGAGGAGCACGGCGGCCAGGGTCACCGTGCGGTCCCGCCGCCCTTTCGTCCGTAACGGTGGCGCGGTCGGCGACGTGGTCTGCGTACTCATGGGGCACAACTCCAGGCTCGGCCCGGCCGGCTGACGGCCAGGTTCGGTTTTGATCGAACCTTAAGCTGACACAGGAGAGAGGTATGATGCAAACCGTACCTATGGGAGGAGGGCACGATGCCCGATGACGACGGCCACCCCTCGCCGGACGAGATGAGCCTGTTGACCGTGCTGAACGCGCTCTCCGATCCCCTGCGCTACGCCGTCGTGAGCGAGCTGCTGCGGGAACCGGCGGGCACGGCGCGCACCTGCGCCTCCTTCAACCTCCCGGTCTCGAAGTCGACGACCACCCATCACTTCCGGATCCTGCGCGAAGCCGGCCTGGTACGGCAGGTGGACCGGGGCAACAGCCGGGCGGCCACGCTGCGCCGCACGGACCTGGACCTGCGCTTCCCCGGCCTGCTCGGCCTGATCGACGCCGACCGCTGAGCGGGCGGCGGACGGGACCGGTCCGGATCTCGGCCGGAACCGTCCCCGTCACCGCCGGAGCAGCCGCGCGGTCGTGGCGCGGTCAGCGGTCGCGCAGTTCCAGCGTGCAGCACTTGACGCTGCCGCCGGCCTTGAGCAGCTCGGAGAGCTCGACCCCGATCGGCTCGAAGCCGCGCGCCCGCAGCTTGGCGTGCAGGCCGGTGGCCGCGGCGGGCAGCAGCACGTGGCGGCCGTCGGAGAAGGCGTTGAGGCCGAAGACGGCCGCGTCCTCGGCGGTGGCCAGGATCGCGGTCGGGAACATGGCGCGCAGCACGGCCTGGCTGCCCTGGGAGAAGGCGGCCGGGTAGTACATGACCTCGTCCTCGGACAGCACGGAGAGCGCCGTGTCCAGGTGGTAGTACTCCGGGTTCACCAGGGTCAGTGAGGTGACCGGGAGACCGAAGAACTCCTGCGCCTCCGCGTGGGACCGCGGGTCCGTGCGGAAGCCGGTACCGGCCAGCAGCCGGCGGCCGACGGTGAGGATGTCCCCCTCGCCCTCGTTGACGAACTCGGGCCACAGCGTGTCCGTGTAGCCGCGGCCTTCCAGCCACCGCAGGTACGCGGGCCCTTCGGCGGTGCGCTCCGCGTGCCGGAACCGGGCCCCGTAGACCTTGCCGTCGACGACGGTGGCCCCGTTGGCCGCGAACACCATGTCGGGCAGGCCCTCGATCGGGTCTATCTCCTCGACCACGTGGCCGAGTTCGAGGTACAGGTCACGCAGGCCCTCCCACTGGCTGACGGCGAGCGCGTTGTCCGTGGCGTGCTGCGGGTTCATCCACGGGTTGATCGAGTACGTGACGTCGTAGTGCCGGGGTCGGCACATCAGCAGACGTCGGCGCGTGGCGACCCGGGTGGGGCTCTCGGAACGGTAGAGGGCGCCGGCGGGGGTGATGGGCTCGGTGAGCGGCACGAGGGCTCCTTCTCATGGGGTTTCGATGGAAGCCCGGCTGCCCGAGGGATGGTTCGGCCAGCCGGATGCGTGTGACGCAACTGATCACGTGACCCCATGGAATCGGGGCCCCGCATTGACCGGAAGTAATCGCTGACACCGGCCAATCAACGCGCCCGCGAGGGCCGCCGCCGAGTTGATTGTCCGTGGCCGAGATTCCTTCCGGGCAATCGGGCGGCGCCGTGGGATGTGGACATCACCCGGGAGGCAATGCAAGGACGCGAACCGTCCTGCCTGACCGTACGAACCTGTCCACCTGTTCCATCTGGAGGTACTTCCATGGCGCATCGCAATGTCGAACTGCTCGCGGTCGGTGCAGGCCCGGCGAACCTGGCGCTGGCGGTCGCCGTCGAGGAGCTCGCACCCGAGCTGGCCGGTGACACCCTGCTGATCGAGCGCGAGCAGGACATCGTGTGGCAGCGGGGCATGCTGCTGCCCGACGCGCTCAGCCAGGTGTCCTTCCTCAAGGACCTGGTCACCATGCGCAATCCGACCAGCAGATTCTCCTTCGTCAATTTCCTGCACGCCCAGAAACGCCTCGACGCTTTCGTCAACCTCGCGAGTTTCGTCCCCTACCGCAGCGAGATATCCGAATACCTGCAGTGGGTCGCCGATGAACTGGAGACGGTGCAGGTCGAATACGGCCGCGAATGCGCCGGCGTCGAGGCGGTGACGGGCGACGGCGGAGAGCTGGACGGCTGGCTGGTCACCCTGGCCGACGGCGACACCATCGGCTGCCGCTACCTCGTGATCGGCGCGGGCCGTGACGCCCACGTCCCCGCCGTGTTCGACGGTCTGCCGGCCGAGCGCGTCATCCACAGCACCCAGTACACGCAGCGCATCGCCGACGTCCGGGCCGACCTGCCGCACCGCGTCGCGGTGATCGGCGGCGCGCAGAGCGCGGCCGAGCTGTTCGGCGCCGCGTTGCGGGACCTGCCCGAGTGCAAGCCGACGATGATCATGCGTTCCATCGGTCTGAACGGCTACGAGAGCAGCAAGTTCACCAACGAGCTCTACTACACGTCCTTCATCGACGAGTTCTACGACTCCTCGCCCGAGGCCCGCCGGCAGCTCCTCGGCGAGATGTACCGCTCCAACTACGGCGGTCTCTCCCCCGCCACCCTGGACGGCCTGTACCGGCAGTTCTACCAGGACCGCCGCTCCGGCCAGGAGCGCCTGGCACTGCACCCCATGACGGACGTGACCGGCGCCCGCATGGACGGCGACGAGGTGGTCCTGACCCTCGTCGACCGCAAGTCGGGAGCCGAGCGGGAGATGCGCACGGACCTGGTGCTCCTGGGCACCGGCTTCGTCCGCGAGATGCCGTGGGCGGTCAAGGCCCTCGCGCAGTCGATCGGTCTCGACGAGATCAACGTGAGCCGTCACTACCGGCTCGACCTGGGCCGCCCGGCGACCGCCGCCTGCTACCTGCAGGGCGTCAACGAGGCCACCCACGGCATCGCCGACTCGCTGCTCAGCGTGCTCGCGGGCCGCTCCGCCGAGATCACCCAGGACATCCTGGCGCACCGCCTGGCCCGCTCCGCGGAGGTCCCGGCCCCGCGGGAGTTCGCCTTCGCCGGCGCGGTCTGAGACCCGCGCACCCCTCACGAGCCGTACCCGTCCGACGAGGAGAGACCGAAGCACATGCTCACCCAGCCACTCGACCGTGAAGGACTGACGCACGAGAACGGGCTCGACGCGCAGCGGCTGCTGCCCTGGCCCGAGCTCAACGCCCCCTTCGAGGGGTCCTGGTGCGTGATCCGGCCCGGCACCGCATCGACGGCCCACGCCCACCACGAGTACGAGATCTTCATCGCCGTCGCCGGCTCCGCCGTCCTGGAGTCGCAGGGCGTCCGCAAGCCCTTCACGACCGGGGACATCGTGCACTTCACCCCGGGCATCGACCACCGGGTGATCAACGAGTCTGACGAGGACTTCGAGATGTACAGCGTCTGGTGGGACCTCGACATGACGCAGCGGTTCGCAGCCCGCCACGAAGGAGCCCAGGCATGACACGCCGTACGGTCATCATCGCGCCGCCGCCGACCCCGAACGGGGACCTGCACACCGGCCACCTGGCGGGCCCGTACCTGGCGGGCGACGTGTACGCGCGCTACCTGCGGGCCTCGGACCGGCCGGTGATCTTCACCAGCGGCACCGACGACAGCCAGACCTACGTGGTGGCCAGCGCCGCCCGGGCCGGTCTGACCCCGGAGGAACTGGCCCTGCGCTCCGCCACGCAGATCCGCGCCACCCTGGAGGCGGCCGGCGTCTCCGTCGACGGCTTCGCCCCCTTCGACAAGGGCTACCGCCAGACCGTCATCGACTTCGTCACCGACCTCCACAGCGAGGGGGCCTTCCGGCTCAGGACGGTGCTGCTGCCGTACGTCGAGGCCACCGGCGAGTACCTGATGGAGGGCCTGGTCGCCGGCGACTGCCCGGTGTGCCTCGTGGAGAGCCGCGGCGGACTCTGCGAGTCCTGCGGCCACCCCAACAACTTCGACGAGCTGCTGCGCCCCCGCTCCACCGTCGATCCGGACGCCGTGGTCACCCACCGCGAGGCGCAGATCCTCGTCCTGCCGATGGAGGAGTACCGGGACCGCCTCGCCGACTACTACGTCCGGCACCGCGACGTGCTGCGCCCGCACACCGCGCAGCTGGTCCGGGAGGCGCTGGACCGGCCGCTGCCGGACTTCCCGATCACCTACCCCACCGCGTGGGGCATCCCGGCGCCGTTCACCGAGACCCCGGGCCAGGTCCTCAACGCCTGGGCCGAGGGCATGGCCGCCTCGATGTACTGCACCTGGTACGCGGCCGAGCAGCTCGGCGAGCACGCCGACCGCTTCGACGAGCACTGGCTGTCCGAGCACGGCATCGACCTCGTGTACTTCCTCGGCTTCGACAACGTCTACTTCTGGGGCATGACGCACCTGGCCCTGCTGATGGCGCACGGCGACCGGTACGTCGAGCCGCACGCCATCGTGTCGAACGAGTTCTACGAACTGGAGAACCAGAAGTTCTCCACAAGCAAAGGCCACGTGGTGTGGGCCGCCGATCTGGTGGCCGAGGTACCGCGCGACCTGGTGCGCTTCTACCTGGCGCTCACCGCGCCGGAGCACTCCCGTACGAACTTCAGCCGTGAGGCGCTCGACAGCCTGTCGAGCTCCCGGCTGGTCGATCCGTGGAACCACCTCGCGGGCCGGCTCCAGGAGCTGCTCGCCACGACTCCGGCCGGCGCGCTGCTGCCCGTCTCCGACACCGGTGCCCGGGAAGCGGGGATCGTCGTCGAGCGGTTCCGCTCCCACTACGAGCTGGAGAGCTTCAGCCTGCACCGGGCCGCGGACCTGATCGTCGTGCACCTCGACCGCTTGCTGAAGCAGGCGGACCGGGTGGCGGCGGACGCCCCGGCCGACCTGGGCGACCTGGTCCTCGCCGTGCGGACGCTGACCGCGTGCGCGGCTCCGCTGCTCGTGGACCTCGCGGCCCGGGCCGAGCGGGCCGGCGCCGATCTGAGCCTGCCGGCCGGCGCCTTCCCCGCCGACCCCGTCGCCCCGCTGCGACTCCCCCTCCTGTCCACCGTGGTCGGGGCGTTCGCGCCCGTGGCCGAGCCGGCCGACATCCGAGCCTGACCTCCGAGGAGCACTGTGTCCACGATCGCCCCGCCCCGTCCCAATCGGGCAGAACGACTGCTCATCCCCGCGACCTTCATCACCAACCTGGGCAACGGCATCCAGCTCACCGCCGCCTCGTACCTGGTCTTCACCGAGGCCAACACCATGCTCGCGGTCAGCTGGCTGATGATCGCCGTCACCATCCCGCAGGTGGCGCTGTCCCTGTTCTTCGGCAAGCTCGCCGACCGCTTCGACCGCCGCACCCTGGCGATGGTGTCCGACCTGGCCAGCGCGGCCGCCGCGATCGGCCTGCCGGTCTGGCTGGCCCTCGGAGGCAACCCCTCGACCGTCAGCTACGTGGCCAGCTTCGTCCTGTCGATCTCCGCGGCCCTCTTCTTCCCGGCCAGCAACGCCCTGATCAAGGAGCGCATCCCGGAGTCCCGGCTCGCCCAGTTCAACGGCAACGCCGAGATCGCCATCCAGGGCGGCACGCTCGCCTCGGCGGCCCTCGGCGGCTGGGTGATCGTCTGGGTCGGCACCACGTCGCTCTTCTACTTCAACGCGATCACGTTCCTGCTCTCCGCCGCCCTGCTGTTCTTCATCGGCCGCCGCCCGGCCGGCCAGGGCACCAGCGCCCCGGAGGCCGCGGCCAAGGCCGCCGCGACGGTCGCCGCGTCCGGTTCCCGCCCGCCGCTCGCCCGGCTCGCGCTGCTCTACATCATCGGCAACATCGTCATCATCGTCGGCAACAGCATCATGCTGGTCCTGGTCATCGAGGGCTTCAAGTCCAACGCCGGCTACCTCGGCATCGTCGACGCCCTGTTCGGCATCGGTGCGCTCTTCGCGGCCTGGGCCTTCAAGAAGATCAGCTCCAAGGCCACCGTGCTGAAGACGGCCCTGATCGGCTACCTCGCCTTCGCGGTGCTCCTGTCCCTGGAGTCCGTCCACCTCTACGCGATGATGGCCGTCATCCCCTTCGCCGCCATCGCCTTCTGCGTGGCCCGCATCTCGGCCCGCACCGCCCTGATGAGCGCGGCCCCCGAGGAGAAGACGGGCTTCGTCTTCGGCGCCACCAACGCCTTCGGACTCGCGGCCGGCACCACCGCCGTCGTCCTGATCTCGCTGCTGGTCGACTCCACCAACGTGAAGAACGGCTTCTACGCCCTCTCCGCCCTGGTCGTCGTCATCGCCACCCTCACCGTCGTCTCGCTCCGCAAGCACGACCGTGAGGTCGCCGCCGCCGAGTCCGCCGCCGCCGAGATCGTGTCCGAGCCGGCCGCCGAGGTCACCGAAGCCGCCGAGCCTGTCCCGGCCAAGGTCTGAGGGGAGAGGCACCGATGAAGCTGCTCGCCATCGAGGCCAGCCAGAACGCCACCTACTACATCTCCCGCTACCGGCAGATCGAGGCCCTCGGGGCCGAGGTCCACGTCCTCAACGGCATAGGCACCGAGGACTTCTGGGACGCCGAGCGCTACCGGATCGCCGGCTCCCAGCAGATCGAGGACATCGTCACCGCCGCCAAGGTCTGGCACGCGGAGGAGGAGTTCGAGGGGGTCCTGACCTTCTCGGAGTCCGGGGTCGTCACGGTGGCGGTCGTCGCCGAGGCGCTCGGCCTGCCGAGCATCGGCTTCGAAGCCGCCCGGACCAGCCGTAACAAGCTGCTGATGCGCCAGGCCCACGAGCGCGGCGGCGCGGCGCACCCCGGCTTCCGGTACGCCCCCGACGTCGAGGCCGCCCTGGCGGCCGGTGCGGAGCTCGGCTACCCGCTGATCCTCAAGCCGACCCTGGGCGCCGCCAGCAACTTCGTGTTCAAGGTCGACGACCCCGAGGAGATGCGGGCCCGCTTCGCGGACGCCACCTCGGGCATCGAGACCATGACCTGGGCCCTGATGGAGGCCGACGGACTGGACCTCGGCCCCAACGGGATCATCGTCGAGGGCTACCTTGACGGCCACGAGCACCTCATCGAGGCGCTGGCCTGGGACGACGAGGTGTACCTCGGCTCCATCGTGGACCGGATCACCGTCGAGAGCGGCACCTTCGACGACGACGTCCACCACGCGCCGAGCTCCCTGACCCCCGAGCAGGTCGCCGCGGTCCACGAGGTGGTCCGGGACGCGGCCCACGCCCAGGGACTGCGCCGGTCCGTGCTGCACGCCGAGGTGAGGTTCCACCAGGGCGCGCCCTTCATCCTGGAGATCGCGATCCGGCCCGGCGGCGGCGGTCTCGACCACATGGCGCGCATCAGCGCCGGCCACGACCCCATCCGGTGCGTGTCGGACGTGGCGCGCGGCATCCGGCCGGACGTCTCGCACTACGCGCCGACCGGCGTGCACACGGCCGGGATGTGCCTGATCAGCGGGGCGGGCACGGTCGAGTCCATCGAGGTGCCGGCCGAGGTCGCCGAGGACCCCGACCTGTTCTTCCTCAAGATCACGGCCACGGCGGGCACCGTCATCAAGCGCCCGCCGGCGGGCAACAACATCCTCGGTTTCATCGGCGCCACCGGCACCTCCCTGACGGAGGCGCTGACCACCGCGCACGTCGCGGCCGGCCGCATCCGTACCGAGATGAGGCCGGAGCATGGCTGAGGCCCCGCGGCGCACGGCCACCAAGCGGCACTACCTGATGTGCCGGCCGACCCACTTCGAGGTGACCTACGCGATCAACCCGTGGATGGACCCCGGGAAGCCGATGGACGCCGAGCTGGCGCTGGCCCAGTGGGAGCGGGTCCGCGACCTCTACCTCGGGTTCGGACACGAGGTCTCCTTCATCGACCCGGTCCCGGGCCTGCCGGACATGGTGTTCTCCGCCAACGGCGCCACCGTGGTCGACGGCAAGGTGCTGATCGCCAGGTTCCGCCACGAGGAGCGCGCGGCCGAGGCCGACGCCTACCGGGCCTGGTTCGAGGAGCGCGGGTACACCGGCCTCCGCGTCCCGGAGTACGTCAACGAGGGCGAGGGCGACTTCGCCCCGGCCGGCCGGCGGATCCTGGCCGGTGCGGGATTCCGCAGCGACCCGGGCGCGTTCGAGGAGCTCCGTGCGTTCTTCGGCCTGCCCGTGGTCGGTCTGACCCTGACCGACCCCCGCTTCTACCACCTCGACACCGCCCTGTTCGTCCTCGACGACGACCTGGTGGCGTACTACCCCGCCGCCTTCTCCGAGGAGAGCCGGGAGGAGCTGCGCCGGCTGTACCCGGACGCGATCATCGCCACCCGCGAGGACGCCGACGCCTTCGGACTGAACGCGGTGAGCGACGGCCTGAACGTCGTGGTGACGGAGACCGCCACGCACCTGATCGACGAGCTGCGCGAGCGCGGCTTCGAGCCGCACGGCGTGGACATGTCGGAACTGCTGAAGGCCGGCGGCGCGGTCAAGTGCATCACCCAGGAGATACGACGCCCGTGATCGATTACGACGGCAGAAGTTTCCGCAACACCGGTTACCCGGCGGACGAGGACGCCCCCGTCGGCCACTACCGCCAGGAAGGCGACCTGCTCTGGGCCGACTTCGACGGGGGGCCCGTCCGCCGGGGCTCGCTGAACGGGCGCGTGGAGCCCGACGGGAACCTGGAGTTCGCCTACACGATGGTCCTCGCGGACGGCGAGGTGGTCGCCGGGCGGTGCTGGAGCACCCCCGAGTTCCTGAACGACGGACGGATCCGGCTCAACGAGCGCTGGGAGCGCTACGGAGCCCACGCGGACAGCGGTGAATCCGCACTGGAGGAGGTACCGAGATGACCCCGCCCACCACCCCGCTCCGCGGGGGCAGCGTGACCTGGGCCTGCACCAGCGGCTTCAGCCCGGTCTTCATCTTCCCCTTCACCCCGGGCGAGTACTACGGGGTGGCCAACCTGCACGAGTTCCAGACCCTGATGTACCGCCCGCTGTACTGGTACGGCACCGGCGGCCAGCCGACCGTCGACTACGAGCGCAGCCTCGCCGAGCCCCCGGTGTGGAGCGAGGACGGCCGCACCGCGACGATCACGGTCAAGCCCTACCAGTGGTCGAACGGCGAGAGCGTCAACGCCGACAACGTGATGCTGTGGATGCACCTCCTGGAGGCCGAGAAGGACAGCTTCGGCGGGTACACGCCGGGCTTCTTCCCGGACAACCTCACCGGCTACGAGAAGGTCGCCGAGGACCGGGTCAGCTTCACCTTCGACCGCGCCTACTCGCACAACTGGGTGCTGATGAACCAGTTCAGCACCATCACCCCGCTGCCGAAGGCCTGGGACCGCACCGCCGACGACCGGCCGGCCGACGCCACCCACGACCCGGCGCAGGCCTCCGCGGTCTACGCCTACCTGCGGGCCTGCAACGACGAGCGCAAGAGCTGGGACACCAGCCCCGTCTGGAGTGTGGTCAACGGCCCCTGGAAGCTCAGCAGTTACACCATCGACGGGGTGTCGGGCGACGCCGTCCTCGTGCCGAACGAGAGCTACAGCGGCACCGACAAGCCCTACCTGGACGAGTTCCGGCTGGTGCCCACGGGCTCGGACACCGAGCAGTACGAAATGCTCCGCCGCGGCCCCAAGGCCCTGGACGGCGTGCAGATCGGCTTCCTGCCCTTCGACGAGGTCACCGAGCCGGCCGAGGACCCGCTGGCCGGCGGGCCCAACCCGCTCGGCGAGCACTACGACCTCGTCCCCCAGCTCACTTACAAGATCCATTACTTCCCGATCAACTTCAACAACCCCACCGTCTCCGGAAAGATCTTCAAGCAGCTCTACTTCCGCCAGGCCCTGCAGTCCTGCCTCGACTCCCGCGGCGCCATCCGCGACGTCTACAAGGGCTACGGCTACCCGACCACCGGGCCCATCCCGGCCCTGCCGGACAGCCCGCTGCTCTCTCCCGCCGCGCACGGGGACCCGTACCCCTTCGACGTCGGGGCGGCCCGCGCCTTCCTGACCGAGAACGGCTGGGACACCAGCACCACCCCGGGCACTTGCGTCCGCGAGGGCACCGGCCCCGGAGAGGCGGGCGAGGGCATCCCGGCCGGCACCCCGCTGCGGTTCTCGATGCGCTACGCCCAGGGCCACGAGACCCTGACCGCGGTCATGCGCAAGTTCGCCGCCGACGCCGCGAAGGCCGGCATCGAGATCGTGCTGACCGAGGTCGAGGCGAGCGTCCTGGTCCTGGAGGACACCACCTGCACCCCGGGCCCCGACAGCCCCTGCCTGTGGGAGTTCAGCGACTGGAACGGCGGCTGGGGTTACGGCCCCGGCTTCTACCCGACCGGCGAGGCGCTCTACTCGACCGGCTCGTCGGTGAACTTCGGCAGCTACAGCGACCCGAAGGCGGACGAGCTGATCGCCCGCACCGTGGTCAGCGACGACCTGGCGGACCTGTACGCCTACCAGGACTACATCGCGCAGCAGGTCCCGGTCATCTGGATGCCCAACTTCCCCTTCCGCCTGCTGGAAGTGGCCGAAAACCTGAAGGGCGTGACTCCGATCAACCCCTTCGGACTGATCAACCCCGAGGACTGGCACTACGTCGGCGAGGTGCTCTGATGTACCAGCGCCTGATCGGCCTCCTCGACAGCAGCCGGGCCCGCTACCGGCTGATCGACCACCCGGCCGAGGGCCGGACCGACCTGGCGAGCGTCCTGCGCGGCCACCCGCTGGAGCAGGCCGCCAAGTGCATCGTCGTCCGCGTGAGCATCACCAAGCGGGTCGGCAAGTACGTGCTCGCGGTGGTTCCCGGCGACCGGCAGGTCGACCTGGAGGCGGTCGGCGCCCTGTTCGGCGGCGGGCGGACGGCCTTCGCCACGCCCGAGATCGCCGAGCGCCTGGCCGGCAGCGTCTGCGGCACGGTGATGCCGCTCAGCTTCCACCCCGATCTGCACCTCGTCGTCGACGAGGGCCTGATCCTCACCGAAGAGATCTACTTCAACGCGGCCCGCCTGGACCGTTCCGTGGCCCTTTCCACCCCCGACTACCTGGCCCTCGCCCAGCCGCAGCTCGCGGCGATCGCGACGGCCGGCGACCGGGTCCTGACCCACTCCGCGAGGTGACGACGATGACCGACGACTCCAACCCGACCGATGACGGCGTGGTGATCCTGGTCGGCAGCGGACAGCGCGCCTACCGCGAGTACCTGCTCGCCGGCGCCGCCCGGCGCCGCCCGATCTGGATCCTGGACGCCGCCGAGCCGACCTGGCAGCAGGAGTACGTACTCGGTTCCACCACGGTGGAACTGCTCGACCGCGCCCGCCTGGTCCCCGACACGGAGGGCCTGATCAAGGCCGCCGAGGCGGTGGCCGCCGAGCACCGCGTGGTGGGCGTGTTCAGCTACGACGAGACGCTCGTGGTGACCACCGCCCTCATCGCCGAGCGGCTCGGACTGCCCGGGCTCACCTCACGTGGCGCCGACAACTGCCGCAACAAGCACAACACCCGGCAGCTGCTGACCGCCGCCGGACTGCCCCAGCCGCGCTTCGCCTACGTGACCGACGCCGGGACGGCCCTCGCCACCGCCGACTCCTTCGGCTACCCGGTCGTCCTCAAGCCCCGCGGCATGGGCGCGAGCATCGGTGTCATCCGGGTCGACGGCCCGGAGGGCATCCGCGAGGCCTTCGAGGTCGCCGACGCCGCCGGCCGCGGCGGCAACAGCGACTACGAGGGCGGGGTGCTGGTCGAGGAGTGCGTCATGGGCCCCGAGATCAGCATCGACGGGGCGGTCTTCGACGGCGCCTGGACCCCGCTCTTCCTCGCGCACAAGGAAGTGGGCCTCGCGCCCTACTTCGAGGAGACCGGCCACGTGGTCAGCGCCACCGACCCGCTCCTCGCCGACGAGGAACTGCTGGGCGTCCTGCGGGACGCCCACCGCGAACTGGGCATCGGCTACGGGATCACGCACACCGAGGTGAAGCTGACCGGCCGCGGCCCGGTGATCATCGAGGTGAACGCCCGCCTCGGCGGCGACCTCATCCCCTACCTCGGCAGCCTCGCCACCGGCGTGCAGCCCGGGGAGATCGCCGCGGACCTGGCGGCGGGCGTCCGCCCCGAGTGGACCCCGGCCGAGTCCCGCACCGTGGGGATCCGCTTCCTGTACCCGCCGGAGAACGGCACGGTCCGCTCGGTCGACGTACCCGCCCCCGCGGACGTACCGGGCCTGCTGGAGACCAACGTGATGGTCGCGCCCGGGGCGACGCTGCTGCTGCCGCCCGAGGGCTACCTCAGCCGCTACGCCAACCTGATCTGCGCCGGCGAGTCCTTCCCGGGCTGCGAGGAGTCCCTCGCCAAAGCGGCCGCACTGACCACGATCGTCCTCGCCGGCTGACCCCGCCGGCTCAACGAGAACTGAAGGGAGGTGTGTGATGTCGACAAGGGTGACGGTCGTGGGCGGCGGAGTGATCGCCCTGCTCACGGCGGTCGAGTGCGTGCTCGACGGACACAAGGTCACGGTGGTGGACCAAGGCCCCATCCCGCACAGCAGAGCCACCTCTTTCGACCAGCACCGGATCCTGCGGGCCCTGCATCCGGCGGACCCGCCGGCCACGGCGGCCGCGCTGCGCGCGCACCGCCGCTGGGTCGAACTGGAAGAGCTGTTCCTGACGCGGTTCTACGAGCAGGTCGGCTCCCTCACCGTCCTGCCGCCCGCGGCCGCGGCCGACGCGGCGGCGATGCTCGCCGACGCCGGCGGCCACGCCAGGGAACTGACGGCGGCCGGCCTGGCCGACCGCTATCCGCACCTGCACGTGGGCGGCGGCCTCGGCGCGGTACTGGAGGACGAGGCGGGCGTACTGCTCGCCGAACGGGTCCTCGCCGCCTGTGTCGGCTGGCTGAAGTGGCAGCGGGGCATCGAGCTGATCGAGCACCGGGCCGTGACCGCCGTCGACGGCGAGAGCGGCAGCGTACGGCTGGTGGACGGACGGGTACTGCGCAGCGACGCGGTCCTGGTGGCCGTCGGGCCCTGGTCGCGGGACCTGCTGCCGCGAAGCGTCTCCGAGCGGCTGACCCTGTACCGCCAGTCCCTCCTCTACTGCCGGGTGCCCCGGCACCAGTCGCAGGCGTGGGCGGCCACCCCGGCCGTACCGGCCCTCGGCACCGCGGGCGGAGCGTGGCTGATCCCGCCGGTGGCGGGCACGGCGCTCAAACTCACCTCGGCCACCGCCTGCCGGGTGGCGGACGCGATCACCGACTACGCGACCGACCCGTACTGGCAGCGCAAGCTGGAGAAGGAGTTCGGGGACATCCTCCCCGGCTTCGGCCCGGCCTGGGTGACCGCGGCCAAGGACGCCTACTACTCGGCGTTCGCGCCGACCGGCGGCCCACTGCTGGTCGCCCTCGGCGGCGCGGGATTCGCGTACGCGGCCTGCGGTGGCACATCCTTCAAGTTCGCGCCGCTCATCGCGCGGTCGCTGGCCGACCGGCTGATCGGCAGGACTCCGTCGCTGATCGGCCTCGGTGCCCTCGACGGGCCACCGCTGGACGTCCACACCCCGCAGCTCGCGGGTCTGTGAGCGGCGGCCGGAAGCGCAGGGAGCGGGCAGTGGCAACGGTGGACGACGTACGGCGGCTCGCGCTGAGCCTGCCGAGGACCGAGGAGCACCTGATCCGGGACCGGGTGAAGTTCCGGATCGGCAGGATCGTCTATCTCGCCCTGTCCCGGGACGAGAGCGAACTGGGCTTCGCCTTCCCCAAGGAGGAGCGGGCGGCGCTCGTCGCCGCCGAGCCGGAGAAGTTCTTCCTGCCCCGCGCATCCGATCTGCGTTTCCACTGGGTGGAGGCCCGCCTGGCGGCCCTGGAGACGGACGAGCTGACGGAGCTGGTCACCGAGGCGTGGCGGATGGTGGTGCCCGCCAAGGTCGCCCGCGCCCATCTGGATCCGCCGGCCGCGCCGCCGCCCGCGCCGTCCCTGGCCGAACTGCGCGCCTCGGCCGAGGTGTTCAACGGCTTCGCGGGCGTGGACCGGAGCTGGTGGGCGCTGCGCGAGGAGACCGGCGGCGCCCTCGACCTCTCGCTCGCAGCCCACCGCACGGCCCTGCACCGCTGGCTGAACTCCTGGGGCTGCCGCATCCGTTACCCGCGCGAGGGCGAGCCCGACACCCTGGACGCGGGACTGGCGGCCTGGTGGGAGCGGCACGCCCTGGCGCACGCCCCGCTGGCCCGGCTCACCCCGCGGGAGATCTCCCGGTTCGCCGCCGCCTACGAGGAGCTGGCGGCGCTGCCGGTCGGCCGGCGCAGCCTCGGCCCGACCGCCGCGGCCAAGGCCCTGTACGCACTGCGGCCCGACTCGGTCATGCCGTGGGACGCGGCCATCGCGCAGCGGCTGCACGGGGTACGGGACGGGGCCGCCTTCGCCCGTCACCTGGTGCTCGGCCGGAGCTGGGCGCGTGCGGCGCTGGAGGAGGGCGGAGGCCTGGACGAGGCCGCGCTGTGCGCCGAGATCGGCCGGCCCGGGGTGTCGCTCGCCAAGGTCCTCGACGAGCACCTCTACGTCACCCTCACCTACCGGGCCGCTTCCTAGGGGGCTACCTCGGCCGCGGTGCGTGCGCCTGGCCGCGCGGCGAGGCCGGGGCGGGGGCCGGGTCCTCCTCCGTGGGGTCCGGCTGCGTCAGCGCGTACGCCCGGGCCATCGGCGTCAGCCCGTACTGCCCCGGCAGGTCGGAGTGGTCGAGCAGCCCCGCGTCGAGGAGCCGTTCGAGGAGGTCCTCCACGGGCTGCGCGGACCGCTCGACCAGCATGGCGAGCGCGTCGGCGGACTCGTACACCACGTTGTCCACGGAGGGCGGGTTGTCGGAGCCGGCGAACTGGCGCAGCATCAGGCGGGCCCACGGGGTGAGCAGCCGGTAGGCGCTGTCGAGGCGGTTGCTCAGCGCGTCGTCACCGATCTGCAGCCGGGCCAGGAAGCGGCCGGGTGCCCGCTGCCCTTCGCGCCCGCCGGGTCCGCCGGGTGCGCCCGGTCCGCCGGGGACATCGCCGAGCAGCTCGGACACGGAGTCCTGGAGCATCCACTCGGGGCGGGCCGCGAGGCGCCGGCCGGCCAGGTTGAGCGCCAGCGGCAGGTCCCCGCAGGCGTCGGCGAGACGCAGGCAGGCGCGCGGCTCGGTACCGACCCGGTCGCCGCCGAGCAGCTGGGCGAGCAGCTCCATCGACTCGTCGCGGTCCAGTGCGGGGAGCCGGATCCGGCCAATTCCGTCGAGGCCCAGTAGACGCGATCGACTGGTGATGATGATGCGGCTCTCGGGCGCCGCGATGAGAAGTTCCCGGATCTGGCGCTCGTGCTGGACGCCGTCGAGCACCACGAGCAGCCGCCGCCGGTTGAGGAGCGAACGGTACAGGCCAATTCTCTGACCGGGATCGTTCGGGATCCGGTCGGCGGGGATGCCGAGCGCCTCCAGGAAACCGCCCGCGATTCCGGCGGCGTCCTTGCGTCCGTCCGCGGCCGGGTCGAGGTTCGCGTAGAGCTGCCCGTCGGGCAGGTTCACGGCCAGTTCGTGGGCCAGCCGCAGGGCGAAGGCCGTCTTGCCCACACCCACCTGACCGCTGATCACCAAGGGCGCCGCGGGGCGCTGTCCGCCGTACGAGGGGGCCGTCAGGGCCCGGGCGCGCTGGAGCAGCTCACGCCGTCCCACCAGGGGGTGAGCCTCCATCGGCAGCTGTGAGGGCGGCGGCAGCACGGCGCGCACCTCGGCCGCGCGCAGCTCGTTCTCCTGGTGCTGCTGCACGGCTTTGACCGCCGGGCGGGCCGCTCCGTCGTCTCCGTCGGCGCGCGCCGCCTCGTGCCAGCGGCGCTCCCAGGTGGCGCGGTCACCGCCGCAGGCCTCGGCGAAGGCGAGGGCCACCTGAAGCGTCGGGAGGCGGTAGCCGGCGGCCGCGTCGGAGAGCACGGACGCGGAGAACATGGCACGGGTGGCCATGTCGCGGTAGCCGGGACTGCCGGCCGCGGTCCGCAGCCTGCGCAACTCCCGGGCGAACGCGGTGACTGGTCCGGCATCGGGGGCCAGGGGTCTCTCCAGTCTTCCCACAGCGTGCTCCTTCGGTACTCGCTCGGTGTGCCGCCTGCTCCGGGCCGCCCATGAACTGTCCGTGTCGCCCTTCCTGATCTGCTACCGGATGCTTACCGCGTGCAAGGGGTAACCCCTATGATCCGGTTGACATGGCCTGGCCAGGGGCCTTGTTCTTTGGGGGTGGATGTCCGATGCCGGGGGCGGATGCGGAATCCGGGGAGAGACGAAGCGTGGATCCTGCGGGGGGCAGGCTGCGCTTCAACGTGCTCGGATCGCTTGAGGGATGGATCGGCGAGGTACGGCTGAGGCTGGGGGGAGCGATCCAGGAACGGGTCCTGTGCATGTTGCTGCTCGAAGCCGGCCGGGTGGTGCCCGTGGCCCGGCTGGTCGAGGCGACCTGGGAGAAGGACCCGCCGGTGACCGCGGCGCACCAGGTCCGCAAGGCCGTCGCCGACCTGCGGCGGCGCATCCCCACCGGCACCGAGGTGATCGCCACCGACGGGCCGGGATACCGCGTGGTGGTGGCGGACGGCCAGGTCGACCTCCTGGAGTTCGACGCCCTGACCAGGGCGGCGGGCCGGGCCCTGCGGGAAGGCGGACGGTCCGCGGCCGCCGAGGCACTGCGGGCCGCTCTCGCGCTGTGGCGGGGGCCGGTCCTGTCCGGCACCGGCGGACCGGTGATCGAGGCCGCGGCGACCGCGCTGGACGAGCGCCGGCTGGCCGCCGCCGAGCAGTTCTTCGACCTGTGCCTCGCGCTCGGCGAGAGCGGCGAGCTCATCTCGGGCCTGCGTGCCCTGATCACGCAGCACCCGCTGCGGGAGACGCTGCGCGGCCAGCTGATGCTCGCCCTGTACCGCTCCGGGCGGCAGGCCGAGGCGCTCAAGGAGTACGGCGAGGTCCGCGAGCTGCTCGTGGACGAGCTCGGGATCGACCCGGGACCCCGGCTGGCCAGGCTGTACGAGGCGATCCTGCGGGACAGCCCGGAGCTGGCCGCGCCCGAGCGGCCGGCGCCGGCGGCCGTGGCGCCCGTACGTCCGGTGCCCGAGGCGGTGCCCGTGGAGCCGGTTCCCGAACCGGCCGCTGCCGTGGCCGCGGTGTCCGAGGCCGCGGCCCCCGAGGAGCCGGCCGGCACGGAGGCGGACCGGGAGGGGGAACCGGGAACGCGCGCCGCGACCGCCGTCGCCCCGTGCACCCTGCCGTACGACCTGCCCGACTTCACCGGCCGCGCCAAGGAGCTGGCCGAGCTCTTCGACTACGTGCAGGACGAGGGCCGGGGCGGCGAACGGTTCGCCCGGATCGTGGCCGTCGACGGCATGGGCGGCATGGGCAAGACCACCCTGGCGGTGCGTGCCGCGCACCGGCTGGCCGGCCGGTATCCCGACGGGCAGCTCCACATCGACCTGCACGGATTCACCCCGGGCCGCGAGCCGGTGACGCCCGCCGCCGCGCTCGACGGCCTGCTGCGGACCCTCGGGACCCCGGGCGACCGGATTCCCGAGGACCTGGAGGGACGCACCGCCCTGTGGCGGTCGAAGCTGGACGGCCGGCGGATGCTGCTCCTGTTCGACAACGCGGTCGACGCGGCGCAGATCAAGCCGCTGCTGCCGGCCTCGCCCGGCTGTCTGGCCCTGATCACCAGCCGTGGACGGCTGCTGGACCTCGACGGAGTCGAGTGGGTGTCCATCGGGATGATGGAGCCCGAGGACAGCACCAGCCTGATGGCGGAGACCCTCGGTACGACCCGGGTGGCCGCCGAGCCGGCGGCCTCCGCCGAACTGGCCGAGCTGTGCGGGCACCTGCCGCTGGCGCTGCGCATCGCGACGGCCCGGCTGCGCAACAGGCCGCGCTGGACGGTGCGTTACCTGGTCGAGCGGCTGCGTGACGAGAAGCGCCGGATGGACGAGCTGAGTTCGGGCGAGCGCAGCGTCGCGGCGACCCTTCGCCTGTCCTACCTGGCGATGGACGAGGAGTACCGCACCGCGTTCCGCATCCTCAGTCTGTACCCGTGCGCCGGTACCGACGTGCATTCGGCGGCCGCGCTCCTCGGTACGACCGTCCAGGACGCCGAGGACGCCCTGGAGTTCCTGCTCGACGTCCATCTGGTCCAGCAGCCCGACATCGGCCTCTACACCTTCCACGACCTGGTGCGCAGTTTCGCCCAGAGCCTGCGGGGACCGGCCACGGCGGACGACGACGCCGCGGCCGTCGAGCGGCTGCTCGGCTACTACCTGACGGCGTCGGACACGGCCTGCGAGGTGCTGTTCCCCGGACGGGAGCGCAGACCCAACGGCATCGCGCCCTACCGGGGCGAGCTGCCGTCCCTCAGGGACGCCGAGCAGGCCGTACGGTGGTTCGACCGCGAGCAGGCGGGACTGCTGGCGGCCGTGTCGCTCGCCGAGCGGTGCGGCCACGACCGGTACACGGCCTGCCTGAGCCGCAATGTGGGCTTCCACCTGCACACCCACGGAAAGCTCGACGAGTTCTGGAGCGTCGGGCACATCGCGGTCGCGGCCGCCCGCCGGCTCGACGATCCGGCGCTCCTCGGCATCAGCCTGGCCAATCTGGGTGCGGCCTGCTGGAAGCTGGGCCGCTTCGAGGAAGGGCTGGAGGTGGCCACGGAGGCACGCGACACGGCCGTCCGGGCCGGGGACCGGCACACCGAGGCGCACAGCGAATCGACGCTGGGGCTGCTGCTGTCGATGCTCGGGCGGTACGAGGAGGCCCTTCCCCTCCTGGAGCGTTCCGTGGCCGTGGCCCGGGAACTGGGCAATCTGCGTGCGGAGTCGGAGAGCCTGACCACCCTCAGCACGCTGTTCGAGCGGTGGGGCCGCTATCCGGAGGCGGCCGCGGCCGCCCGCCGGGCGATCGAGATCGACCGCGACCTCGGATACCGCGGCAACGAGATCGTGGCTCTGACCGACCTGGCCTTCGCGCTGGTGGGCCTCGGTGCGTACCCGGACGCGGACGCCGCCCTCAAGCGCGCCCGCGACCTGTGCGACGAGGCCCGGTCGCCCGGCGACGTCGCCCTGGTGCTCGCGCTGTCCGCCCGGGTCGCGCACGAGCGGGGCGACGGCCCGCAGGCGCGCGCCTTCGCCGAGCGCTCCCTGGCCCTCGGCCGCACCAGTGGTGCGCCGATCCGGCTCGCCAAGGTCGAGAACGTCCTCGGCCGGCTCCACCTGCTGTGGGGGGAGCACGAGGTGGCGCTGGCCCTGCACGCCCACGCGCACAAGCTCGCGGAGCCGATGAGCTTCCGCGCCGAGGAGGCGTCCGCACTGGTGGGCATGGTCCAGGCGGCCGAGGCGCTCGGGGACCTCCCGGCCGCGGCCGGGCACCGCGCGGCCGCCGAGGAGTTATTCGACTACATGGGTCTGCCGGCGCACCGCCGGACGTACTGACCGCGCACGCGGAAGTGCCCCGCACCGGGATCCGGTGCGGGGCACTTCGCCGTCGTGCGGGGCAAGCGGCCGTGCTACCGGCGGGACGGGAACGGGGAGGGGGCGGGGGAGGCGACACCCGGACCCTTGTCGTCCGCCAGCACCTGGTGGCCGGAGGGCCGGTCGGCGTCCACCGGGCCGCTGCCGACCGTCACGCCGACTCCGATCGCCAGAGCCGCCGCGATGATCCCGATCAGGCCGGCCAGCTTGCTGCGCATGTGGTGAACCCCCTGGTGTGTACCCGGTGCGGCCCCCGTGTGGTGCGGTGGCCGCTCTCGACAGACCAAAGACTGGCCGAGGCCCTTACCGGTCCGTTCCCCTCTCGTTACCGCCCGTGGCCGTGCTGAGGGAACCGCCGTTCCCGGCCCGTTCCCGGTCCGGTTCCCGGGCCGCCGCGATACGCGATCCCCGCGCGCCGACCAGGACATCGGTCCGCGTGGTGCCCGATTCGTACCCGGCCAGATCCAGCAGGGCCCGTACCGTCGCGCGGATCCCGGCCTGCTGCGCGTCGTGGAGCGGCTCGGCCGTTCCCTCGGGGGCGATGTCGGCGACCAGGTGCATACCGTCGACGGTCAGCGTCTCCACCCTGAACTTGGCCCCTGTCAGGAGCTCTTCCACGAGATAGGGGGCCGAGTGCCGTGTGGCGACCGCCTGTTCGGCCCACCGGTCGAGCGCGGGCCGGTCGTGCACCGGTACGGTCCACCAACACCCGGATCCGTCCGCCGACTTGATGACGACCGGCAGGGGGAATCCCTCCGCCAGCGAACACGCCTCGGTGACGGTCAGGGCCTCATGGGCGCGCACGGCCGAGGTCCGGCTCTCGTTGAGTATCCGCCGGATCGTCACGGCGTCCGGCAGTCCGCGAGCCGGCTTCCCGCGGTTCGCGGACAGCTCCCGCAGCACCTTCTCGGCGGCCTCCGCGGCCCCGCTGCCGAGACCCTTCTCGAGATCGCTCGCGAGGTAGAGGACCTGCCCGATCCCGTGTTCGAGGACCGTGTCCGTCAGCAGGGCGCGCAGTGCGGCCGTGTCATCGAAGTCCACCCGCAGGAGGCGCTGTGGGGGCAGCTCCGCGGGAAGCCGGGCGTCCGGGGGGTGGGGCCCGGGATCGGACACCACCCAGACGTCCAGGCCCGCCACGATCGCGGCGCTCACGAGCCCGGGTCCGGGCCGAACCAGCAGAACCCGTTCCGCGGTCTGTCTGATGATCACAGAATTCTCCTCCATCGTGTCGCACGATCGTGCTGGCGGGCCTTCCCGGTCCGTTCCCGCCGTGTTCCCGGCCGGCCGGGGCGACCGGTCGGCGCGTCCCCCGGACGGCCCCGTCGCTGGGCCTCGGGAGGCCCGGTGCAGGACAGTGGGAGGAGGGAACGATCCCAGGGGGAACCATCACGCCGGAGGCGTACAGACATGGGACTCTTCGACTTCCTGAAGTCCGACAAGAAGAAGGCGCACGACGCCGCCGACCAGGCGAAGGAGCAGGTGCAGCAGCAGGCGGCCGAGACCGGGAGGCCTCGCGCCGGTTCGGCGGCCGACGCCGCTTCGGCCACCCGGGCCGCCGCCGAGCGGATGGCGGCGGCCGCGCCGCCCAGGCCCGCCCCCGCGAAGCCGACCCCCACGTCCGCCGCGCACAAGGCGGTGCCGGCCCCTCCCCGGCCGAGCGTGATGCCGAAGCCCGGGGCCTCCTCCGCCGTGCCGGGCGCCATGCACACGCCCACCCCGCACTCCGCCGCGCACAAGGCGGTGCCGGCGGCGCCGATGCCCAAGCCCGCGCCCGCCGCGAAGAAGCGCACGTACACCGTCAAGCCCGGTGACTCGCTCTCCGCGATCGCCCGTCAGGAGCTGGGCAACGAGGCCCGCTGGCGTGAGCTCTACGCGATGAACAAGGGCGTCGTCGGCCCCAGCCCGGATCTTCTGCGGCCGGGCACGGTCCTCACCCTCCCCGGCTGACGGCCGGGCGGGGAAGCGGCGGGAGGCGCACGAAGGAAGGGGCCCGGATCCTGGTGACAGGATCCGGGCCCCTTCCTCGTGCGCCGTTCAGAGCTGCTTGCCGTCCGGGCCCCCGTCCGCCTCGCGCTCCTTCTCCGCCAGCTCGTCGTCGAAACTGGCCGGCGCCGCGTCGCGCCCCGACAGCTCGGTGGCCGCGGGCGGTTCGACGAGCCAGTCCGGATTCGACTGCTGGTCCCACCAGCGCCACGCCGCGTAGGCGGCGCACGCCAGTACGCCGACGAGCGCGACGCCGCGCAGGATCTTCCCGTTGCGCTCGCGCCGTTGGTGGCGCCGGACGAGCTTGTGCACTTCCTTGGCCGTCACCTGGCCGCGCAGCGCGGCGAGGGCGGCCGTCGACCGGGACGCGGCCTCCTCGGCCACCGGTGTGGCGGCCGCGATCGCGCTCTCGATCTTCGGCTGGGTGTATTCGGCGGCCATCAGCGCCGCCCGGCGCGCCTGGACCGCCGCCCGGTCGACGGGGGGCGGCACATGGGCCCGCGCCGCCTTGAGCCGGGGATGCAGATGGCAGTCGTAGGTCGAACGGGCGTGCTGCGCAGCGCTGGTCGCCGCGTACGACACCTTGGGTGCCAGCCGCTCGTTCGCTTCCTGGGCGTAGTGCACCGCGGCTTCCCTGGCGGATTCCGCGTACGGTGCCACCACTTCCGTCGCGTGTCGCACACTCTCCCTGGCGCTCTCGGCTGCCAGGCGCATGCTCTCCTTGCCGGTCACGGGATCCTCCTCCTCGGTGGCGGACACAGTTCACCTTTCCACCCTTTGTCGGATCATGCCTGCCATATCGCTGACAGGCATGTGTGACAGGGCATACGGGTGGAGGATTTCAGTGCCGCGGAGCGCTCCGTGCGACCATCTGGACCGACAGTGATGACTATGGAAGGCAGATCCGTGGCCGAGAAGCTCTACGCCACCCTGAAGACGACCCACGGCGACATCGAGATCGAGCTGCTGGAGAACTTCGCGCCGAAGACCGTCAGGAACTTCGTCGAGCTCGCCACGGGCGCCCGCGAATGGACCCGTCCCACCGACGGTCAGAAGACCACGGACCCGCTGTACGACGGCACCGTCTTCCACCGCGTCATCAGCGGCTTCATGATCCAGGGCGGCGACCCGCTCGGCAACGGCACCGGCGGCCCCGGCTACCGGTTCGCGGACGAGTTCCACCCCGACCTGGCCTTCACCAAGCCCTTCCTGCTCGCCATGGCCAACGCGGGCCCGGGCACCAACGGCTCGCAGTTCTTCATCACCGTCGCGCCCACCGCCTGGCTGACCCGCAAGCACACCATCTTCGGCGAGGTCACCGACCCGGCCAGCCAGAAGGTCGTGCAGGCCATCGCCGGCAGCCAGACCAACCCGCGCACCGAGCGCCCCCTGGACGACGTGATCATCCAGTCCGTGGTCGTCGAGAAGCGCTGACGCCCGGGACGCCCGGGAACCTTTGGGCCCTGCCCGTCCGTACTGGATACGTACCGGACCGGCGGGGCGCCCCCCTGCCTCGCGAGCCGACCGAGGGAACCGATGGACACCGACCGTCTGCCGGGCTGCTACCGCCACCCGGACCGCGACACGGGGATCCGCTGCACCCGCTGCGAGCGCCCCATCTGCCCCGAGTGCATGATCAGCGCCTCGGTCGGCTTCCAGTGCCCCGAGTGCGTCCGCGCCGGCTCCGGCACCGGGCACCGCCCGGCCGCGAACGCGCCGCGTACCGTCGCGGGCGGGACGGTCGCCGCGGATCCCCACCTGATCACCAAGATCCTCATCGGGATCAACGTCCTGGTGTTCCTCGCGATGCTCGCCGACCCGGCGCTCGCGGTCCAGCTGGAGCTGATCGGCGGCCGGTACCGGGAGTACCCCGGCGGCCCCGTCCACGGAGTGGCCGCGGGCGAGTACCACCGCCTGCTGACCTCGGTGTTCCTGCACGTCCAGTGGTGGCACGTGATCGGCAACATGATCGGTCTGTGGGTCATCGGCGGTCCGCTGGAAGCGGCGCTGGGCCGGGTCCGCTATCTCGCGGTGTTCCTGCTCTCGGGCCTCGGCGGCAGCGCGCTCGTCTATCTGCTGAGCGAGCCGTACGTCCCGACCCTCGGCGCGTCCGGCGCCGTCTTCGGACTGCTGGGCGCCACCGTCGTCCTGGCGAAGCGGCTGCGCTACGAGATGCGGCCGGTGATCGTCATGGTCGTGCTGATGCTGCTGCTGACCTTCGTACCGCTCGGTGGCGCGCTCACGGTGTCCTGGCAGGCCCATGTGGGTGGCCTGGTCACCGGAGCGCTGGTGGGTCTGGGCATGCTCATGCCCGCCGCCGGCCGGAATCGCGCACTCGTCCAGTGGGGTACCTGTGCGGTGGCTTTCCTGCTGGTCGCGGCCCTTGTTCTGGTCCGCACCGCGGAACTCACCTGATCACACCGGCGTCAACTCTCCACAGAGTTATCCACAGATCTTCTGTCTTTTCCTCAGGTGTGGATGACGCTGTGGATAACTCATGGGGAGAGCTTCCCTCAGGGGCTTTCGGGTGCTACTTCCACTGCGTGGACACACCGAATCCGGCGGCGATGAAGCCGAAACCGACCACAATGTTCCAATTGCCCAGGGCTTCGATCGGCAGCTGGGTCTCGGTAACGTAGAAAACGACGATCCACGCGAGTCCGATCAGGAAGAACGCCAGCATGACCGGTGCGACCCAGCTGCGATTCGTGAGCCGGATGCTCTGCGGCTGCCGGGTCGGCGGCGGCGTGTAGTCGTCCTTCTTGCGGATACGTGACTTCGGCACGAGGGGCTCTCCTGTCGATGCGCTGGGGACCTTGCCTGCCCCGGGCGTCCGTTAGCGTAGTGGACCTGTGGCGTTGAAGGAGAAGGGTACGTTGAGCAATTCAGACGACTCCTCCGCGGGTACCCGTCGCCGGGCCAGGCCGGTCCGGTTGCTGACGGCCGCCGTCTTCGCCCTGGCCGGGCTGCTCTTCGTCACCAGTTTCAACACCTCCAAGGGTACGAACATCCGGACGGACGCCTCACTCCTGAAGCTGTCGGACCTCATCAAGGAGCGCAGCCAGGACAACGCGGCCCTGGAACAGAGCACCGCGGCCGTACGCGGCCGGGTGGACTCCCTCGCCGAGCGTGACGACGGCAGCACCAAGGCCGAGGACGCCAAGCTGGCCGCCCTGCGCGCCGCCTCCGGCACCGAGGAGCTGTCGGGCAAGGGTCTGACGGTCACCCTGAACGACGCCCCGCCGAACGCCACCGCCCGCATCCCCAACGTGCCCGAGCCGCAGCCCAACGACCTGGTGATCCACCAGCAGGACCTGCAGGCCGTGGTCAACGCTCTCTGGCGCGGCGGTGCCCCAGGGCATCCAGGTCATGGACCAGCGGCTGATCTCCACCAGCGCCGTGCGCTGCGTGGGCAACACCCTGATCCTCCAGGGCCGGGTCTACTCGCCGCCGTACAAGATCTCGGCCGTCGGCGATCCCGGCGCGCTGAAGAAGGCCCTCGCCGCCTCTCCCGCCCTGCAGAACTACCAGCTGTACGTGAACGCCTACGGCCTCGGCTGGAAAGTGGACGAGCACAAGGCGCTGACACTTCCCGGCTACTCCGGCACAGTGGACCTCCACTATGCGAAGCCGGTGGCGCCCACCCCGTGATCGGGTCCGTCCTGACGTCGTACTGCGCCTGGTGGTACGGACGTTCAGCGAGGTGTGCCTGACGGCGGGCACGCTGATCGTGCTCTTCGTCGCCTACGTCCTGCTGTGGACCGGGGTCAAGGCCGACCGGGCCATGGACGGGGAGAGGGACCGGATGCGCGACCGCTGGGCGGCGGCCCCGGCCCCGGCCGCCGCACCCGAGCCGGCCCCGGCGGCGGCCCCGCCCCCGCCGCCGGCCGCGGAGCCCGAGCGCCACCCCGCCGGCCGGGCCTTCGCCGAGATGTACGTCCCGCGCTTCGGCCCGGACTGGGTCAAGCCCGTGCTGGAGGGCACCGGCCCCGAACTGCTGAAGAAGGGCCTGGGCCACTACGCCGCCACCGCCCCCCTCGGCGCCGTCGGGAACTTCTCCGTGGCCGGCCACCGGCGCACCTACGGCGACCCCTTCAAGGACTTCCCGGAGCTGCGCCCGGGCGACGAGGTGATCCTCAAGGACGCGAGCACCTGGTACACGTACACGGTCCGGACCGCGCCCCTGCGCACGCTGCCCACCGACGTCGCGGTCGTCGACCCGGTCCCGGAGAGATCGCCCTTCCGGACGCCCGGCCGCTATCTGACGCTGACGACCTGCGACCCGGAATGGGGCCACAGCCACCGGCTGGTCGTCTGGGCGGAGCTGACCGGGACGCGCCCCGCGGCCCAGGGGCGCCCGGAGGGTTTGTCCGGGTGACCCACCCTTTCGGGCCGCTGCCTTTAGTCTGTTCGCGTACCGCCCCCGCGGTGCGTTGAACGAACGTGGACGAAAAGGAATCGGGCGGCATGTACGGCTGGATCTGGCGGCACCTGCCGGGAAACGCGTGGGTACGCGCGCTGATCTCGCTCGTACTGGTCCTCGCGGTGGTCTTCGTGCTGTTCCAGTACGTCTTCCCGTGGGCCGAGCCGCTTCTCCCGTTCAACGATGTGACGGTGGACGAGGGATCGGGAGCCACTCCGTGAGCGCGCGCATTCTGGTTGTGGACAACTACGACAGCTTTGTCTTCAACCTGGTCCAGTACCTCTACCAGCTCGGCGCCGAATGCGAGGTGCTGCGCAACGACCAGGTCGAGCTCGCGCACGCGCAGGACGGCTTCGACGGCGTGCTGCTGTCCCCCGGACCCGGCACGCCGGAGGAGGCGGGCGTCTGCATCGACATGGTCCGCCACTGCGCGCGCACGGCCGTCCCCGTCTTCGGCGTGTGCCTCGGCATGCAGTCGATGGCCGTCGCCTACGGGGGCGTCGTGGGCCGGGCGCCCGAGCTGCTGCACGGCAAGACCTCGCCCGTGCTCCACGAGGGGCTCGGCGTGTTCGCGGGACTGCCCTCGCCGTTCACCGCGACCCGCTACCACTCCCTCGCCGCCGAGCCCGGGACCCTGCCGGACGCGCTGGAGGTCACGGCGCGGACCGAGGACGGGATCATCATGGGCCTGCGCCACCGCGAGCACGACGTCGAGGGCGTGCAGTTCCACCCCGAGTCGGTGCTGACCGAGTGGGGTCACCGGATGCTCGCCAACTGGCTGGTGCGGTGCGGTGACGCGGGTGCCGTGGAGCGCTCGGTGGGGCTGGCCCCGGTGGTGGGCAAGGCCGTCGCGTGACCGCGGTCGCGCCGTCCGCGCCCACGCAGGGCCGGGCCGCGCGACGCAGGGCCGCTCAGGAGGCCGCGAAACAGGCCGCCCGGCGCACCCGCAGACGGGGCGGGCGGCGTCGCAAGCGGCCCGCCTCGGGCGGCCCGGTGGTCATCGCGAGCCGGCTGGGCGGAGAACTGTTCATCACGCTGGGCCTGGTGATGCTGCTGTTCGTCGCCTACCAGCTCTGGTACACGAACCTGCTGGCCGAGCGGACGGCGAACGGGGCCGCGGGCTCCCTGCGCCACACCTGGGAGCAGGATCCGGGGGGCTCCGGGGCAGCCCCACCGCCCGTGACGGCCTTCGAGCCCGGCCAGGGCTTCGCGATCCTCCATATCCCGAAGCTGGACCTCAAGGTCCCGGTGGCGGAGGGCATCAGCAAGCCGAAGGTGCTGGACAAGGGCATGGTCGGGCACTACGGCGAGGGCGCGCTGAAGACGGCGATGCCGGCGGACAAGCAGGGCAACTTCGCGGTGGCCGGCCACCGCAACACCCACGGCGAGCCGTTCCGCTACATCAACCGGCTGGTGCCCGGGGATCCCGTCGTGGTCGAGACCCGGGACGCCTACTACACGTACGAGATGACCTCGTCGCTCGCGCAGACGCCGCCGACGAACGTGGCGGTGATCAAACCCGTGCCGGAGGGGTCGGGATTCACATCCGAGGGCCGGTACATCACGCTGACCACCTGCACCCCGGAGTTCACCAGCACCTACCGGATGATCGTATGGGGCAGGATGACCGATGAACGCCCCCGCAGCCAGGGCCCGCCGCCCGCGCTGACCAGCTAAGGACGAATCAGCAGTGTCTCGTGCCCGCCGCCGCGCCGCGGCCCCGCCCGCCGGCAACCGCAGTGTGCTCGCCGGCTTCCTGAGCCTGCTGGGCGAGGTCCTGATCACGGTGGGCCTGGTGCTCGGCCTGTTCGTGGCCTACTCGCTGTGGTGGACCAACGTGCTCGCGGACCGGCAGGCGTCGGCGCGCGGCGACGAGGTCCGGCAGCAGTGGCAGGCCCCGTCCCCGCAGGCCGCCGGACCCGGGGCGCTGGACACCCAGGACGGCGTCGGCTTCCTGCACGTACCGGCGATGCGGAACGGCGAGGTGCTCGTCAAGCCGGGGACCGACCCGGACATCCTCGACGACGGCGTGGCCGGGTACTACACCGAGCCGGTGAAGTCGGCGCTGCCGTGGGACGAGAAGGGCAACTTCGCGCTCGCCGCGCACCGGGACGGCCACGGGGCGAAGTTCCACAACATCGACAAGGTGAAGAAGGGCGACGCGGTCGTCTTCGAGACCCGCGACACCTGGTACGTCTACAAGGTCTTCGCGGAGCTGCGCCAGACCTCGAAGTACAACACCGACGTGATCAACGCGGTCCCCAAGGACTCGGGGAAGACCGCCCCCGGGCGGTACATCACGCTCACCACCTGCACGCCGGTCTACACCTCGAAGTACCGGTACATCGTCTGGGGCGAGCTGGTCCGGACGGAGAAGGTGGACGCCGAGCGGACCCCGCCGGCCGAGCTGCGCTGAGTGCGCGCCGGCGTCACCAGGGCCCCAGAAGGGCCCTGTGGGCGGCGCTGACACCTCCCGGGCCTCTCCGGCCCTCTTGAGCCCCACACGTCCCGCATACGGCCGCGGAAGGCCGCGAGCGGGCCGTCGGCGGCGGTACGCACGAAGGTCCGGCCCCCCTCCCCGTTCCCGGGAGGGGGGCCGGACCTCTGCGCCGTGCGCGTGGCCGGGGCCACGGCGGTCGCGCTAGCGGTTGTCGCCGAGGCCGCCGAAGCCGCCGCCGTTGTTGTTGCCGCCCTGCTGCTGGCCGCCGCCGCCGAAGGCGAAGATGTTCACGGGCTGTCCCGTGTTGACCTGGGTGCCCGGCTGCGGGTCGGTGCGCACGACGATCGCGTTGCCCTCGGTCGAGCCGGCGACGACGCCGACCCGGAGGTTGGCGCGCCGCAGCTCGTCCTTGTACTGGTCCACGGTCATGCCGACGAAGTTGGGCACCGAGGTCTGCGCCGAGGCCTTGGCGATGGTGATGTTCACCGTCTTGCCGACCTCGATCTCCTGACCCGCCTCGAACTGCTGTCCAATGACCGTGCCCGGTACGGATCCGGGCGCCTCGGTCTCCGTCACGCTGCCGAGCCGGAGCTTGGCGTCGGTGAGGGCCTTGTTGGCCTCGTCCTTCTTCTTGCCCCGCAGGTCCGGCACCGAGGCCTTGGTGATCTCCTTGGCGACGGTCAGCGTGACGACGGTGTTGCGCTCCGCCTCGCCGCCCTTCGGGCTCTGGTCGAGGACCGTCCCGGCCGTGCGTTCGGACTCCTGGGGCTTGCGGTCGACCTGGAAGCCCTTCTCCTTCAGCGCCTTCTCCGCCTCCTCGAAGCTGAGGTTGACGACGTTCGGCACCGGGGACTTGGGCGCGCCCGTGGAGACGGTCACGGTGATGGTGGAGCCGTCCGAGACCTTCTCGTCGGCCGCGGGGCTCTGCTTGCAGACATTGCCCTTGGGCTGGTCGTCGCAGGGTGCGGCGGGGCCCTGGACCACGTTGAGGCCGACGTTGGTAGCGCTCTTCTGGGCCTGCTCGAAGGTCTGGCCGATGAGCTTGGGCACGGAGGGCCGGTTGTCGGCGCCCTCGCCGAAGAGGGAGCGGCCGATGAGGATCGCGCCGACCAGGACGAGGATGCCCGCCGCGACGAGCAGGACGGTGGACGCCTTGCTCTTCTTCTGGCGGCGGTTCGGCCCCTGGTCGTAGCCGCCGTGGCCCTGGTCGCCGTAGCCGTATCCGCCCTCGCCCGGGGGCATGGGCGGCATCATCGACGTCTGGGCGCCGGAGTCGGCGGCGCGCAGTGCGGTGGTGGGCTGGTCGTAGCCCTGGTGCCCGTAGCCGCGTCCCGGGTCGGGGTAGCCGTAGCCGCCGGCCGCGCCCATGGCGGCGGTGGCCGCGACGGGCTGGCCGTCGAGGCAGGCCTCGATGTCGGCGCGCATCTCGTCGGCCGACTGGTAGCGGTAGTCGGGGTCCTTGACCAGGGCCTTGAGGACGATGGCGTCCATCTCGGGCGTGATCTCGGGGTCGAAGTTCGACGGCGGCTGCGGCTCTTCCCGTACGTGCTGGTAGGCGACGGCCACGGGGGAGTCGCCGACGAACGGGGGCCGGACGCTGAGGAGCTCGTAGAGCAGGCAGCCCGCGGAGTAGAGGTCGGAGCGCGCGTCGACCTGCTCGCCCTTGGCCTGCTCGGGCGAGAGGTACTGGGCGGTGCCGATGACGGCGGCCGTCTGCGTCATGGTCATGCCGGAGTCGCCCATGGCGCGGGCGATGCCGAAGTCCATGACCTTGACCTGGCCGGTGCGGGTCAGCATCACGTTGGCGGGCTTGATGTCACGGTGCACGATGCCGGCGCGGTGCGAGTACTCCAGCGCCTGGAGGATGCCGATGCACATCTCCAGGGTGCGCTCGGGCAGCAGCTTGCGGCCCGAGTGCAGCAGCTCGCGCAGCGTGGAACCGTCGACGTACTCCATCACGATGTACGGGATGGAGATGTTGTCGACGTAGTCCTCGCCGGTGTCGTAGACCGCGACGATCGCCGGGTGGTTCAGCGACGCGGCCGACTGGGCCTCGCGCCGGAACCGGGCCTGGAAGGACGGGTCACGGGCGAGATCGGCACGCAGGGTCTTGACGGCGACGGTACGGCCGAGCCGGGTGTCGTGGGCGAGGTAGACCTCGGCCATGCCACCACGGCCGAGCACGTGGCTCAGCTCGTACCGGCCGCCGAGGCGACGCGGCTCTTCCATAACGTTGCAGCCCTCTCCGTCAGTCCCGACCGCACCTGTGTGTGGTCCGGCGGTGTGCTGTTCGCGCAAAGGCTACCGGCCGATCGTCCGTGATCGGTTCGTGGCCACAGGCTGATACTGGACCGGTACCGTACGCTCGGACCCGGCCGGAATTCTGTGATGTGAGTCACTGGATTCCGGACCGTGATCCCTCGGTCACTTCTGGCTGTTCAGCACGGCTTCCATGACCGCCTTGGCGACGGGGGCGGCCAGACCGCCACCGCTGATGTCCTCGCGATCCGCGTCACTGTCCTCGATGACGACGGCGACGGCGACGGGAGAGGTCTTGTCCGGCATCTCGGCGTAGGAGATGAACCAGGCGTACGGGCGCTTCTTGTTGCCCTCGCCGTGCTGCGCGGTACCGGTCTTGCCGCCGACGGTCACGCCGTTCATCTTGGCCTTGCCGCCGGTGCCGTTCTGGACGACGTTGACCATCATCTGCTGCACCTTCTCCGCGTTGGCGGCGGAGAGCGGCCGGCTCATCTCCTGCGGCTCGTGCTTCTCGATGACGTCCAGGTTGGGAGCCTGGAGCTGGTCCACCATGTACGGCTTCATCAGCTTGCCGTCGTTGGCGATCGCGGCGGTGACCATGGCCATCTGGAGCGGGGTGGCGGCAGTGTTGAACTGGCCGATGGAGCTCTGCGCGTTGCCGTCCTTGCCCATCTTCTTGTCGTAGATGCTGGCGAACGCGCGGACCGGGATATCGATCTTGTCGTTGTTGAAGCCGAACTTCTCCGCGGTCTCCACCATCTTGTCGCGGGTGACCTTGTCACCCATGTTCGCGAAGACGGAGTTGCAGGAGACCTCCAGGGCCTTGTTGAGGCTGGCCTTCTCGCAGCCCTGGGCGTGGTTGACCATCACGGTCTTGGTGCCGGGCAGGAAGTAGGGCTCGGGGGTGTCGGTGGCGGCGTTGATGTCCGAGACGACGCCGTGCTCCAGCGCGGCCGCCGCGGTGACCACCTTGAAGGTGGAGCCCGGCGGGTACGTCTCGCGCAGGGCGCGGTTGACGAGGTTCTTGTCCTCGCTGTCCTTCAGCTCGACCCAGGCCTTCTCGTCGTCCTTGGAGTTGCCCGCGAAGCGCGAGGGGTCGTACGAGGGCGTGGAGACCAGGGCCAGGATCGCGCCGGTGCGCGGGTCGATGGCCGCGACGGCGCCCTTGTTCTTGCCGAGCTTCTCGAAGGCGGCCTTCTGCGCGTCGGGGTTGAGCGTGGTGACGACGTTGCCGCCCTGCCTCTTCTCCCCCGTGAACATGCCGATGGTGCGGTCGAAGAACAGCCGGTCGTCGTTGCCGGTGAGGATGCGGTCCTCGAGGGACTCCAGCTGGGTGGAGCCGAAGGCCTGCGAGGCGTACCCGGTCACGGGGGCCCAGAGCTCGCCGTCCGTGTAGGTCCGCTTGAACTTGTAGTCGCTGCCGTCGGTCACCTTGGACCCGGTGATCGGCTCGCCCTTGACGATGATGTTGCCGCGCTCGGTCGCGTACTGGGCGATCTGGACCCGGCGGTTCTCCTTGCGGGTGCTGAGCTCCTCGGCCTGCACGTACTGCAGCCAGTTGGTGCGGATCAGCAGGGCGAGGACGAGCAGCCCGCAGAACAGCGAGATGCGGCGCAGGGGCTTGTTCATGACGGACGGACCACCTGGGTCATCTCGGAGTCGGGGGACGGGGCGGGGGCCGGTGCGGGGCGGCGTGCGGTGTCGCTGATCCGGATGAGGATGGCGATGAGGATCCAGTTCGCGAGGACGGAGGAACCGCCGGATGCGAGGAAGGGCATCGTCATGCCGGTGAGGGGGATGAGGCCCATGACGCCGCCGGCGACCACGAAGATCTGGAGCGCGAAGGCGCCGGAGAGGCCGATGGCGAAGAGCTTGCCGAAGGGGTCGCGGGCGGCCAGCGCCGTGCGTACGCCGCGCTCGATGATGAGCCCGTAGAGCAGGAGGAAGGCCATGACCCCGGCGAGGCCGAGCTCTTCTCCGACCGTGGAGAAGATGAAGTCGGAGTTCGCGGCGAAGCCGATCAGGTCGGAGTTGCCCTGGCCCCAGCCGGCGCCGAGCACCCCGCCGGAACCGAAGCTCATGATCGACTGGCCGACCTGCTCACAGGCGCCCGAGGTGGCGTAGCAGTCGAAGGGGTCGAGCCAGGCGGTGACGCGGACCTTGACGTGGCTGGCCGTGGCCCCGACGACGGTGGCGCCGCCCACCGACATGAGCAGGCCGATGACGATCCAGCTGGTGCGCTCGGTGGCCACGTACAGCATGATCACGAACATGCCGAAGAAGAGCAGCGAGGTGCCGAGGTCGTTCTCGAAGACGAGGACGAGCAGGCTCATCGCCCAGATCATCAGGATCGGGCCGAGGTCGCGGCCACGCGGCAGGTAGAGGCCCATGAAGCGGCGGCTGGCCAGGGCGAGCGCGTCGCGCTTCACCATCAGGTAGCCGGCGAAGAAGATCGCTATGACGATCTTCGCGAACTCACCGGGCTGGATGGAGAAGCCGCCCACGCTGATCCAGATCTTGGCGCCGAAGACGTCGGCGCCGAGGCCCGGGATGACGGGCAGGATGAGCAGCACCAGGGCGCCGGCCATCGAGATGTACGTGAACCGCTGCAGGACGCGGTGGTCCTTGAGGACCAGCAGCACGCCGGCGAACAGGGCGATGGCGACCGCCGTGTACATCATCTGGCGGGGCGCGGAGGGGGAGAACCCGCCGAAGGCCCGCTTCGCCAGGTTCTGCAGGCGCTCGGACTGGTCCAGGCGCCAGATCAGGACGAGGCCCAGCCCGTTGAGGAGGGTGGCCAGCGGCAGCAGCAGGGGGTCGGCGTACTTGGCGTACCGGCGCACGACGAGGTGCGCGATTCCGGCGAGGGCGCCGAGGCCGAGACCGTAGAGCACCATGCCGGGGGGCAGGGTGCCGTTGATCGCGAGGCCCACGTTGGCGTAGGCGAACATCGGGATGAGCACGGCGAAGCCGAGCAGCAGGAGCTCGGTGTTCCGCCTGCTCGGCAGCTCGATGGCTCCGATGGTGGTCGTATTGGTGACTACGCTCATGGTGTGGCAGGCCCCCTGCGCCCGCGTATGTCTACTACTTGCCGCACAGCCCGACCAGTTGCTGCTCCTCGGGAGTCAGACTGGGGGCGGGCGTCTGGCTGTTCTGCGCCTCGGCGGCGCGGCGTTCCTCGTCCTTCTTGCAGGCGGACACCTGGACGCCGAGATCGTCGAGCTTCTTGCGCGCCGCGTCGAAGCTGTTCTCGCTGATGGTGGCCTCGACCAGCTTCCGCTTGAAGGGCGGCAGGTACTTCAGTTCGATGTCGGGGCGGTCGGTCTGCACCTTGGAGAGCTCCAGCGGCCCCAGCTTCGGGCTGATGCCGCGGAAGAGCGCCACGTGCTCGCCCTTCACGCCCACGTAGAACTGGGTCTGGGTCCAGCGCCAGCCCGCGTAGAGGCCGCCGCCGATGACGCCGGCGACGATGAGCAGGGTCAGCGTACGGGTGGTCCACTTGCGCCCTTTGCTGCGGCGCCTGCGGGGGTGGTCGTACGTGTCCTCGTAGCCCGGGTCGGCGGTGTAGCCGTCGGCCTCGCCGAAGGTGCCGTAGCCGCCCGCGCCCTGGCCGTTGTCGGAGTACCCGTAGCCGGGGGCGTCGCCGCTGCCGGGGGGGCCGAAGGCGCCGGCGGGGGGCTGGCCCTGGCGGCCGAGGCCCGCGGCCCGGCCGGCGGCGGACTGCATGGCGTTGCCGCCGTCGAAGAGCTGGTGCTGGTTCTCGGCGACCGCGCCGACGACCACGGGGGTGTCGCTGACCTGCGCGGCGAGGGTGTCGCCGCTGTCGGTGTCGAGGACGTCGGCGACGATGCAGGTGATGTTGTCGGGGCCGCCGCCGCGCAGTGCGAGCTGGATCAGCGACTGCACGGTCTCGCGGGGGCCGTGGTAGTCGGCGAGGGTCTCCTCCAGGGTCTGGTGGGAGACCACGCCGGAGAGACCGTCGGAGCAGATCAGGTAGCGGTCACCGGCCCGGACCTCACGGATGGAGAGGTCGGGCTCGACGATGTCGCCGCTGCCGAGCGCGCGCATCAGGAGGGAGCGCTGCGGGTGGGTGGTGGCCTCCTCCTCGGTGATGCGGCCCTCGTCGACCAGGCGCTGCACCCAGGTGTGGTCCTGGGTGATCTGGGTGAGGACGCCGTCACGGAGCAGATAGGCGCGGGAGTCGCCGACGTGGACGAGGCCGAGGCGCTGGCCGGTCCACAGCAGGGCGGTCAGAGTGGTGCCCATGCCCTCGAGCTGCGGGTCCTCCTCGACCATCACGCGCAGCTGGTCGTTGGCGCGCTGCACGGCCGTGGCCAGCGAGGTGAGGATGTCGGAGCCCGGGACGTCGTCGTCGAGCTGCACGAGAGTGGAGATCACCTCGGAGCTCGCGACCTCGCCGGCGGCCTGGCCTCCCATGCCGTCGGCGATCGCGAGGAGCCGGGGACCGGCGTAGCCGGAGTCCTCGTTCCCCTCACGGATCATGCCCTTGTGTGATCCGGCGGCGAACCGCAAGGACAGACTCATGCGCACCTGCCCTGTCGACGAAGCTGCCTCCGGGTACAACCGGTCTCGAGCCACACTGCCCACCCTCCGGTCGGGAGCGCGCTCGGGTCCGTGTCCTCGGTGGGACGGATCGCCGCCGCGCGCTCGCTCCGCTCGCTCATTCTCGTACTACTTCCGCAGCTCGATGACAGTCTTGCCGATGCGGATCGGTGCGCCCGGCGGAATGGGCGTCGGGGTGGTCAGTCGGGTCCGGTCGAGATACGTGCCGTTGGTGGACCCGAGATCCTCGACGATCCACTGGCCGTCACGGTCGGGATAGATCCTGGCATGGCGGCTGGACGCGTAGTCGTCGTCCAGCACGATCGTGGAGTCGTGCGCACGGCCCAGCGTGATCGTCTGGCCGGCGAGGGCCACCGTGGTCCCTGTGAGGATTCCCTCGGAGACGACGAGTTTGGTGGGTGCCCCGCGCCGCTGGCGCTGCTGCGGAGGCGTGGCCTGGCGGCCCGCCTGCTGCGGGGCGCCGCCGGCGCCCCCGGCTCCACGACGGGAGCCGCGCTGGGTCACGCGCGTCCCGAAGAGATCGCTGCGGATGACCTGAACGGCCACGATGACGAACAGCCACAGAACGGCCAGGAAACCCAACCGCATGACCGTCAGGGTCAGCTCTGACATTGCCCCCGCTTCACCCTTCGGCTTGCCGGTAAATGATGGTGGTGCTGCCCACGACGATCCGCGAGCCGTCGCGGAGCGTAGCGCGGGTGGTGTGCTGCCCGTCCACCACGATGCCGTTGGTGGACCCGAGATCCTGGATCGTCGAGGGCGTTCCGGTCCGGATCTCACAGTGCCGGCGGGATACGCCGGGGTCGTCGATCCGCACGTCGGCTTCCGTGCTTCGGCCGAGTACGAGCGTGGCGCGCGAGATCTGGTGGCGGGTGCCGTTGATCTCGATCCAGTGCCTCCGGGCGCCGCCCGGGCCTGCCGCGGGGGCCGGCCCCGCGGGTCCGCCCGGAGCGGGTCGCCGGGCGCCGGGTCCGCCCGGGGGCGGGGCGCTGGGCATGGGCGGGGCCGCGACCGGGGGGTATCCGTAGCCGCCCGGGGCCGCCTGACCGCCCTGCTGCCCGCCCTGGGGGGCCTGCGGCTGGGAGGTGCTGGAGGCGAGGGTGCGGCTGCGGACCCGGTAGAGCCCGGTGTCGAGGTCGTCGGCCTTCTCCAGGTGGACCTTGATGGGGCCCATGAAGCTGTAGCGCTGCTGCTTGGCGTAGTCGCGGACGAGGCCCGCGAGCTCGTCGCCGAGCTGCCCGGAGTAGGGGCTCAGGCGGTCGTAGTCACCGGCGCTGAGCTCGACGATGAAGTCGTTGGGGACGACGGTCCGCTCGCGGTTCCAGATGGTGGCGTTGTTGTCGCACTCCCGCTGGAGGGCTCCGGCGATCTCCACCGGCTGGACCTCGGACTTGAACACCTTGGCGAAGGTGCCGTTCACCAGACCTTCGAGTCGCTGCTCGAACCGCTTCAGAACTCCCATGGGGCACCTCCTCCGTCGCTGTCGCCCTGTACTGCTTACTGATCGTATCCACGCGTGGCGGATTCGGGTGGTTCCCCATCGTTCCTGTGAGGACGAGTGTTGGTCCTCACAAGGGATCGTAGGGGCGCTCCAGGGACAGTGTCCCGCACCCGGAGCGGAGTGCGGGAGGGGCCGTCCTCGGCGGGGTGCGGGGGTGCCGGGAAAGCGATGTGAATCCGACCCGTTTCCCGTGCTAATGTTTCGACGTCGCCAGGGGAAAGGCCCGAAAGGGAAGATCCACTGGGGCGCTGCTCGGGCGAGTGGCGGAACGGCAGACGCGCTGGCTTCAGGTGCCAGTGTCCTTCGGGACGTGGGGGTTCAAATCCCCCCTCGCCCACATCGACGAGACGGTCGTCACTGCGAAAGCGGTGGCGGCCGTTTCGTGTTTTTTTGGCCCCGGGTGCGTGTGTGACGTACGTCCCTCCTCGGGGCCCCTGACCTGTGGTCCTTCCGGAAGGCAGGGTTAGGGTTCAGCCAACTGTCCGAAATGCGAGAGCAGTTGTGGCTGACGGATGTGCGCGATCACCCTTCCCGGCCGGTACGAGGAGTCTTTGGGTGGGTTTCGACGAGGAGTGGGGGCGGCTGCGCGCCGCCGCGACCGAGCGGGGTACCGGACGGTGCGGGGACCGGCGGGAGGAGACGGCGTGAGCGGGGACGGGGCCGACGTAGATGTCTCGAAACAGGCGCTGGGACAGATGGCGAAGGACATCACGGACACGCTGGGTGAGCTCAAGGAGCTCGGGACGGTGGGCTCGGGCGGCATGGGCCGGGGTTTCTCGTATCTGGCGCTGTCGGGGAGGGGGAGCGGCATCGACGCCCTGACCGCCAGCGTCGTCAGGAATCAGAAATGCTCACGTTGAACGAGGCCGTCGAAGCGGCCCGGACCCGCCTTGAGCAGGCGTTCGCCTCGGAGCCGTGGACGATCGTGCTGAGGCCGGAGCTCACGCAGGCGCACGAGCTGGCCTGGATCGTCCGGTACGACACCCAGGAGGGCATCGACGCCGGGGATCCCCTGGTGGGCCCGTTCAACAAGCTGGTGATCGTGGCCAAGGACGGGTCCCGGGTGGACTTCCCGCCGACCCACCTGCCCCTGGACGAGTACCTCGCCTACGTGCGCCACGGCGGCTGGGAGCGGGCCGGCACGGCGAAGACCTCGAAGGCCGAGCCGTGGCAGACCGCGCTGGAGTGGCTGCTGTCCACGTACCACGGGCTCGTCGAGCTGGTGGGCATCGAGCCCGTCGCCGAGGACTCCGGGACCTGGCTGTTCGCCTGCCGGACCATCGAGCAGCCGGGATACCCGCGCACGCCGATGCTGGCGGCGTCGCTTGTGGTGCCCAAGGACTACGGGGAGCCCTTCCACCCCGCCTCGGACGATCCGTGGGGCGACGCCTCGTCCTACACGCACGACCCGGTGGAGCGCGACCCGCAGACGCAGGCGAGGCGGCTGAACGCACGCGGCTGCGTGGTCACGACGGCCGCCGCGATCGCGGGCGGCCCCTCGTCGCCCCTGCCCTGGCAGCCCGCGCACGAGGCGCCCGGCTGGTGGGAGCTGATGCTGCGCCGCTACTTCCCGGCCGCCCGCGAGCTGCGGTGCGCGAGCTGGGACGAGGTGATCGCGCGCGCCGGGGAGACCGGCCCGGACACCCAGGGCGTGGTGTGGGTGCGGCGCGTCATCGGCGGCACCGAGGTCAGCGGGCACCTGGTCTACGCGCACAACAACGGCGGTCGGGTGGTGTTCCTGGACGGGATGACCGGCGGGCTGGCACGGCTGGACCGGGCCGGGGTGCTGCAGCTGGTCTTCGCCCGGGTCGCACCCGGGGCCGGTGCGGCGCGGACCGCGCCCGATCCGGCCCCGGTCCGGGAGAAGCGCATCCGACGGTGGTCGCGGCGGTCGACGGCCTAAGGGCCCTGCCGGCCGGGGGCCGGGCCCGGCCGCCCCCGGCCCGGGCCGCGGCGACTTTCGTCGGGCCGGGCGAGACGAAAGAGGGAGGCCGGGCCGGGGCGCGGGTGTCTAGGGTCGGGCGCGTGGATGCGAAGGCGAAGACGCGGGCTGGCTGGGACTGGCTGAGGGGGCCGGAGCCGTGGACCCGGCGGATGCTGGCGGGGGACCTGGCGATCGGCGGCGTCGTGGCCATCCTCGGCCTCGGCGTCGAGGAGGTCAGCAACGCCTCCGGGCCCCGCATGCTGGCGGGCGCCGCGGCGGTGATCGTGCTGACGCTGCTGCGCCGCAGGCTGCCGGGGGGCACGCTCGTGCTCGGCTCGGCGGTGATCAGCTTCCTGCCCGGGGCGTTCTTCATCCTGCCCCTGGTGGGCTGGTCGGCCGGACGGCGGATCGTCGGCGTGGGCCGGGCGCTGGCCGCCTTCACGCTGGCCTTCACCGCGGCGATCGTCTTCAGCGTGATCGACGAGTGGTCGCAGATGCGGCCGGTGCTGGTGATCGTCTTCTCCACGCTCATGTTCCTCGCGATGACGGTGATGCCGGGCCTGGCCAGCCGGTACTGGTCGCAGCGCCGTACGCTGCTGCGCGCGCTCCAGGAGCGCAACGGGCAGCTGCTGCGCGAGCGGGCCATGGTCGCCGGGCAGGCGAGGCTGCGCGAGCGCCAGCGCATAGCCCAGGACATGCACGACAGCCTGGGTCACCAGTTGGCGCTGATCGCCGTGCACACCGGTGCGCTGGAGGTGGATCCCAAGCTGACCGGCCGTCAGCGCGAGGCGGTGGGCGTGCTGCGGCAGGCCTCGGTCGCCGCGATGCACGAGCTGCGCGAGGTCGTCGGGATCCTGCGCGACGGGGTGGAGGCGCCCGCGCCCGTGGAGGAGGCGCAGCCCGCGGCGCGCGGGGTGGCCGGTATCGCGGGGGTCGTGGAGGCGGCGCGGGGCTCGGGCACCGACGTGCGGATGACCACCGCGGGGCAGCCGAGGCCGCTGGTCGCGGCGTGCGACCACGCCGCGTACCGGATCGTGCAGGAGGCCCTGACGAACGCGTACAAGCACGCGCCCGGGGCGCCGATCACGGTGGAGCTGCGGTTCGAGGACGACTCGCTGGTCGTGGAGATCGCCAACGGGCCGTCGGCCGGCCCGGCGGCGGACGGGGTGGTGTCGGGCGGGCAGGGCCTGACGGGGCTGCGCGAGCGGGCCCGGCTCGTCGGCGGGATGGTGCACGCGGGCCCCGCCGAGGGCGGCGGGTTCCGGGTGGCCGGGGTGCTGCCGTACGGGGCGGAGCCGGCCGGTGTGGAGGACGTGGCCGACGACTTCGGGCAGCAGGCCCAGGCCCAGGCCCAGGCGGGGGCGCGCGGCCGGGGTCCGGGCGGCGAGCAGCCGATGGACTGGGCGGCGGTGGACCGGGAGCTGGCCGTGCGCATGCCCAGCCGGTCCGGCGGTGTCGCGATGGGCTGCGGGATCGCCTTCGCGGCGGCGGTGCTGCTGGTGATCGTGTTCGGCGCCGGGGTGGTGCTGCTCATCGACTCGGCGAGCGAGGCGATGGTCGACCGGGACGCGTTCGACGCCGTGTACGTGGGCGAGGCGGAGGAGGCCGTCCGCGGCCGGCTGCCGAGCGGGGAGAACTTCATGACCGCCGGGGCCGCCGGCAAGGGGCCTACCCGGCCGGTCGGCTCGGAATGTCTGGCCCTGCTGGCCGAGGACCAGCCGAGCGGCCTGGGAACGGACCGGATCTTCCGGTTCTGCTTCAAGGACGGCAAGCTCGTGGAAAAGCAGGAGTACGAGGCCAAGCAGTAGGAGCACGGGGTGACAGCCGAAGTGATCAGAGTGGTGATCGCCGACGACGAGCCACTGATCCGGGCCGGGATCAGGATGATCCTGACCTCGGCGCCGGACATCGAGGTCGTCGCGGAGGCGGCCAACGGCAGGGAGGCGGTGGACCTGGCGCGCTCGCACGCGCCCGACGTGATGCTGCTGGACATCCAGATGCCGGTGATGGACGGGCTGACGGCCCTGGGGGAGCTGCGGCGGACCGTGCCGCAGGCGCGGGCGCTGATCCTGACCACCTTCGGGGAGAAGGAGAACGTGCTGCGGGCGCTGGGCGAGGGCGGCGCGGGGTTCCTGCTGAAGGACACGGCCCCGGGCGAGCTCATCGGGGCGGTCCGGGCGGCCGCGGCCGGGGACGCGTACCTCTCGCCGGGGGCGACCCGGCACGTAGTGGACCAGCTGGCGACCGGGAGGGCCGCCGTGCGCGGTGAGGCGGCCCGGCGCCGCGTGGCGGAGCTCAGCGAGCGGGAGCGCGGTGTGCTGGCGCTGCTGGGCGAGGGGCTGTCCAACGCGGACGCGGGCCGGCGGCTGCACATGAGCGAGGCGACCGTGAAGACGTACGTGAGCCGGATCCTGGCGAAGCTGGCCTGCGAGAACCGGGTGCAGGCGGCGCTGCTGGCCAGGGACGCCGGGCTGTAGATACGGTCAGCCCGTTCGAGAAACGATCGGTGAAGTGAACGGGTGGGGGCGGCGTCGATGACGGCGATGGCGGGTCAGCGGATTCCGGACGTGGCGGGGTTCGCGCCGAGGGTGGCGGCCGGATCGCCGAAGGAGGAGGGCAAGGCGCTGCGCGCCCGTCTCCCGCGGTCGGCGCACGCCGCCTTCACGGCACCGGCCGGGCGGCCGGACGCCGTGCGCGCGGTGGAGGAGTCCAATGCCGGGCGGGTCGCCGAGCTGACCCCGATACGGGTCGGCCGGATGGCCGCGAATCCCTTCGCGTTCCTCCGCGGGGCGGCCGGGCTGATGGCCCACGACCTGTCCGGTGGTCCGGTGACCGGGGTGGGCGCGCAGATCTGCGGCGACGCGCACGCGGCGAACTTCGGTCTCTACGGGGATGCGCGCGGGCGGCTCGTCATCGACCTCAACGACTTCGACGAGACCGTGTTCGGTCCGTGGGAGTGGGACGTGAAGCGGCTGGCGGCCTCGCTGGTGCTCGCGGGCCGGGTGGCCGGCGCGGACGAGGACACCTGCCGGGCGGCCGCCCAGGACGCGGTGGGCGCCTACCGGCACACCATGCGGCTCCTGTCGAAGCTGCCCGCCCTCGACGCGTGGAACGCGATCGCGGACGAGGAGCTGGTCTCGCACGCCGATGCCCGCGATCTGCTGGGCACCCTGGAGCGGGTCTCGGAGAAGGCCCGCAACAACACCTCGGCGCGGTTCGCCACCAAGTCCACGGTGATAGGGCCGGACGGCGGCCGCCGCTTCGTCGACGCGCTGCCCGTGCTGCGCCGCGTCGGGGACGGGGAGGCGGCGGCCGTGGCGGCCTCGCTCGGCCCCTACCTGCAGACGCTCCAGGGCGACCGGCTGCCGCTGCTGGCCCGGTACACGATCCAGGACGTGGCCTTCCGCGTGGTGGGCACCGGAAGCGTCGGCACCCGCTCGTACGTGGTCCTGCTGCTGGACCACCGGGGCGAGCCGCTGGTGCTCCAGGTCAAGGAGGCGCGGCCCTCGGTGCTGCTGCCGCACCTGCCCGGGCTGGGCTTCGTCTCGGCGCCGGAGGAGCACGAGGGCCGGCGGGTGGTGGCCGGGCAGAAGCGGATGCAGGTGGTCTCCGACATCATGCTGGGCTGGACCACGGTGGAGGGCCGCCCCTTCCAGGTGCGGCAGTTCCGCAACCGCAAGGGCAGCGTGGATCCGGCGGCGCTGGCCGTCGACCAGATCGACGACTACGGGCGGATGACCGGTGCCCTGCTGGCCCGGGCGCACGCGCACAGCGTCGACCCGCGGCTGCTGGCCGGGTACTGCGGGAAGAACGAGGAGCTGGACGAGGCGATGGCGGCCTTCGCCGTGGCCTACGCCGACCGCACCGAGGCCGATCACGCCGACCTGGTGGCGGCGGTGCGGGCGGGCCGGATCGCCGCGGAGACCGGGGTCTGACGGTGTTGTGCCGGCGCCGCCCGCGCGGGCGATGTTCCACGTGAAGCATCGCCCGCGCGGGCGGGCCGTAGGCTGGCCGGGTGAGCGAGCAGACCGAGCAGCCTGAGCAGACAGTCCCCGGTGGATCCGGCGACTCCTCCGTCACCGGTGAGGAGCGCCCGGAGGCGCGCCTGGAGCGGGCCGTGCGGGCCGCCGAGCAGGCGCTGATCGAGTTCGAGATCGCGGTGGAGACCTTCCGGGTGGAGGTGGAGAACTTCTCCCGCCTGCACCACCAGAAGCTCGGCCCCATGTACACGCGGCTCGACGAGCTGGACGCCCTGATCGCCGAGGCGAAGGCGTCCCGCAGCGGCGATGCCGAGGACCTGCGACGGGCGAGGGAAGCGCGCTCGCTGGTCATGCCGATGCCCGGGGTGGACGAGCTGTTCCACGACTGGCTGGGCTCGGACGGGATCTCCGACGACGCCTCGGCGATGCTGACCGACCGGCCCGTGCGGCCGCCGGAGCGGGTGCGGCCCTCGGAGGAGGTGCGCCGCCTCTACCGCGAGCTGGTCCGCAAGGCGCACCCCGACCTCGCCCAGGACGACGGCGAGCGGGAGCGGCGCGACGCGTTCATCGCGCGGGTCAACGCGGCCTACGGGCGCGGCGACGAGGGGCTGCTGCGCGAGCTGGCCGAGGAGTGGGCGGCCGGACCGGCGCCCGAGGCGTCGGCACCGGGCGAGAGCGGGGAGCTGTACGCCCGGCTGGAGTGGCTGGCCCGCCGCAAGGAGCTGCTGGCGCTCGTGGCGAAGGAGCTGGAGGACAGCGCGATCGGCTCGATGCTGAGGATGGCGCCCGAGGACCCCGACCGGCTGCTGGAGGAGATCGCGGAGCAGCTGCTCGCGCAGGTCTCCGAGCGTGAGGCGGAGCTGGCGGCGGAGCTCGCCGCCGAGTGAGCCCGCTCCGCCCGTACCGGGTGGTCGGATAGGTTGGCAGCACATCCGTGAAGAGAGAAGGCGACAGCTATGAACTTCGGACCGCTTCCCTCGGTGGACGCCACCGCGGTGCCCTCCGAAGGCTTTGTCCTCGACGTCCGTGAGGACGACGAATGGGCGGCCGGCCACGTCGAGGGTGCCCTGCACATCCCGATGAGTGACTTCGTGGCCCGCTTCGGCGAGCTGACCGAGGCCGTCGAGGACGGTCGCCGGGTGTACGTGATGTGCCGGGTCGGCGGGCGTTCCGCGCAGGTCACCCAGTACCTGGTGCGCCAGGAGATCGACGCGGTGAACGTCGACGGCGGGATGCAGGCCTGGGACGGTGCCGGGCGCCCGATGGTGACGGACCACGGGAACCCGGCCTTCGTCCTCTAGCTGCCGCTCAGGCGAGGGGGTGGGCGGCCAGCAGGTCGCCCAGGGCCTCCTCGTGCGCGGCGGCCGGGCCGAGCTGGAGCTCCAGCTGCTTGGCCCAGGCGTGGTAGCGGTGCAGCGGGTAGTCGGTGTCGGCGCCGAAGCCGCCGTGCAGGTGCTGGGCGGTCTGTACGACCCGGCGCACGCCCTCCGAGGCCCAGATCTTGGCGACCGCGACGTCACCGGAGCTCGGCAGCGGACCGCCGGCGCCGCCGGTCGCGGCGTCGAGCCGCCAGGCGGCCTGCCACAGGGTGACCTCCATGGCGCGCAGGTCGATGTACCGGTCGGCGGCCTGGACGGCGACGGCCTGGAAGGTGGCCACCGGGAAGCCGAACTGCTCGCGCTTGCCGGTGTACCGGCCGGTCATGGCGAGCACGTTCTCGCCGAGTCCGAGCGCCAGCGCGCAGGTCCCGGTGGCGAGGACCTGGCGGAGCCGCTCCCAGGCCCCCGGGGTGTCGATCAGGTGGGCCCCGTCCACCCGCACACCGTCGAGGGCGAGTTCGGCGAGGCGCTCACCGTTCGTGGAGACCTGCTCGGCGAGGGCCAGCCCTTCGGCGGCCCGAGGGACGAACGCGAGGACGGCCTCACCCTCGCCGGTGTGGGCGGGTACGGCGATCCAGTCCGCGCTGTGCGCCCAGGGGACCGCGGTCTGCGTGCCCTCCAGGATCCACGCCTCGCCCTCGCGGCGGGCGATGACGGCGAGTTCGGCCGGATCGTGGCCGGAGCGCCCGTGGGCGGCGGCGGTGAGCACGAGCGTGCCGCGCCCCGCGCCGGGCAGCAGGGCGGCGGCCAGTTCGGGGCTGCCGTGGGCCTGCACGGCCATGGCGGTGGCGCAGTGCTCCAGCAGCGGGACCCGTGCCAGCACTCTGGCGGCCTCGCGCAGCACCAGGCACAGGGCGACGGTGTCCAGGCCCGCTCCCCCGTGCTCTTCGGCGAGGACCAGGCTCAGCAGGTCCGATGCGGCGAGCTTGGCCCACAGCGGGCGGTCGAAGTCGTCGGCCACGGCCCCCGGGGTCAGTGCGGGGCTGGGCACGCCGTCGGGCGCGACATCCGCGAAGACGGCCCGGGCCGCCTCGACGGCGGCCTGCTGCTCCTCGGTGAAGGTGAAGTCCACTGCCTGTCCTCCCGCACGTTCGGGTCTGACGGTGACTCGCCCGACGGCAACGCGTCTGACGGTGCGTCAAGATAGAACACGTTCTTGGAAATGGACAGGCCCTGCAAGGGGGGCGGGCCTCGAAATGGGTCCGGCCCCTGTCGTGGGACAGGGGCCGGACCCGCAGGACGTCTCCCGCTCAGCGGTCGAAGTCGATCTCCACTTCCTCCGTCACCGGATGCGACTGGCAGGCCAGGACGAACCCGGCCTCCGTCTCCTCGGCCTCCAGCGCGAAGTTCCGCTCCATCCGGACCTCGCCCGACACCACGAACGCCCGGCAGGTGCCGCAGACCCCGCCCTTGCAGGCGTACGGGGCGTCCGCGCGGTTGCGGAGCACCGCGTCCAGCAGGGACTCGCCGTCCTGGACCGGCCAGGTGCCCGAGCGGCCGTCGAGCCGCGCGGTGACCCTGCCGTGCGAGGGGGCCGGGGAACCCGCGGGGCGGGCCGCCGGCGTGGTGTCCTCGACGTGGAAGATCTCCTCGTGCACCCGGCTCCGCAGGACACCGAGCGCGCCCAGGGCCCGCTCCGCGCCCTGCACCAGGCCGTACGGGCCGCACAGGAACCAGCCCGTCACCTCCGCCACCGGCAGCAGCGCGGGCAGCAGGGCCGCCAGCCGCTCCTCGTCCAGCCGCCCCGAGGGCAGCCCGGACTCCTGCTCCTCCCGGGAGAGGACGGTCACCAGCTGGAACCGCGACGGATACCGGTCCTTGAGGTCGGCGACCTCCTCCAGGAACATCGTCGAGGCGGCCGTACGGTCGCTGCGCACGAGGCAGAAACGCGCGTCGGGCCGGGCGGCCAGCAGGCTCGCCGCGATCGACAGCACGGGTGTGATGCCGCTGCCGCCGACGATCGCCGCGTAGTGCCCCGAGGCCGGGGCCGCGGCGGGCTCCAGCACGAAGCGCCCGGCCGGGACCATGACCTCCAGCACGTCCCCGGCGGCGATCTCCTTGTGGGCGAAGGTGGAGAACTCACCGCCCTCCACCAGCCGCACCCCGACCCGCAGCCGCTCCGGGCCCGGCCCGTCCGCGGACGGTGCGGGGGAGCAGATCGAGTAGGTGCGGCGGACCTCGGTGCCGCCCTCGGGGGCGGTGCGGCGCAGGGTCAGGTGCTGGCCCGGGGCGTGCCGGTAGTCCTCGCGCAGCTCCTCGGGAACCCGCAGGGTCAGTGCCACCGAGTCGTCGGTGAGCCGGTCGACAGCCGCCACCGTCAGCGGGTGGAACGCGCCGTGGCGGGGGGCGGCCATCTAGAGCTCCTTGAAGTGGTCGAACGGTTCGCGGCAGGCGGTGCAGCGGCGCAGCGCCTTGCAAGCGGTGGAGGAGAAGCGGCTGAGCAGCTCGGTGTCGGTCGATCCGCAGTTCGGGCAGCGGACCGACAGGGTCAGCGGGACCGGCCCGCCGGCCGCGTGCGGCCGGGGCGGGGCGATGCCGAACTCGGCGAGCTTGCGGCGGCCCTCGGCGCTGATGTCGTCGGTCGTCCAGGCGGGGGCCAGCACGGTGGTGACCCGCACCTCGGGGATGCCGTGGCCGGTGAGGGCCCGCTCGATGTCGGCGGACATGGCCTCGATGGCCGGGCAGCCGGTGTAGGTCGGGGTCAGGGTGACCTCGGCATGGCCGTCCTCGTGCATCCGCACCCCGCGCACCACGCCGAGCTCGCCGAGGGTGAGCACGGGAAGCTCCGGGTCCGGGACGGAGCCGGCCAGCGCGGCCAGTTCCGCCTCCAGGCGGGTCGTTCCGGCGTCGGTGGTCACCATGAGGCCCCCGGGTGGCTGCGGTGCAGGTGCTGCATCTCGGCGAGCATCCGGCCGAAGGACTCGGTGTGCAGACCCTGCCGTCCGGCCCCGGCCGCCCAGGCGCCGGTGCGCGGCCCCTGGGGCAGATCGAGGCCGGCCTGCTCCAGTACGCCGGTCAGCGCGGCCAGCCAGCGCTCCTCCAGGGCGGTCAGGTCCAGGCCGTCGAGGCCGTCCACCGGCTGGAACATCTCGCCGGTGTACTTCCACATCGCGTCGAGGGCGGCCCGCATACGGCTGCGGCTCTCCTCGGTGCCGTCCCCGAGCCGCAGGGTCCACTGCTCGGCGTGGTCCCGGTGGTACGCGGTCTCCTTGACGGCCTTGGCCGCCAGCGGGGCGAACGGGCCGTCCCCGCGGGCGAGCTCTCCGTAGACCTCGTGCTGGTAGAAGGAGAAGTAGAGCTGACGGGCGATGGTGTGGGCGAAGTCGCCGTTCGGCTGCTCGACCAGCTGGAGGTTGCGGAAGGACCGCTCCTCGCGCAGGTACGCCAGCTCGTCCTCGTCGCCGACCATGGACAGCAGGATCCGGGCCTGGCCGAGCAGGTCGAGGGCGATGTTGGCGAGGGCGACCTCCTCCTCCAGCACGGGGGCGTGTCCGGCCCATTCGCCGAGGCGGTGGGAGAGGATCAGCGCGTCGTCGCCGAGCGCGAGCGCCGCCGCGGCGGTGGCGCCGGTGAGGCGCGTGGTGTCGGTGCTGGTCACAGGTGGCTCACCCCCTCCGGGATGTCGTAGAAGGTGGGGTGCCGGTACGGCTTGTCGGCGGACGGGGCGAAGAAGGGGTCCCGCTCGTCCGGGGAGGAGGCGGTGATCTCGGTGGAGGGCACCACCCAGATCGAGATGCCCTCGCCGCGCCGGGTGTAGAGATCGCGGGCGTTGCGCAGGGCCATCTCCGCGTCGGGGGCGTGCAGGCTGCCCGCGTGCGTGTGCGAGAGGCCGCGGCGCGAGCGCACGAAGACCTCCCACAGGGGCCAGTTCTGCGTCATACCCGTGCCTCCTCGTTCTGTCCGGCGTGCTTCGCCGCTTGCTGTGCCACCTGCTGTGCCGTCTGCTTGCGCGCGTACGCGGCGGCCGCGTCGCGCACCCAGGCACCTTCCTCGTGGGCCCTGCGCCGCTGGCCGATCCGCTCCTCGTTGCAGGGGCCGTTGCCCTTGAGGACGTTCCAGAACTCGGCCCAGTCGATGGCGCCGAAGTCGTGGTGCCCGCGCTCCTCGTTCCACTTCAGGTCCGGGTCGGGCAGGGTCAGGCCGAGGGACTCGGCCTGGGGGACGGCGATGTCCACGAACCGCTGGCGCAGCTCGTCGTTCGAGTGCCGCTTGATGCGCCAGGCCATCGACTGCGCCGAGTGCGCGGACTCGTCGTCCGGCGGGCCGAACATCATCAGCGACGGCCACCACCACCGGTCCACCGCGTCCTGGGCCATCGCGTGCTGGGCCTCGGTGCCCTGCGAGAGGGCGAGGAGCAGCTCGTACCCCTGGCGCTGGTGGAAGGACTCCTCCTTGCAGATCCGGACCATGGCGCGTGCGTAGGGCCCGTAGGAGCAGCGGCAGATCGGGACCTGGTTGGTGATCGCCGCACCGTCCACGAGCCAGCCGATGGCGCCGACGTCCGCCCAGGTCAGGGTGGGGTAGTTGAAGATCGAGGAGTACTTCTGCTTGCCCGAGTGGAGCTTGTCGAGCAGCTCGTCGCGGCTGGTGCCGAGGGTCTCGGCCGCGCTGTAGAGGTACAGCCCGTGGCCGGCCTCGTCCTGGACCTTGGCCATCAGGATCGCCTTGCGGCGCAGCGAGGGCGCGCGCGTGATCCAGTTGGCCTCGGGCTGCATGCCGATGATCTCGGAATGGGCGTGCTGCGCCATCTGGCGCACCAGGGAGGCGCGGTATTCGTCCGGCATCCAGTCGCGCGGCTCCACGCGCTCGTCGGCCGCCACGGCCGCGTCGAATGCCGCCGCGAGCTGTGCGCCCAGGTCAGCAGTCATGCCTGTCCCGTCCGTCCCGTCTGTCCCGAGGGCCGTGTCCGGCCCCGTCTCCGGGGTCACTGCCACCATTCCGGCCCCCTGCCAGAGTCCGCTGTCCGCCCGACCGACCGATCGTTCGGTTCATTCGCTTCAATGGTGAGACGGCGGCCCGTAGGGTGTCAACCTCTGAGGTCAACCCTGTGGACGCCGGACGATCGGGTGGGGATGGATTCGAACGAGCACGAGCCCGCCGAAGGGGCTGCTCCGCCGCCCCCGCGGACGCCCGGAATCGCCGGTCTGTCCGCCCCGTTCCGGGTCATGGCCGCCCTGGCCCTGGGGGCGATCGCGGTCGCGGCCTGCTTGCACCTCGCGCTCGTCTTCCTGCACGTGGCCCCCGGCAACACCCTCAGCAAGCAGCACGCGAAGACGATCGACGCCTGGGTCTACCCCGAGTTCGAACAGAACTGGAAGCTCTTCGCCCCCAATCCCCTGCAGCAGAACATCGCGGTCGAGGCGCGCGCGGAGTTCAGGGCCGCCGGCGGCGAGGTGGTCACCACCCCCTGGCACGACCTGAGCGCCGAGGACGGCGAGGCCATCCGGCACAGCCTGCTGCCCAGCCACACCCGGCAGAACGAGCTCCGCCGCGCCTGGGACTTCTTCACCGGCTCCCACGACGACGACAACCATCCGACCGGCGAGCGCGGGAAGCTGTCCGAGGAGTACCTCCGGCGGATCGCGCTGAACCGGCTCCTCCCCGACCTGCGGGACGCGGCCGTCCTGCGGATCCAGGTGCGCTCGGCGACCACGGCGGTGCCCGCGCCGAAGTGGAGCACCGAGACCACCGACACCCAGACCTACTACCGGGAGCTGCCGTGGTGGACGCTGTGAAGCGCGCCCGCCGGGCGGCGGGCCACGCGGCCGCGCGGATCACCGGGCAGGCGCTGGGCCCGTACCAGAGCGCCGTGGTCCGCATCGGCTTCGCCGGGACCTGGCTCTTCTTCCTGCTGCGCGAGTTCCCGAACCGCGCCGAGCTGTACGGGCCGGACGGGCCGTGGAGCTGGCACCTCGCGGAGCGGCTGATCGATTCCAACCACGCCTTCACGGTGCTGATGTGGTCCGACTCCACGCTGTGGTTCGAGCTCGTCTACGCGGTGTCCGTGCTGGCGAGCATGGGGCTGCTGCTGGGCTGGCGCACGCGGGCGACGTCCGTGGTCTTCATGGTCGGCGTGCTGTCGCTGCAGAACCGCAGCGTCTTCATGGGCGACGGCGGGGACAACGTCATCCACCTGATGGCGATCTACCTGGTGCTGACCCGGTGCGCGCAGGTCTGGTCGCTGGACGCGCGCAGGGCCCGTACGCACGGCTCGGCGACGGCCGGGGCGGCCGGGCCGGTGCTGTGGGGCGTGCTGGGCGCGGTGTGCGTCTTCGGAGCGGGCACCGGCCGGTTCGGCTACGGCTGGCTGGCGGCGTTCGCGGCGCTGTGGCTGGCCTGCGGGCTGTGGTGGCTGGTCGACCGCCACGAGCCGGAGGGCGAGGCGCGGGCGTTCCTCGACGTCCTGGCGAACCTGCTGCACAACGCGGGCATGCTGGTGATCATGGCGGAGGTCTGCCTGATCTACGCGACGGCCGGCTGGTACAAGATCCAGGGGTCCCGGTGGCAGGACGGGACGGCCCTGTACTACCCGCTGGGGCTGGACTACTTCACCCCGTGGCCGACGCTGTCGGAGCTGGTGGCGGGGAGCGGGACGCTGGTGATGCTGCTGTCGTACGGGACGGTGGCGGTGCAGGTGGCGTTCCCGTTCACGCTGTTCAACCGGCGGATCAAGAACGTGCTGCTGGCGTTGATGATGCTGGAGCACGCGGGCATCGCGGTGCTGCTGGGGCTGCCGTTCTTCTCGCTGGCGATGATCGCCGCGGATGCGGTGTTCCTGCCGACGGGCTTTCTGGTGTGGGTGGGGGTACGGGCCGCCGCGCGGCGGCGTGCGGCGGAGCCGGTGGCGGACCCCGCCGAGCCGGTGCCGGTCCAGTTGCCCGCGCCGCGCTGACGGCTGGATCCTCCGGTCCGCGAGCCCTGCGGCGGACCGTAGGGTCGGGGGTATGGACGACACGGTGCGGGAATGGCGGGAGGCCGAGCAGGCGGGGGATCTCGTGCTGCTCGACGGGTTTCACACGCTGAAGCACGCTCTGCGGTTCGGGGCCGATGTGCGGATGGTCATCGCCGAGGATCCCGGCGCGGTACGGGCGCTCGCCCGCGAACTGGCTCCGGACGTCGAGGCCGCCGTGGCGCGGCTGACGCGGCGGGCCGGTCTCAGGGGCCTGCTGCCGCGCGTGCATCCCACCGGGGTCGCGGCGCTCGCGGTACGGCCCGACCGGGCCGCCGGCCTCGCGGGGCTGGGCCGGGTCCCCCGGCCGGCGCCGGTCGTCGTCCTCGACAACCCCCGCAACCTGGGCAACGTCGGAGCCGTCGTCCGGCTCGCCGCCGGCTTCGGCGCCACCGGCGTGGTGACCCGGGGCGACCTCGACCCCTGGCACCCGAACGTGGTCCGGGCCGGGGCCGGGCTGCACTACGCCACCACCGTCGAGCGGCTCGCACTGGACGAGCTGCCGCCCGGGCCGCTCTACGCGCTCGACCCGGAGGGCGCGGACATCCGCGCCCTCACCCTCCCGGACGACGCCCTGCTCGCCTTCGGCTCGGAGCGCCACGGGATCTCACCGGAGCTGCGCGCCAGGGCGGACCATCTCGTCTCCCTGCCGATGCGCCCCCAGGTCTCCAGCTACAACCTCGCCACCAGCGTGGCCATGACCCTCTTCCACTGGGGCGGTCCCCCGGCCCCGGAACAGGACGGCGAGGACTCCTAGAACACCCCCGGCCAGGACCGCCGCGGCCGCGCCGAGCGTCAGCCGGTCCGGGTGGACCAGCGCCTGGCCGCGCAGCGCCTGCCAGGTCACCAGCGCGAACACCGCCGCGTAGACCCCGGCCGCGACCAGGGCCAGCCGCAGCCGCACCCGCTCCCCGCGCAGCAGGGCGAAGCGCCCGGCGAGGGCCGCCGTCACGAGCACGAGCAGGGGGAGCAGCTGCAGTGCGTGCATGCCGAAGAAGTGCGGGATGCGCAGGTCACCGCCGGTGGTCGACCAGCCGGTGAGCGGCATGGCGGGTCCGCCGTCCGGCACGCCCACGCTGTGGGCGCCCGCCACGGGTGTGCCGTCGACCGCGAGCTGGGCCTCGGTGGGGGTGGTCATCAGGAAGCCGAGTCCGGCGCCCGCGAGGGCGAGGACGGCGGCGATCCGGATCGCCCAGGTGGTGGCCCGGTCGGCGACGCGGGACCGGAAGAGCAGGACGGCGACGGCGAGCGTGGCCGTCCAGAGCACGACGACGGTGACGGCCATGGCGCTGTAGATCCGCGCGTCGAGCGGTGTCGCCTGGTTGAAGTGGCTCTGCCGGCCCCGGAACACCTGGGCCGTCATGAGCAGCATCTCCACCGTGCTCGCCGCGGCGACGACCGTGCCGGCCCACCAGGCGGGCCTGCGCAGGCGGGGGCGGGCCAGGGTGGCCAGCGAGAGCATCCAGGCCAGGCTGAGCGCGTAGCCGACGAACGAGACGGCGAATTTGAAGGGCTTGGCCCAGATCGGGGCGCCGACCAGCACCCGGTCGTCGACGGCGAGACCCACGGCCGAGCCGACGGCCCACACCGCCATCACTGCGGCGAACACGGTCAGTGGACGGTGCCAGGTGCGTAACGCGGACATGGGTCCCCCTAGAAGAATGGATAGTGATGCTCGCCACTATCTGATAGCTCCACTATCTATGATGGGCGGGGACGGGGCAAGGAGAAACGAGTGAAGACGCCATGCGCATCGGAGAGTTGAGCCGCCGTACCGGGGTCCCGGTACCGACGATCAAGTACTACGTACGGGAGGGCCTGCTTCCGCCGGGCGAGCTGAGCAGCCCCAACCAGGCGAGCTACGACGACGGGCACGAGCGGCGGCTGCGGCTGATCCGCGCCCTGCTGGAGGTCGGCGGGCTGTCGGTGGCGGCCATCGGGGACGTCCTCGAGGCCATCGACGACAAGGAGCAGCCGGTGCACAAGCTGCTCGGCACCGCGGCCCGGCGGCTGGTGCCCGAGTACGGCGACGGCGGGGTCGACGACGACGCCGAGACGGTGCTGGCCCGGGAGCGGGTGACGCGCCTGATCGAGGAGCGGGGCTGGCGCGTCCACGCCGGGAACAAGGCGTTCGGCGCGCTCGTGGCGGCCCTGGCCTCCCTCGCACGGGTGGGCCACGGCTCCTTCGCCGAACTGCTCGACGACTACGCCGACGCGGCCGAGCGCGTGGCCCGGGTGGACCTGGAGTACACGGGTCGCCGGGCGGACCGCGCGGACCTGGTCGAGGCGGTGGTCGTGGGCACCGTGGTGGGCGACGCGATGTTCGCGGCCCTGCGCAGGATGGCCCAGGTGGACGCCTCCTCACGCCTCTTCGCCGGGGAGCGGCAGGAGTAGCGGGGGGTGCGGTCCACCCGGGCCGGGGGTCTGCGGTCGTGCGGTGACGCGGTGACGCGGTTACGCCTGGCGGCGGACCTCCACCACCCGGAAGCGGTTCGCGACGAAGGCGCCGTCGCACAGGGCCGCGTTGGCCGCCGGGTTGCCGCCGGAGCCGTGGAAGTCCGAGAACGCGGCGGTCTGGTTGACGAACACCCCGCCGGTCAGGTTCAGGGAGAGCTGCGCGGACTCCTCCAGGCAGACCTCCTCGACGGCCCGCTCGGTGTCCGGGGAGGTGGTGTACGCGCCCACCGTCATCGCGCCCTTCTCCCGCACCGTGCGGCGCAGCAGGTCGAGGGCGTCGGCGGTGGTGTCCACGGCCACCGCGAAGGAGACCGGGCCGAAGCACTCGGAGAGGTACGGGGCCTCCGGGTCCGCCTTGGCGGCGTCCAGCTTGACCATGACGGGGGTGCGGACCACGGCGTCCGGGAACTCGGGGTTCACGACCTCGCGGGAGGCCAGCGCGACCTCGCCGAGCGCGGCCGCCGCCTCCAGCCGCGTCCTGACGTCCGGGTTGACCAGTGCGCCGAGCAGCGCGTTGGCCCGGGCGTCGTCGCCCAGCAGGCCGCCGACCGAGGCGGCGAGGTCGGCGACGACCTCGTCGTAGGTCTTGTGGCCGGCGTCCGTCGCGATGCCGTCGCGCGGGATCAGCAGATTCTGCGGGGTGGTGCACATCTGGCCGCTGTACAGGGACAGCGAGAACGCCAGGTTGGACAGCATGCCCTTGTAGTTGTCGGTGGAGTCCAGGACGACGGTGTTGACGCCGGCCTTCTCCGTGTAGACCTGCGCCTGGCGGGCGTTGGTCTCCAGCCAGTCCCCGAACTCCGTGGATCCGGTGTAGTCGATCAGCTTGATCTCGGGGCGGACCGCGAGGGTCTTGGCGATGCCCTCACCCGGGCGCTCGACCGCGAGCGCCACGAGGTTCGGGTCGAAGCCGGCCTCGGCGAGGACCTCGCGCGCGACCTTGACGGTCAGCGCGAGCGGCAGCACGGCCCGCGGGTGCGGCTTGACCAGCACCGCGTTGCCGGTGGCGAGCGAGGCGAACAGGCCCGGGTAGCCGTTCCAGGTCGGGAAGGTGTTGCAGCCGATCATGAGGGCGACACCGCGCGGGACGGCGGTGAAGGTCTTGCCGAGCTCCAGCGGGTCCTTCTTGCCCTGCGGCTTCGACCAGTCGGCCTGGCCGGGGACCCGGGTCTGCTCCTCGTAGGCATAGGCCACGGCCTCCAGGCCGCGGTCCTGGGCGTGCGGGCCGCCGGCCTGGAACGCCATCATGAAGGCCTGGCCGCTGGTGTGCATGACCGCGTGCGCGAACTCGTGGGTCCGGGCGGAGATGCGGGCCAGGATCTCGATACAGACCAGGGCGCGCGCCTCGGGGCCCGCGTCGCGCCAGGCACCCATGCCGGCCTTCATCGCGGGCAGCAGCACGTCCGGGTCCACGTGCGGGTACTCGACACCCAGCTCCGGGCCGTACGGGGACACCTCGGCGCCCGTCCAGCCGTCGGTGCCGGGCTGGCCCAGGTCCAGCCGCGTGCCGCGGACGGCTTCGAAGGCGGCGAGCCCGTCGGCGGGCGCGGTCTCGCCGTACGCCTTGGGATGTTCGGGATGCGGGGACCAGTAGGCACGGCTGCGGATCGCCGAAAGGGCCTGGTCCAGGGTGGGCCGGTGCTTGGCGGACAGCTGGGGGACGGTGAGCTCGGCGGCCATCAGGGACCAACTCCTCGTTGAGCCGGGCGAAGAAGAGCAGACTGGAGTTAGAGTAACCGAACGATCGGTCGGGACAAGAGGGCCCGGCGGACCTGTGGACAACCGTGTGCGGGAGGATCAGGGCATGACAGCAATCGAGCGGTCCCGCACTGTGGCGGTCGTCGGCGCCGGCACCATGGGACAGGGCATCGCCCAGGTCGCCCTTCTCGCAGGTCACCGCGTGCTGATCTACGACATCAACACCTCCCTCGCCGCCGACGGCGTCGGCATCGTCCAGGACCGGGTCGACCGGATGGCCGCCAAGGGCCGGCTGGACCGCGCCGAGGCCGAGGAGGCGATCGGCCGGATCGCTTCGGCCGCCGACCTGGCGGACCTCGCCGGGGCCGCCCTCGTCATCGAGGCGGTCGTCGAGAACGTCACCGTGAAGCAGACGCTCTTCGCCGCTCTCGAAGAGGTGCTCGCGCCGGACGCGCTGCTGGCCACCAACACCTCCTCGCTCTCCGTCACCGAGCTCGCCGCCGGGCTCGCGCACCCCGGCCGCTTTCTCGGCCTGCACTTCTTCAACCCGGCCCCCCTGCTCCCGCTCGTCGAGGTGGTCAGCGGTTTCGCGACCGACCCGGCCGCCGCCGAGCGCGCGTACGGCACCGTGCTGGGCTGGGGGAAGACGCCGGTCCGCTGCGCCGACACCCCCGGTTTCATCGTGAACCGGATCGCCCGCCCCTTCTACGCCGAGGCCTTCGCGGTGTACGAGGAGCAGGGCGCCGACCCGGCCACCATCGACGCCGTGCTCCGCGAGAGCGGCGGCTTCAAGATGGGCCCCTTCCAGCTGACCGACCTCATCGGCCAGGACGTCAACGAGGCCGTGACCCGCTCGGTGTGGGAGTCCTTCTTCCGCAGCCCGAAGTTCACCCCCTCCCTCGCCCAGCGCCGCCTCGTCCAGTCGGGCCGCCTCGGCCGCAAGACCGGCCACGGCTGGTACCCGTACGGCCCGGACGCCGAACCCGCGCTCCCGCACACCGCGGGGCCCGAGGAGGCCCCGGCGAAGGTCACCGTCGTCGGCGACCTCGGCCCCGCCGCCGACCTGGTGGACCTGCTGGAGGAGGCCGGGATCGCGGTCGCGGCCACCGAGCAGGGCGGCCCGTACATCCAGCTGCCCGGCGAGGGCCAGCTGGTCCTCGCGGACGGCAAGACTTCCGTGGAGTTCGCGGACGTCGTCTACTTCGACCTCGCGCCCGACTACCGGGGCGCCACCCGGATCGCGCTCTCCGCGAGCGAGGACACCAGCGAGCGGACCCTCGCCGAGGCCATCGGCCTCTTCCAGAAGCTGGGCAAGCAGGTCTCCGTGATCGGCGACGTCCCCGGCATGATCGTCGCGCGGACCGTCGCGATGCTGATCGACCTCACGGCCGACGCCGTCGCCCGCGGCGCGGCCACCGCCGAGGACATCGACACGGCGATGCGGCTCGGCGTCAACTACCCGGTGGGCCCGTCCGAATGGCACGAGCGGCTCGGCCGGGACTGGGCCTACGACCTGCTGCACCACCTCGACGAGCGCTGTCCCGGGGGCCGGTACGCGCCCTCCCTGGCCCTGTTCAAGCTGGGCTACGCCGCCGGAGACGAGGAGGGGGCCGAATGACGACGGTCAAGCGGGACACGTACACCCCCGAGACGCTGCTGTCGGTCGCCGTCCAGGTCTTCAACGAGCGCGGTTACGACGGCACCTCGATGGAGCACCTCTCCAAGGCGGCGGGCATCTCGAAGTCCTCGATCTACCACCACGTCGCGGGCAAGGAGGAACTGCTGCGGCGGGCCGTCAGCCGGGCCCTCGACGGGCTCTTCGCGATCCTGGAGGAGCCGGGCGCGGTCCGCGGCCGGGCCGTCGAGCGCGTCGAGTACGTCACGCGCCGCACGGTCGAGGTGCTGGTCGGCGAGCTGCCGTACGTGACGCTGCTGCTGCGCGTCCGCGGCAACACCCGCACCGAGCGCTGGGCGCTGGAACGCCGCCGCGACTTCGACCACGCGGTCGCCGACCTGCTCAAGGCCGCCGCGGCGGACGGCGACCTGCGGGCCGACGTGGACATACGCCTGGCCACCCGGCTCCTCTTCGGCATGGTCAACTCCCTGGTCGAGTGGTACCGCCCGCACTCGGGCACGGGCCCCGACCAGCTCGCGGACGCCGTCGTGCACATGGCCTTCGACGGGCTGCGCACCGCCCGCTGACCCCAGGACGGAGAAAGCCCCCGGCAACGCCGCCGTACGGCCGTACCGGGGGCTCTGTCGTCCCCCGGGTCCCCCGGACGGCCTACTCCTCGCCGAACGCCGGAGCGCCGCCGCCCGGACCCCGTCCGGAGTCCAGGAGATCCGTTTCCTCGAAGACCAGCAGCGTGCGCGTGGAGAGGACCTCCGGGATGGCCTGGAGCCGGGTCAGGACCAGCTCGCGCAGGGTCCGGTTGTCCGGGGTGTGCACCAGCAGCAGGACGTCGAAGTCGCCGCTGACCAGCGCGATGTGCGCGGCGCCGGGGAGCTCGCGCAGCTGCTCGCGGACCGTGCGCCAGGAGTTCTGGACGATCTTCAGGGTGATGTAGGCGGAGGCGCCCTGACCGGCGCGTTCGTGGTTGACGCGGGCAGTGAACCCGCGGATCACCCCGTCGTCGATCAGCCGGTTGATCCGGGCGTAGGCGTTCGCCCGCGAGACGTGCACCTGCTCCGCCACCGAACGTATCGACGCCCGGCCGTCCGCCTGGAGCAGCCGCATGATCGACCGGTCGATCGGATCCAGGGGACGGGGTGTGACGGGCGGGCCTCCCGTGGCTCCCGGTGCGCCCCCCGGCGCAGCCGGTGCAGGACCCGTTCCGGCCATTTGTTCATCCGGCATTGCCCGATGCCTCCCTCTCCTGGACGTCCTGCATCCATCCCAGGGCTCCGGCGCCCGTTTGTCCACAGCCTGGAGTCGCCTGTAGCCAAATTGCGCAGACAACCGAACAATCGGTAGGTGAGGGGCCTCACACCCGGGGCACCCCCTGCCCGCTTCCCACGAGGAGGTGTACGCCGCCATGACGGTCCAAGAGCTGCCCGGTGCCGGTGCGTCCCACCGTTCCACCCCGCCGCCCGCCTGGAGCCCCCGTACGGATGCCGCGCCGCTGCTTCCGGACCCCGAGCCCTACCGGGTGCTGGGCACCGAGGCGGCGGACCGGCTCGACCCGGAGCTGATGCGCCGCTGCTACGCCGAGCTGGTGCGCGGCCGGCGGTACAACGCCCAGGCCACGGCGCTCACCAAGCAGGGCCGGCTCGCCGTGTACCCCTCCACCGTCGGCCAGGAGGCCTGCGAGATCGCGGCCGCACTGGTCCTGGAGGAGCAGGACTGGCTGTTCCCGAGCTACCGGGACACCCTGGCGGCCGTGGCGCGCGGACTGGACCCCGTACAGGCACTGACCCTGCTGCGCGGCGACTGGCACACCGGATACGACCCGCGCGAGCACCGCATCGCCCCGCTCTCGACGCCGCTCGCCACCCAGCTGCCGCACGCGGTGGGCCTGGCGCACGCGGCCCGGCTGCGCGGCGACGACGTCGTCGCCCTCGCCATGGTCGGCGACGGCGGCACCAGCGAGGGCGACTTCCACGAGGCGCTGAACTTCGCCGCCGTCTGGCAGGCCCCGGTGGTCTTCCTCGTGCAGAACAACGGCTTCGCGATATCCGTCCCGCTCGCCAAGCAGACCGCCGCCCCGACGCTCGCCCACAAGGCCGTCGGGTACGGGATGCCCGGCCGGCTGGTCGACGGCAACGACATCGCGGCCATGCACGAGGTGCTGACCGAGGCGGTCCGGCGGGCCCGGGCCGGTGGCGGTCCCACCCTGATCGAGGCCGTCACGTACCGGATGGAAGCCCACACGAACGCCGACGACGCGACCCGCTACCGCGGTGACGCGGAGGTCGAGGCCTGGAAGGCGCACGACCCGGTCGATCTGCTGGAGCGTGAGCTGACCGCCCGCGGGATCATCGACGAAACGGCGATCCAGGCGGTGCGCGACGATGCCGAGACGATGGCGGCGGCGCTCCGCGAGGGGATGAACGCGGACCCGGTGGTGGACCCGATGGACCTGTTCGCGCACGTGTACGCGGAGCAGACGGACCGGCTGCGGGAGCAGGCGGCCATGCTGCGCGCAGAGCTGGAAGCCGAGGACCAGGCGTGACGACGGTGGCGGCGAAGTCCGCGAAGTCGGGGGCCAAGCCCGCGACGATGGCGCAGGCCCTGACCCGCGCGATGCGCGACGCGATGGCCGAGGACCCGACGGTCCACGTCATGGGCGAGGACGTCGGGACGCTGGGCGGGGTCTTCCGGATCACGGACGGCCTCGCGAAGGAGTTCGGCGAGGAGCGCTGCACGGACACCCCGCTCGCGGAGGCGGGAATCCTGGGCGCGGCGGTCGGCATGGCCATGTACGGGCTGCGGCCGGTGGTGGAGATGCAGTTCGACGCCTTCGCCTACCCGGCGTTCGAGCAGCTGATCTCGCACGTGGCGAAGATGCGCAACCGCACCCGCGGCGCGATGCCGCTGCCGATCACCATCCGCGTGCCCTACGGCGGCGGGATCGGCGGCGTGGAGCACCACTGCGACTCCTCCGAGGCGTACTACGTGGCCACTCCCGGCCTGCACGTCGTGACCCCGGCGACGGTCGAGGACGCGTACGGGCTGCTGCGCGCGTCCATCGCGAGCGACGACCCGGTGGTCTTCCTGGAGCCGAAGCGGCTCTACTGGTCGAAGGCCGACTGGCGGCCCGAGGCGCCGGCGGCCGTGCCGGGCATCGGGAAGGCGCTGGTCCGGCGGGCCGGCACGAGCGCGACCCTGATCACCTACGGTCCCTCGCTGCCCGTGTGCCTGGAGGCGGCCGAGGCGGCGCGCGAGGAGGGCTGGGACCTGGAGGTCGTCGACCTGCGCTCGCTGGTCCCCTTCGACGAGCAGACGGTCGTGGAGTCCGTACGCCGCACCGGGCGCGCGGTGGTGGTCCACGAGGCCGGCGGCTTCGGCGGGCCGGGCGCGGAGATCGCCGCCCGCGTCACCGAGCGGTGCTTCCACCACCTGGAGGCGCCGGTGCTGCGGGTGACGGGCTTCGACATCCCCTACCCGCCGCCGATGCTGGAGAAGCACCACCTGCCGGGTGTCGACCGGATCCTGGACACCGTGGCCCGCCTGCAGTGGGAGAACTGATGCCGCAGGTAATGGAATTCAAGCTTCCCGATCTCGGGGAGGGCCTGACCGAGGCCGAGATCGTCCGCTGGCTGGTGGCCGTGGGCGATGTCGTCGCCATCGACCAGCCGGTGGTCGAGGTCGAGACGGCCAAGGCGATGGTGGAGGTTCCGTGCCCCTACGGCGGTGTGGTCACCGCCCGTTTCGGGGAGGAGGGCACGGAACTGCCCGTCGGAGCACCGCTGATCACCGTGGCGGTGGGGGCCGTGTCGCTCCCGGAGGCACCGGCCGCGCAGGCGCCCGAGGCCGAGGGCTCCGGCAATGTGCCCCGGCCGCTGATCGGTTACGGCGAGGACCACTCGCGTCCGGCGCGTCGGCGACGGGTGCGACCCGTCACCGCCGCGGTCTCGGCACCCGCCGTCGCCGCTCCGGCCGCTCCGGCCGCTCCGGCCGCTCCGGCCGCTCCTGCGGTTCCGGCCGGACCGGTGCCGGTGATCTCGCCGCTGGTGCGCAAGCTGGCCAAGGACGGCGGGGTCGACCTGCGCGGCCTCACCGGGTCCGGGCCCGAAGGACTGATCCTGCGGGCCGACGTCGAGGCGGCGCTGGCCGCGCTGCGGGCGCCCGAGCCGGCTCCCGTCACCGCGCCGCCGGCGCCGGTGACGGCACAGGGCGAGCGGATCCCGCTCAAGGGGGTGCGCGGGGCGGTCGCCGAGAAGCTGTCGCGCAGCCGCCGGGAGATCCCGGACGCCACCTGCTGGGTCGACGCGGACGCCACCGAGCTGATGGCCGCCCGGGCCGCGATGAACGCCGTGGGCGGGCCCAAGATCTCGGTGCTCGCGCTGCTGGCGCGGATCTGCACGGCCGCCCTGGCCCGGTACCCGGAGCTCAACTCCACCGTGGACCTCGCGGCCAAGGAGATCGTCCGGCTCCCGTCGGTGCACCTGGGCTTCGCCGCGCAGACCGAGCGGGGCCTGGTGGTCCCGGTGGTCCGGGACGCGCAGCACCGCAATCCGGAGTCCCTGTCGGCCGAGTTCGCCCGGCTGACCGAGCTGGCCCGGGCCGGGAAACTGGCCCCGTCCGATCTGACCGGCGGCACCTTCACGCTGAACAACTACGGGGTGTTCGGGGTCGACGGCTCCACGCCGATCATCAACCACCCCGAGGCGGCGATGCTGGGCGTGGGCCGGATCATCGACAAGCCGTGGGTCCATGAGGGCCAGCTGGCGGTCCGCAAGGTCGTCCAGCTGTCGCTGACCTTCGACCACCGGGTGTGCGACGGCGGCACGGCGGGCGGCTTCCTGCGCTACGTCGCCGACTGCGTGGAATCCCCGGCGGTCCTGCTGCGCAGCCTGTAGCTCAGCGCGGGCGGGGCTGAAAATCAGCCCCGCCGGCGTGTGGGGCGCGGGATCCGGGGCGGAGCCCCGGGGCTCACACCGTGAGCAGCAGCTTGCCCACGTGGGCGCTGGATTCCAGGACCCGGTGGGCCTCGGCGGCATCCCGCATCGGGAACGCCGCGTGGACCACCGGGCGGATCCGGCCCGCAGCCACCAGCGGCCACACGTGCTCGCGTACGGCGGCGACGATGGCCGCCTTCTCCTCCAGCGGGCGCGCGCGCAGCGAGGTGGCGGTGATCGCCGCCCGCTTGGCCAGCAGCGCTGCGAGGTTCAGCTCGGCCTTCACCCCGCCCTGGAGACCGATGACCGCGAGCCGCCCGTTCACGGCCAGGGCGTCCACGTTCCGGGCGAGGTACTTCGCGCCCATGATGTCCAGGATCACGTCCGCCCCGGCCCCGCCCGTCGCCTCGCGCAGCGCGGCCACGAAGTCCTGCTCGCGGTAGTCGATCAGGATGTCCGCGCCCAGCTCCTTGCAGTGCGCCAGTTTGTCCGGGCCGCCCGCCGTCACGGCGACCGTCGCGCCCACGGCCTTGGCCAGCTGGATCGCCATCGTCCCGATCCCGCTGGACCCGCCGTGCACCAGCAGGGTCTCGCCGGGGCGCAGTCCGGCCACCATGAACACGTTGGACCACACCGTCGTGACGACCTCGGGCAGCGCGGCCGCCGTCACCAGGTCCACGCCCGCCGGGACCGGCAGCAGCTGGCCCGCCGGCACGGCCACCCGCTCCGCGTATCCGCCGCCCGCCAGCAGGGCGCACACCTCGTCGCCCACGGACCAGCCGGACACCCCCGGCCCCAGTGCGGCGATCCGCCCGGAGCACTCCAGCCCCGGATGGCGCGAGGCGCCGGGCGGCGGATCGTAGAACCCCTGTCGCTGGAGTACGTCGGCGCGGTTCACGGCGCTCGCCGCGACCTCGACGAGGACCTCGCCCTCGCCCGGCACCGGATCGGGTACGTCGGCCCAGACGAGGGCCTCGGGGCCGCCGGGCTGCTCGATGGTGATCGCATGCATGGCCCGGAGGCTACGCCACGGCGCGGCTACTCGGCAGGTCCCAGCCTCACCGGCGGCGAAGTCGGCGGAGCCGCCCGCACGATGGTGATGAGACGGTCCGTCAGCTGGATCGGGCTCGCGTGCGGATCGTCGTACGCCAGCAGCCGGTGCCCGCGCAGCACGCTCACCACCAGGTCCTCGGTGTCCCGGACCGACTTGCCGACCTCGGCCTTGCGGGCGGGGCGTTCGATGAGGTCGAGGCCGCTGCCCTGCTGGATGAGGTCCTCCATCACGGTGCCCGCGCTCGGGCTGAGCACCGAGAGGCCCAGCAGCCGGCCGGCCGCGCTCGCGCTCGTGATGACCGCGTCCGCCCCGGACTGCCGCAGCAGCGGGGCGTTCTCCTCCTCGCGCACCGCAGCGACGATCTTCGCTCCGCGGTTGAGCTGCCGGGCGGTCAGGGTGACCAGGACCGCCGTGTCGTCCCGCTGGGTGGCGATGACGATCTGACGGGCCTTCTGCAGCTCGGCGCGGAGCAGGACGTCGGAGCGGGTGGCGTCGCCGACCACGCCCGTGAACCCCTCCGCGTTGGCCGTGTCGATCACCTTGGCGCTGGGGTCGACGATGACGACCTGCTCCTTCGAGAGGCCGGTGGCCAGCAGCGTCAGAAGGGCCGAGCGGCCCTTCGTACCGAAGCCGACGACGACCGTGTGGTCACGCAAGTTCTTCCTCCAGCGCTTCAGCCGCCACTCTTCCCTCGTCCGCTCCGTCAGGACTTCCAGGGTGGTACCGACCAGGATGATCAGGAACAGCACGCGCAGCGGCGTGATCACCAGGATGTTGATCAGCCGTGCGCTGTCGCTGTACGGCACGATGTCGCCGTAGCCGGTCGTGGACAGCGTCACCGTCGCGTAGTAGAAGCAGTCGAGGAGATCGACCTGCTCGTTCGCGTTGTCGTGGTAGCCGTCGCGGTCCAGCCACACGACGAAGACCGTCAGGAAGAGCACGAACAGAGCCATCAGCAGACGCTTGCCGACCTGGCTCAGCGGAGCCTCGACCACGCGTTTGGGCAGCTTGATGCGCCGGGATACGAGCTTCTCGTCGGCGCCGCGGGCCATGGAGTCCTGGCCGTGCAGTTTCACGTGAAACATCCTCCAGAAGCCCAGGGCAGATCGAGGATCTCCAGTTCCTGCCCGGACCGCGCGCCCTTGGGCGGTACGACGGCCAGCGCGTCGGCGGCGGCCACCCCGCGCAGCATCGCAGGTCCGTGGTAGCGCAGCGGCACCGCGTGCTCGTCGCTCAGCAGGACCGGGACCAGCCGGGTGTCGTAGGGGTGGCCGGGTACGTCGCCCTGCACCGGCGCGGTGTAGCGGGGGCGCCTGCGGCGGCCGGCGAGGGCGCGCAGCAGCGGTTCCGCGAGGGTCAGGAGCCCGGAGACGGCGGCCAGCGGGTTGCCGGGGAGCCCGACCACATGGCGCACCGCGGGCTCGTCGGGCGTCCCGGATCCGGTGCGGGCCAGCAGCATGGGGTGCCCGGGCCGTACCGCCACCCCGTCGACCAGAAGGTCGGCGCCGGCCTCGCGCAGCACCGGGTGGACGTGGTCCACCGGCCCGGAGGCGGTGCCGCCGGTGGTGATGAGGACATCGGCGGTGCTCGTGGTGACGGCCTCGAGCAGGGCCGCGGCCCCCGCCGGGTCGTCGCCGAGCCGCCGCGTGCCGATGACCTCGGCGCCGAGGCGGCCGATCCAGGGCCCGAGCATGGGGCTGAGGGCGTCGCGCACCAGCCCTTCGTGCGGACGGCCCTCGGTGAGCAGTTCGTCGCCGAGCACCAGGATCTCCACGCGGGGGCGGGGCCGGGTGGTCAGCTCGTCGTACCCGGCGGCCGCGGCGAGCCCCAGCACGGCCGGGGTGACCAGGGAGCCTGCGGGCAGCAGCAGGTCGCCGGAGCGGCACTCCTGGCCCCGCGGGCGGATGTCCTGGCCGGTGAGGACGGGCCGGTCGGCGAAGAGCTGGGTGCCGGCCTCGCGGCAGTGCTCGCTGCGGATGACGGCGGTGGCGTCGGCGGGGATCCGGGCGCCGGTGGCGATCCGTACGGCCTCGCCGTCCGTGAGGGGCTCGGGCCGCTCGGAGCCGGCCAGGACACTCCCGCCGCTGCGCACGCTCCAGGGGCCGGGGCCCGCGACGGCCCAGCCGTCCATGGCGGAGGTGTCGAAGGACGGCAGGTCGGTCAGCGCGTCCAGGGGGGTGGCCAGGACCTCGCCGAGGGCGTCCGCGAGGGGCACGCGGTGGGTCCGGGCCCGCACGGTGCTCCCGGCGTGGGCGGCGATGTCCCGGGCCCGCTGCCAGCCGGCCGCGCGGTGACCGCCCGCGCCGCCGCCCGTGCCGCCACCGCCGCCGCCCTCGGGGGCGCGGCTGACCAGCGCCAGGGCCTCGTCGAGGGCCTGCTCGGCGGAGTTCGTGGGGGTCATCCGGAGCCGTTCTGTTCGGCGGAGTCGGCCGCTGCCTCGTCGGCCCAGCGCAGCGCCAGGTCGGCCGCCTTGCGGGAGGCCTCGGCGACGGCCTGGGCGGGGTCGGCGCCGGTGGCGGCGGCGTGGGCGGCCGCGTAGCCGACCAGGAAGGTGGTCAGCGGGGCGGCGGGCCGGGCGACGCCGTGGGCGGCGTCCCGGGCGAGGTCGAGGAGGGTCTTGGTGTCGACGGTGAGGTCGATGCCCAGCTCGCTCTTGACGGCGGTGATCCATTGCTCCAGCACGCCTCCATGCTCCCTGATCCGGGCACGGGCGGCGGCGAGATCGTCCCAGGTGTCGCAGTCGAAGGACGCGAGTGGCCGGGAGGACACGCGGGCGAGGTCCAGTTCGGCGGTGAGGGCGCGGAGCGGGAGCCCGGTGAGGGTGCCGTGCTCGGCGGCGAGCAGGGCGATCTCCCGGCGCAGCGGCTCGGCCCGGTAGGCGGCGACCAGCGGCTGGTCCCGGCCGTCGGCGTCCCGCAGCATCGCCCCGTCCGCCCCGGGGGCGTCGAGCAGGGCCCCTACGGTCTCCCGGTCGAGGAACGGCAGGTCGGCGGAGAGTACGAGCACCAGTTCGGCGGTGGTCCGGCGCAGCCCGGCGTCCAGGGCGGCCACGGGGCCGCCGCCGGGCGGGTCCTCGCGGGTCCAGTGGACCGGGCGGGTGGTGGCGCGGCGGCCGCCGACGACGACCGTGGTCCGGGCGTCGGGGCAGGCGTCGAGGACGCGGTCGAGGAGTGTGCGGCCGCCGACGCTCAGCGCGGGCTTGTCGGCCCCGCCGAGGCGGCGCGCGGCGCCGCCGGCCAGCACGATCGCGTCGTAGCTCATGCCCATGAGTATGGGGCGGGCGGGTGCGGCGCCGTTGCCGGGGGCGCTGCCCCCGGACCCCCGCGCCGCGAACGCCGGCGGGGCCGAAACGGCGGAAGCGGGGCCGGCCGCGCCCGTGGGGCGTGGGCCGGACCCGCTTTCTGCTGTCCGCCGGAGGGCTAGAGGTAGGGGCCCGAGCGGATCGCGCCGTGGCCGCCGTCCTCGTCGTCGTCGTGCGGGCCGCCCGGCGGGAGGGCGCGGCGCATCTGCTCCAACTGGGCCCGCGCCGCCATCTGCTGCGCGAACAGAGCCGTCTGGATGCCGTGGAAGAGGCCTTCCAGCCAGCCCACCAACTGGGCCTGGGCGATCCTGAGTTCGGCCTCGGAGGGAATGGCCTCCTCGGTGAACGGGAGCGACAGGCGCTCCAGTTCCTCCACGAGCTCCGGAGCCAGGCCGTCCTCCAGCTCCTTGACCGAGGCGGCATGGATGTCCTTGAGCCGGACCCGGCTCGCCTCGTCGAGAGGCGCGGCACGTACCTCTTCCAGGAGTTGCTTGATCATGCTGCCGATCCGCATGACCTTGGCGGGCTGTTCGACCATTTCCGTCACCGGGACCTCGCGCGACTCGTCATCGGCGTCGCCGACCGCCGTCCCGTCCTGTCCCACGATCAGGACGTGCGGGGGGCTGTCCTGCGACCGTTCACTCCTCGGCATCTCCATGCCGTCATTCTCTCGCACACCTCCGTACTCACACGGTGTGCCCCCGTACAGTCGTGATCCACCCTGTACGGGGGCACCAGCCTGGTACCCGCCCCGGGTCCGGCCGCGGTCTTAACCCGCGGCCCGGCGGGCCAGTGCGCCGCTGGATCGGGTCACCAGGGCCGCCAGCAGGGCCGCGCCCAGCGGGACCACGACGAGCAGCCCGCCGAGGGTCTCCCACGGCACGGAGATCGGTACGAACGGCGCCGCTTCCGTCAGCGACGTGTAGCCCTGCTCGATCGACCGCCGGTAGAGCGACTCGGCTTCCCGCTGCTGCGTCAGGCGCAGGCCGACGGCGGGCAGGATCCCGGCCGCCGAGCCCAGGACGACGCCCATCAGGGCGACCACCCCGCACTGGAAGCCGCTCAGCGTCCGCCGCACCCGCGGTGCCGCGCCCACCGCGGCCAGCGTCTTCAGGTCGGCCTCCGCGTCGGCCTGGGCCAGCCCGGTGGCGATGCCGGCCGCGCCGATGGTGACGAGCCCCGCGAAGACGGCGAGGGCGAGCATGACGATGCTGTTGTCGCCCTGGTAGCCCGCCTCGATGCGCAGGGAGGTGTCCACGCCCATCCGGTCGATCTCCCCGTCCAGCTTCTGGCGCTGCTCGGTGGACGCCGTCCCGTCGAGGCTGAAGAACGAGCCCACGGGCGCGGTGGTCAGTCCGGCGGCCTTGGCGGCCGTGGGCGGCAGGATCAGCTCGACGCCCCAGCCCTCGGCCGAGTCGGGCGCCAGGTGGACGGGAAGGACCTTGTCCTCACCGGGTGTTTCGTCGTAGCGCCCGGTCATGATGTCGTTCTCGCCTTGGTCGGTGATGATCCGCAGGGTGAGCTTGCCGTCCTTGACCTGGCGCTTGTCGAAGGAGACGGCCTGACCGGACTTGAGGGCGGCCACGGTGCCCGGGTCGGTGACCGCGAGCACGCTCAGCAGCTTGTCGTCGCCGACGAGGACGGAATGCTCCATACCGTGCCAGGGCTCCTGGCAGCGCCAGTCCTGGCGCAGTTCCCTGCGCTGCGCTTCGGTGAAGGCATCGCTGCCCTTGGCGTCCTCGTAGAGCGGGCAGCGCTGGTCCTTGGGCGTGATGACCTCGGCGCGGCCGCAGCCGGGGTCCGAGGAGTACGACTCGCAGCTCGGCTTGCCGACGACCAGCCGGTCGACGTCCGCCCGCTGGGCCAGCGGCAGTTCCCTGGAGAGGACCTCGCGCAGGGCGGGCACCTCCTTGTACGCGCCGTTCTCGGAGGCCTGCAGCAGCCCGGTGCCGTGCGGCAGGTCGGCCCGGTACTCCTGGCGCATCTGGACGTCGTTGCTCTGCTGGTACGTGGCGACGGCGACGGTTCCGGCGACGGCGGCCAGTACGGCGGCCACCGCGGGCGCCGTACGTCCGCGGTTGCGCACGGCGTCGCGCAGCGCGAGCCGCGGCGACAGCGGCAGCCACCGCCCGAGCCGGCCGAACAGGCCGACCAGGACTGGAGTGAGGGCGACGATGCCGAGTTCGGCGAGGGCGCTGCCGCCCGCCACGACGGTGCTGCCCAGCTTCGAGGTGGTGCCGTAGAGGGCGATCGAGGCGCCGACGGCGACGGCGATCAGGCCGAGGACGGGCAGCACCCGGTTGGCGCGGCGGATGCCGCGGCGGCCGGTCAGCGAGGCCAGCACGGTCTGCCGGGAGGCGGTGACGGCCGGCACGATCGCGGCCAGCAGGCCGGTGAACACGGCGAGCAGGGCGATGCCGGCCAGTTCCAGCGGGCGGAAGTCGAATCCGCCGAAGCGGTTGCCGAGGGTCTCCTCCAGCACCGGTCGCAGGACGACGGTGAGCAGGATGCCGACGACGGTGCCGGTCACGGCGGCGACGGCGCCGATGACCAGCCCGCCGGAGAGCACGATGGAGCGGATGTGGCGCCGGTCGCCGCCGTTGGCGCCGACCAGGCCCAGCTGGCGGCGCGAGCGGCGGGCGCCGACGGCGAAGGCCGGTCCGGCGAGCAGGCAGATCTCCAGCATGGCCAGGCCCACGACGGTGGCCAGGATGGCCGTCTCGACGACCTTGTTGCCCTCGCCCTGGAACTTCGACGCCGGCTCGTCGCGGTAGAGCGGGACCTCGGAGTCGGCGGGCGGGTCGAGGATGACGGCGCGGGAGAGGACGAGCAGGCTCTTGGCGTTGGCCGCCTTGACGGCGTCCCAGGTGACACCCGCGCCGCCGACCTTGACCAGGTAGCTGTCGTCGGGGGTCACCGTGCGCCCGCCGGACTCCGTCAGCGCCTTGTTCAGCGGGGCGATGAGCGTCCCGGGCGGGGCGATGATCTCGGGGCGGCCGAGTTCGTCCGGCAGCTCGTAGGCGCCGACGATCTTGTACGGGGAGGTGGCGCCGCGCGGGGTGACCGAGGAGCCGACGAAGAAGCCGGAATCCTTCAGGAAGGCCCGGGTGGCGATGACCTCGCCCGGGTTCTCGGGCAGCCGGCCGCGGTCGAGGGTGATCATCCCCTTCACCAGGGGGCTGTGCGCGTCGATTTCGCGCAGCTGGGTGTCGAGCAGTCCGTGCGTGGTGCGGACCTTGGCGTAGCCGCTGCTGTCCTTGAGGACCTGGGCCCCGGGCGGGAGCGCGGACTCCACCGGTTCCGGCTTGTCCCGAGTGGACTTCGAGGGGTCGTACGCCTTGTAGCCGCCGACGGGCGCGGAAGTGCGGCTGTCGGGGCTCTGGTTGATGGGCCCGGACATGTGCGAGTGGCTCACCCGGGCGTCGGCGGTGCCGATCATCCGGGTGACGCTCTGCTCGGGGGAGAGTTCGGCGCTGCGCAGCGTGAGGTCGGCGGCGCTCACCCCGACGATCGGCAGGGCGAGCATCGCGAGGACCAGGGAGCTGCGGCCCTTGGCGCGCCAGGCGTCGCGGCGGGCGATGCGCAGGGCCGCGACCCAGGAGTGGTACCAGCCTTGGAGTGGAGCGGTCACTGGCCGGCCGCCTGCCCGGAGAGGAGGGAGTCGGCGTGGCTGCGCAGGGTCTCGTCGACCACGCTGCCGTCGCGCAGGAAGACCACCCGGTCGGCCCAGGCGGCGAACCGCGGTTCGTGCGTGACGAGGATCCCGGCCGCGCCCGCGTCGCAGCGGGAGCGCAGCAGGGCGAGTACGGACTCGCCGGTCTCGGAGTCGAGGGCGCCGGTCGGCTCGTCGGCGAGGACCAGGCGGCGGTCCCCCACGAGGGCGCGGGCGATGGCCACGCGCTGCTGCTGGCCGCCGGACATCTCGTCGGGGAAGCGGTCGGCGAGCTGCCCGAGGCCCATCTCCTCCAGCGCGGCGAGCGCGGAGGCGCGGGCCTTGCGGGCGGAGGTCCCGTCGAGCTCCCGGGGCAGTGCCACGTTCTCGGCGGCGGTGAGGGCCGGTATCAGGTTGTAGTCCTGGAAGACGTACCCGATGCTGCGGCGGCGCAGGGCGGCCAGTTGCTTGCGGCTCGCCGCGGTGATGTCGGTGCCCTCGACGATCACCCGGCCGCTGCTGGGGGTGTCGAGGCCGCCCGCGAGGGTGAGCAGCGTGGACTTGCCGGAGCCGGAGGGGCCCATGACGGCGACGAGTTCGCCGGGGAAGACGGAGAGGTTGATCCCGCGCAGGGCGTGCACCTCGGTGGCCCCGCTGCCGTGCGTGCGCACGAGCCGGTCCAACTGGAGTACGGGCTGCTGGGGCTGGGGCTGGGGCTGGGGCTGGTCAGGCATGGAGTGTCCCCCCTGGAACGGTGGTTCAGCCACGGCGCGTACGAGCGGTACGACGGGGCCGGGTGGTCGGGGTCGGGGTCGGGGTCTCGGCGGTGGCGGCCTGGGGCGGTTCGGGCTCGGCGGCTCTCCGGTCGGCCGGCAGGGAGAGCCGGACGAGCCGGGCTTCGCAGTGGTCGAGCCAGCGGGCCTCGGCCTCGGTCTGGAAGATCAGCTGTTCCAGGACGAGCAGCCAGGCGACGTCGTCGCGTTCGTGGGACCGGCCGCTCTCGACCGCGGCGAGCGCCGTGGCCTTGAGCCGGGTGTAGTCCTGCATCGCTTTGATCGTGGCGTGCCGCTGGGACTGGATGACGGCGCGGATGTCGACGCCGGGGGCCCCCACGGCCATGGCGAGCTTGATGGACAGTTCGTCGCGGGGCGGGTTGGCCCGGTCGACGGGGCGCTCGTACCACTGGAGCAGCTCGGTGCGCCCGGCGTCGGTGATGGCGTACAGGGTGTGGCCGGCGGCGTCCTCGCCGCCGGGGGCGACAAGGCCGTCCCGTTCGAGACGGGCGAGGGTCGTGTACACCTGCCCGACGTTGAGCGGCCAGGTGGAGCCGGTGCGGGATTCGAACTCGGTGCGCAGCTGGGAGCCGTACCGAGGACCCCGTTCCAGCAGGGCGAGTAGCCCGTGACGGATCGACATACTCGGTATGTATACCGAGTATGTTCACGCACGGCAACCACCCTCGGATGTACGCCTTACGGGGGACGCGGGGCCGGAGGCGGTGGTCCGGGCCGGTCACATCCCCCGGCGCAGCCGCAACCCGAGATAGCCGAGACCGAGCCCCATCAGGGCGAATCCGGTGCCGAGCGGCAGTATGTGCGCGGCCAGATCGGCGGCCCGGTCGTTGGGTCCGGTGCCGAGGGCTCTGACCACCGTCGGCGGCGGGCTCGGGGCGGCGACCACGGTGGTCGGCCTGGGGGTGGGCCGGGGGGCGGGCTCGGTGCGCGGGCGGGCCGGCAGCGGCCGGGAGGCGGCCACGACCAGCTCCGGGTCGGCGGGCTCGCCGGCCGGCCGTCCGGGGTGCTCCCGCCCGACGCCGGCGAGGCTGCCGGCCAGTTCCTCGTAGGGGTCGTCCGGCGAGGCGGGGGCGGCGACGTGCCGGGGCGGGCTGTGGAACGGGCCGGCGTACGCGGAGGCGGAGGGCACGGCCGCGGCGGCGGCCAGGGCCGCGCAGGCCAGCCAGTGCGGCGGGCGGAAGCGTTGGATCACGGGGAGCCCCTCCCGTCCCGAGCCACGAGCTGCTCGCTGCGCGTCAGAGATATGCGCCCAGATTTGCACAGCGGGGCAAAACCGGCATCCCGGACACCCTGTCGGGTGCCCGGGATGCCGGTGTGCCGGACCGGGGTCCGTGCCGCGCCGCCGCGCGACGGCGCGCGGCGGCAGCGGTCGCGCTATTCGGGGTTGCCGGTCGACACGGTCAGCGTGTACTCCGTGCCTTCCTTGTTGATCTTTTCCCCGGCGGCCGGGGACTGGAAGAGCACCGTGTCCTTGCCGTACACGGCCTCGTCCTTCGTTTCGATCTTGTACTTGCCGCCCGAGGCCTGGATGCACTCCTTCACGGAGAGCAGGTTCTTGTACTTCAGGTCCGGCGCCATGTACTTGCCGGCCTCGCTGTAGTGCTTCACCGGCTCCGAGCACTTCTTCGGGTCGATCGTGCGCGTGGTGTCCGGACCCTTGAACCCGGCCTTCGCGGACGCGGAGGCGGCCGTGGAGCTCCCGGGGTCCGCCGTCGTCCCTCCCTTGTCCTTGTCGTCGCCGTTCATCGAGATCGCGGCGATCAGACCGCCGACGGCCAGCAGGGCCACCGCGATCGCGCCGACGAGCACCGGCATGTTCCGCTTGCCGGCGCCGCCCGCCGCGGACGAGCCCGCGCCGGACCCCGCGCCCGTCGGGGAGATCGTGTACGGCGGCGGGGTCTGCGGCGCGTACTGCTGCTGCGGCGGGGGCGTGTGCGGGTAGGCGTAGCCGCCCTGCGCGTGCTGCTGGGGGGCCGGAGTCGGCGCGTACGGGGCCGGCGGCGGGGTGTGCGGGGCCTGGTACGGCTGCTGCACCGACTGCGGGGGCGCCTGGTACCCGGACTCCACCGGCGGGAACACGGCCGAGGCCACGCCCGCGCCACTGCTCAGAGGCCCCTGGCCCTGGACGATGACCGGCGCCCCGGTCTGCCCGGAGCCCAGCACCCGCGCGACCTCGTCGCCCATGGCCGCGGCCGTGGGGAAACGCTCGTTCGGGTTCTTCTTCAGGGCCCGCGCCACCAGCGCGTCCATCGCCGGGGTGAGCGAGCGGTTGACGGAGGACGGGGCGACCGGCTCCTCCTGCACGTGGGCGTACGCGATGGCCAGCGGCGAGTCCGCGTCGAACGGGATCCGCCCGGTCAGCAGCTGGAACAGCATGATGCCGACCGAGTAGAGGTCGGAACGGGCGTCGACCCCGCGCCCCAGCGCCTGCTCGGGCGAGAGGTACTGCGGGGTGCCGACGACCATGCCGGTCTGGGTCATCGAGGTGACCCCCGACTGCATGGCGCGGGCGATGCCGAAGTCCATGACCTTGACCACGCCGCGCTTGTTCACCATGACGTTGCCGGGCTTGATGTCGCGGTGGACGAGCCCCATCTCGTGGCTGGTCTCCAGGGCGGCCAGCACATCGGCCGTCACCTTCAGGGCCTTGTCCGCCGGCATGGCCCCGTACTGGCGGATGTCCGCCTCCAGCACCGAGCCGAGCGGCTGGCCCTCGACGTACTCCATGACGATGTACGGCATCACCGCGCCGTCGCCGCCGCCGGCGCCGCCGAACGTCACTTCGCCCTCGCCGGTGTCGAACACCGAGACGATGTTCGTGTGCGACAGTTTCGCTACAGCCTGGGCCTCGCGGCGGAAACGCTCGCGGAAGGACTGCTCCCGGCCGAGGTCGCTGTGGAGCGTCTTGATGGCGACCTGCCGGTCGAGGGCCGAGTCGTACGCCAGGTACACGGACGCCATGCCGCCCGCACCGAGCAAGTCCCTTAGCTGGTAACGGCCACCGGCCAGAGAGCCGCCCGCGTACTGGCCCTGAGTGCCGTCCTGGCTCATGACTGTTGCTTCCCCTCGCGATGTGTCCCCACGCCGGTGGCCGGGCGCATATGGCGCCCAGTCTGCCCGAGGGCAAGCACACGTCAAGCCAGGTGCCCGTTCCGTGACCACACGGGCACAGGCGGCTTTGTCCGAACGGTGACCGGTTCCGAGGCTGTAGCGTTCACCGGAGCACCGACGAAGAGGACGACCGCCGAGCGGCGGCCGAGAGATACGACGGCGAGGACTGATGGCACCCGAACCCGATGGAAACGGCGCCGGGATGACCGATGGTCCTGAGCACTGGGGCGCCGGCGGCCTGGTGGGAGACGGCCGTTACCGGATGACGCACCGGCTGGGACGCGGCGGCATGGCCGAGGTGTTCGCGGCCGAGGACGTCCGCCTGGGCCGGACCGTCGCCGTGAAGCTGCTGCGCGCGGACCTCGCCGAGGACCCGGTGTCCAAGGCCCGCTTCACGCGTGAGGCCCAGTCGGTCGCCGGACTCAACCACCACGCCGTCGTCGCCGTGTACGACTCCGGCGAGGACAAGGTCGGCCCGAACACCGTTCCGTACATCGTCATGGAGCTCGTCGAGGGCCGCACCATCCGGGACCTCCTGCTCAGTGCCGAGGCCCCGGGGCCCGAGCAGGCGCTCATCATCACCTCGGGCGTGCTCGAGGCGCTCGCGTACTCGCACCAGCACGGCATCGTGCACCGCGACATCAAGCCGGCGAACGTCATCATCACCGAGACCGGCGCGGTCAAGGTGATGGACTTCGGCATCGCCCGCGCTCTGCATGGCGCCCAGTCGACGATGACCCAGACCGGCATGGTCATGGGCACCCCGCAGTACCTGTCGCCCGAACAGGCCCTCGGCAAGGCCGTCGACCACCGCTCCGACCTGTACGCGACCGGCTGCCTGCTGTACGAACTGCTCGCGCTGCGTCCCCCGTTCACCGGCGAGACCCCGCTGTCGGTGGTCTACCAGCACGTCCAGGACGCGCCGGTGCCGCCCTCGCAGCTGCCGGAGGGCGGCCACCTCCCGCAGGAACTCGACGGCCTGGTCATGCGCTCCCTCGCCAAGGACCCGGACGACCGGTTCCAGAGCGCCGAGGAGATGCGCGGACTGGTGCAGTACGCGCTCCAGATGCTGCACGACCAGGGGCCGAACACCGGCACCTGGAGCACCGGCCCGGTCACCATGGCCCTGCCGCACGGGCGCGGCGGCGCCGCCGCGACCACGGCCATGCCCGTGAGCGGGAGCGGCGGCCAGCAGCAGTACGGGGCGCACGCCTCGACCTCGCAGTTCCAGCAGCCGATGGTGCCCTCGCTGAACCCGGACGACGGCTCGGCCTTCCCCGGCGGTCACGGCGTGGCCGGCAACGGCGGCTACGACGGATACGACGGCTACGACGACCGCGGTGGCGGCGGCGGCCGCTGGAAGGCATGGCTGTTCGCGGTCCTCGCGATCGTCGCGGTCCTCGGCGGCGTGGCCTATGCGGTCAACACCGTGGGCAAGGGCGACAAGAAGAAGCCGGAGACCACCCAGAGCACCCCGGGCGACCAGCCGAGCAAGTCCCCGGCGCCGAGCCTCACCACCGCGCCGCAGACCCAGGACAACTCCCCGGCCACCAACGACAGTTCGCCCCTGCCGACCCGTACCCGGTCGCAGACCTTCAGCCAGTCGCCGACGGCCACCGCGACGCACTCGCCGACGGGTACGACCTCGCCGACCGCCACGGCGACGACGAAGCCCACGACGAGCACGTCGCCGAAGCCCTCGACGACGCCGACGAAGCCGACGGAGACGGGCGGTGGCGGCGGCGGGCCCGCCGGCCCCGGCGGTGGCGGTACCAACTCGGAAGAGTGACACGGACACGCGGACGGGCCCGGCGGAATCAGTTCCGCCGGGCCCGTCCGCGCATCCGCGGGAGCGCGGGTCAGCGCCGTTCGGCCTGCAGGCGGGCCACGTAGGCGGCGGCCTGGGAGCGGCGCTCCATGCCCAGCTTGGAGAGCAGGCTGGAGACGTAGTTCTTGATCGTTTTCTCGGCCAGGTGCAGCCGCTCGCCGATCACGCGGTTGGTCAGGCCCTCGCCGATCAGGTCGAGGATCTTCCGCTCCTGCTCGGTGAGGTTGGCGAGGCGGTCGTCGCCCCCGTTCCTGCCGCCGTCGCGCAGCCGCTCCAGTACGCGGGCGGTGGCGACCTGGTCGAGCAGGGACTTGCCGGCGGCGACATCGCGTACGGCGCTCAGCAGCTCATTGCCGCGGATCGCCTTGAGCACGTAACCGGAGGCCCCGGCCATGATCGCGTCGAACAGCGCCTCGTCGTCGGCGAAGGAGGTCAGCATCAGGCACCGGACGTCCTCGTCCTGCGAGCGCACCTCGCGGCAGACCTCCACCCCGCTGCCGTCCGGCAGCCGCACGTCCAGGATGGCCACGTCCGGACGGGTGGCGGGGATGCGCACGAGGGCGTCGGCCGCGGTACCCGCCTCGCCGACGATCTCGATGTCCTCTTCGACCGACAAGAGCTCGTGGACGCCCCGACGTACCACTTCGTGGTCGTCCAGGAGGAATACCTTGATTTTTCCGTCTTCGCGCACGAAGTCAGTTTCACACACTCACCCCTTCCCTGCCGGAGTTACCCGGGATAACGTGCCGTTGTTCCCGGCCCCTGCAAGGCTGTGACCAGTGATTGTTCCCGCCGCTGTGTTTTTACTAGGAAATCCAAGCAAAAACGCAGGTCAAACGGGGTTTCGCAGTTATGCGGCGCACTGGGTAACGTGCATTGCGCAGGGCACTCGCCGGGGCACCTGTCACGCCTGAATCCCCGTACGCGACGCGCACCCACCCCGTGCGCTCGTTACGGATACAGGTGAGCCGCACTGGACCCCGGAGAACCCGGGTGCCGGACCGACGGAGGAGCACACGTGACCGTGGAGAGCACTGCCGCGCGCAAGCCGCGACGCAGCAGCGGCACCAAGCGGGCGGCAGGCGCGGCGAACGCCGCCGCCAAGCCCGCCGCTGCCACCGCGCAGACGCAGGATGTCGTACCTCAGCTCGTACAGCTGCTGACGCCCGAAGGGGACCGCGTCGACAACGCGGAGAACGCCGAGTTCGCCCCCTTCGTCGCCGACATCACCACCGAGGACCTGCGCGGGCTGTACCGCGACATGGTCATGACCCGCCGCTTCGACGGTGAGGCGACCGCCCTGCAGCGTCAGGGCGAGCTGGGCCTGTGGGCCTCGCTCCTCGGGCAGGAGGCCGCGCAGATCGGCTCCGGCCGGGCGCTGAACGACGACGACTACGTCTTCCCGACGTACCGCGAGCACGGCGTGGCCTGGTGCCGCGGGGTCGACCCGACCAACCTGCTCGGCATGTTCCGCGGTGTGAACCACGGCGGCTGGGACCCGAACACCAACAACTTCCACCTCTACACGATCGTGATCGGCTCGCAGACGCTGCACGCGACCGGTTACGCGATGGGTGTGGCCAAGGACGGCGCGGACTCCGCGGTCATCGCCTACTTCGGCGACGGCGCGTCCAGCCAGGGCGACGTCGCGGAGGCGTTCACCTTCTCCGCCGTCTACAACTCCCCCGTGGTGTTCTTCTGCCAGAACAACCAGTGGGCGATCTCCGAGCCGACCGAGCGCCAGATGCGCGTGCCGCTCTACCAGCGCGCGCAGGGCTTCGGCTTCCCGGGCGTCCGCGTCGACGGCAACGACGTGCTGGCCTGCCTGGCCGTGACCCGCTGGGCCCTGGACCGGGCCCGCCGCGGTGAGGGCCCGACCCTGGTCGAGGCGTTCACGTACCGCATGGGCGCGCACACCACCTCCGACGACCCGACGAAGTACCGGCGGGACGAGGAGACGGCGGCCTGGGAGGCCAAGGACCCGATCCTGCGCCTGAAGGCCCACCTGCTGGCCACCGGAGGCGCCGACGAGGCGTTCTTCACGGAGCTGGAGGCGGAGAGCGAGGCGATGGGCAAGCGCGTGCGCGAGGCCGTGCGCGCCATGCCCGACCCGGACACCATGGCGATCTTCGAGAACGTCTACGCGGACGGGCACGCGCTCGTCGACGAGGAGCGCGCCCAGTTCGCCGCCTACCTCGCGTCCTTCGAGGAGGGTCACTGATGGCTGTCGAGAAGATGTCTATCGCCAAGGCGCTCAACGAGTCGCTGCGCAAGGCCCTGGAGCAGGACCCCAAGGTCCTGATCATGGGCGAGGACGTCGGCAAGCTGGGCGGTGTCTTCCGGATCACCGACGGCCTGCAGAAGGACTTCGGCGAGGAGCGGGTCATCGACACCCCGCTCGCCGAGTCGGGCATCGTCGGCACCGCGATCGGCCTGGCCCTGCGCGGGTACCGGCCGGTCGTGGAGATCCAGTTCGACGGGTTCGTCTTCCCCGCGTACGACCAGATCGTCACGCAGCTCGCGAAGATGCACGCGCGCGCCCTGGGCAAGGTCAAGATGCCCGTCGTCGTGCGCATCCCGTACGCGGGCGGCATCGGCGCGGTCGAGCACCACAGCGAGTCCCCCGAGGCGCTCTTCGCGCACGTGCCGGGCCTCAAGGTGGTCTCCCCCTCGAACGCGAGCGACGCCTACTGGATGCTCCAGCAGGCGATCCTCAGCGACGACCCGGTGATCTTCTTCGAGCCGAAGCGCCGCTACTGGGACAAGGGCGAGGTCGACTTCGACGCCATCCCCGGTGAGCTGCACAAGGCGCGCGTGAGCCGCGAGGGCTCGGACGTCACCCTGGCCGCCTACGGCCCGATGGTGAAGGTCTGCCTGGAGGCCGCGGCCGCGGCCGCCGAGGAGGGCAAGTCGGTGGAGGTCCTCGACCTGCGCTCGATGTCCCCGGTCGACTTCGACGGGATCCAGGCCTCGGTCGAGAAGACCCGCCGGCTCGTGGTCGTCCACGAGGCGCCGGTCTTCCTCGGCGTGGGCGCGGAGGTCGCCGCTCGCATCACGGAGCGGTGCTTCTACCACCTGGAGGCGCCGGTCCTGCGCGTGGGCGGTTTCCACGCCCCGTACCCGCCGGCCCGCCTGGAGGACGAGTACCTGCCCGGCCTGGACCGGGTGCTCGACGCCGTCGACCGCTCGCTGGCGTACTAGGAGACCCGCGTCATGACCATCCGCGAATTCAAGATGCCCGATGTGGGCGAAGGCCTCACCGAGGCCGAGATCCTCAAGTGGTACGTCCAGCCGGGTGACACGGTCACCGACGGCCAGGTCGTCTGCGAGGTCGAGACGGCCAAGGCCGCCGTGGAACTGCCGATCCCGTTCGACGGTGTCGTGCACGCCCTCCTCTTCGAGGAGGGCACCACGGTCGACGTCGGCCAGGTGATCATCTCGGTGCAGACCGGCGAGGCCGAGGCTCCGGCCCCCGCCGCCGCTGCCGTGGAGGCGGCCCCGGCCGCCGCCGAGCCGGCCCCGGCCGCCCGCCAGCCCGTCCTGGTCGGCTACGGGGTCTCCGAGTCCTCCACCAAGCGCCGCCCGCGCAAGGCCGCCCCCGCGGCCGCCGTGGCCGCGCAGAACGGCACGACGGCCCCGGTGGCCGCCCCCGCGGCTCCGGCCGCACCGGCGCCGCTTCCCGCCGTCCCGGCGCAGCCGGCCGGTGAGCGGCCGCTGGCCAAGCCGCCGGTGCGCAAGCTCGCCAAGGACCTCGGCATCGACCTGGCCTCGGTGGTGCCCAGCGGCGACGGCGGGGTCGTGACCCGGGAGGACGTCCACGCGGCGGCCGCCGCGGCGATCACCCCGCAGGCCGCCGCTCCCGCGGCGGCTCCGGCCGCCGCCCCGGCCGCCCCGGCGGCGCCCGTCGCGGTGGCCGCGGCCCCCGTGGCCGACGCCTCGGCGCGGGAGACCCGTATCCCGGTCAAGGGCGTGCGCAAGGTCACCGCGCAGGCCATGGTGGGCTCGGCCTTCACCGCGCCGCACGTCACCGAGTTCATCACCTTCGACGTGACGCGCACGATGAAGCTGGTCCAGGAGCTCAAGGCCGACCCGGACCTCGCGGGGCTGCGGATCAACCCGCTGCTGCTCATCGCGAAGGCCGTGCTGGTGGCCATCCGCCGCAACCCGGACGTCAACGCGTCCTGGGACGAGGCGGCCCAGGAGATCGTGCTCAAGCACTACGTCAACCTGGGCATCGCGGCGGCCACCCCGCGCGGGCTGATCGTCCCGAACATCAAGGACGCGCACGCCAAGTCCCTCGGCGAGCTGTCGGAGTCCCTGTCCTCGCTGGTCGCCACGGCCCGTGACGGCAAGACCTCCCCGGCGGACATGCAGAACGGCACGATCACCATCACCAACGTCGGCGTCTTCGGCGTCGACACCGGTACGCCGATCCTGAACCCGGGCGAGTCCGCGATCCTCGCGGTCGGCGCGATCAAGCTGCAGCCGTGGGTCCACAAGGGCAAGGTCAAGCCGCGCCACGTCACCACCCTGGCGCTGTCGTTCGACCACCGTCTGATCGACGGCGAGCTCGGCTCCCGCTTCCTGGCCGACATCGCGGCGGTCCTGGAACACCCCCGCCGCCTGATCACCTGGTCGTAGCGGCACGTACGACGCCCCACCCGATGGCCGGTCTCCCTCGTGGAGACCGGCCATCGGTCTGAGTGGAACCGTTCGGACTCCCGCGCGTATCTAAGTAACGTATGCGAATCGGGGGCGCCGACTGCCCTTCGGGGATGGGGTACGTGATGGGACTTACCGAGCAAATCGCCGCCATGCGAGGCGGATTGGGGCACTCCGGTAGTTTGCTGGGTGAATTTCGCCGTACCGCGTTGCTCGTGCCGTTGTCGGAGGACCCCGAGGGCGGGCTGATGTCGGGGTGGCAGGGCGGCGTCCGCTGGATCTACGCCTTCACGGACGAGGAGGCCCTGGCGCGGTTCGCGGCGATGCGAAGTGCCGGTGCCGGTGCCGCGGCCGGTGAGTGGGAGTACCTCTCCATCCTGGGTGCCCGACTCCTCGACGCGGTGGTACCCGCGGCCGAGGGCCCGACGGGTGTCGCGGTGAACGTGGCGGACCAGGACGGCTCGATGCTGTTCCCGCCGGTCGTGGGCATCGTGCCCGACGCGTGCGCCGTGGACGCCGGGCCCGACTCCGCGGACGCCGTCTGATGGCGGGCGACGGGGACCTTGAGGTCTCGCCGGCCGCCGTCAAGAACATCCAGGACGGTCTGCGCAAGGCCATCGCCGAGTTGCGCGAGTCGGGGGATGCGGCCGGCGCCTCGCAGGGTGCCGGGTTCAGCGATCTGTCGATGACGGGGATGGAAGCCGGACACATGGGTCTGGCCACCGACTTCGAGGACTTCTGCGAGCGCTGGGAGTGGGGCGTGCGCAGTCTCGTGCAGAACGCCAGTGCCCTCGCCGGGAACCTCGGGATCGCGGCGGGCACGGTGTGGGAGGAAGAGCAGTACATGCAGGGTGCGTTCAAGGTCGTGGCGAACGCCGCGTACGGCAATCCGCACGCGAGCGAGGACGAGATCGAGCAGAAGAGCTGGGACGACATCTGGCGGGCGGACGTCTACAAGCCGGACTACAGCGCGGAGTCCTTCGAGAAGAGCCGGCAGGAGATGAAGCAGACCTGGTCGGACACGGGCGACAAGCTGACCTCCAGCGGGAAGATCGGCTCGATCAAGGACCTGCTGGACCAGGCCGGCGGGGGCGGTAGCTGATGGGCTGGAGGGACTTCGTACCGGACTCGGCGGAGGACTGGGTCGAGGACCGGGCCGAGGACGTCGGCGACGCGATCGAGTGGACCGGCGACAAGGTCGCCGACGTGGCGGAGGAGGTCGGGCTCGACAAGGCCGGTGACTGGGTCCGCGACAAGAGCCGCTCGGCCGCCAACCAGCTCGGCGCGGACGTCTCGGAGCTGGAGCTCGGACAGACCGAGGACCCGAACAAGCTGGTCTACGGCAGCGTGTCGAAGATCCGCGCCCAGGTCTCGCACCTGGACGACTTCAAGGCCTCCTTCACCATGGTCGGCAACGGTCTGAAGGGACTGGAGGGCGACGGACTGAAGGGCGCGTCGGCCAACGCGTTCCGGGAGGCGATAGCCAAGGAACCGCCGCGCTGGTTCAAGGCGGCCGAGGCCTTCGGCAAGGCCGCCGACGCGATGAACCGCTTCGCGGACACCGTCGAATGGGCGCAGCGCCAGGCCAAGGAGGCCCTGGAGGACTACAACAAGGCCAGGAAGGTCTCGCAGGACGCGCGCACCGCCTACAACAAGTCGATCACCGACTACAAGGCCGCGGTGAAGGCGGAGAAGGAAACGCTGCCGCCGCGGCCGGCCGACGACTTCACCGATCCCGGCGAGCCCCTCGTGAAGGCCGCCCAGGACAAGCTCGACGAGGCGCGTACCCAGCGCAACGAAGTGGCCGAGACGGCCCGTACGGCGGTCCGCGCGGCCCGCGACGCCGCCCCGCCCAAGCCCTCGTACGCCGAGCAGCTCAAGGACGGGATGGACTACCTGGACCTCGCGCAGACCCACCTCGCGGGCGGCGTGGTCAAGGGCACGGCGGGTCTCGTCAACTTCGTCCGCTCGGTCAACCCGATGGACCCGTACAACCTGACCCACCCCGCCGAGTACATGACCAGCCTCAACTCGACGGTCGCCGGCCTGGCCGTGGCGGTCAACGACCCCATGGGCGCGGGCAAGCAGATGCTCGACGAGTTCATGAAGGACCCCAGCGAGGGCATCGGCAAGATGCTCCCCGAACTCATCGGCTCCAAGGGCCTCGGCGCCCTGAAGAAGACGGCGTCCATCGCCAAGCACGCCGACGACCTCAAGGGACCGGGTCGCACCCACCTCGAGAGCGACGGCCCCGACAGCCCGTCGCGCACCCCGGCCGACAAGACGTGCGTCGACGACCCGGTCGACGTGGCGACCGGGCGGATGGTTCTGCCGCAGACCGACCTCGTCCTGCCGGGATCGCTGCCGCTGGTCTTCACCCGCTCCTTCGAGTCCTCGTACCGGGCGGGCCGCTGGTTCGGTCCGAGCTGGGCGAGCACCGTCGACCAGCGCCTGGAGATCGACGCCGCCGGTGTCCTCCTCCTGGGCGAGGACGGCAGTGTCCTCGCCTATCCGCACCCGGCACCGGGTCTGCCGGTGCTGCCCACGCACGGCCGGCGATGGCCCCTGTCCGCCACACCGGACGGCGGGTACACGGTGGCCGACCCGGAATCGGGCCGCGTCTGGCACTTCACCGCCGAGGGCGCCCTGCTCCAGCTGGACGACCGCAACGGGGGCTGGATCGCCTACGAGTACGACGCGGACGGCGCTCCGACGGGCATCAGCCACAGCGGCGGCTACCGCGTGCGGCTCACCACCGCCGACGGCCGGATCACCTCGCTGTCCCTCGCGGACGGAACGAAGGTCCTCGACTACCGCTACACCGAGGGGAATCTGACCGAGGTCGTCAACTCCTCGGGCCTGCCCCTGCGGTTCGGGTACGACGACCGCGCCCGGATCGTCTCGTGGACCGACAGCAACGGCCGCCACTTCGACTACGCGTACGACGAACGGGACCGCTGCGTCGCCCAGTCCGGCACGAACGGGCACGTGGACTCGCGCTTCACGTACGAGGACGGCGTCACCACGGTCACCGGCGCGCTCGGGCACCAGCGCCGCTACCTCGTCGACGAGAAGGCCCGGATCGTCGCCGAGACCGACGCGAACGGCTCCACCACCCGCTTCGTGCGGGACTCCTTCAACCGGCTGCTGACGCGCACCGATCCGCTGGGACTGACGACCCGGATCGCATACGACGACAACGGGCTCGTCACCTCCGTCGAACGCACCGACGGGCGCCGCACGGCCATCGAGTACAACGGCCTCGGCCTGCCCGAACGCATCACCCGGCCGGACGGCACCTCCGTGCGCCGGACCTACGACGAGCGCGGCAACCCCGTCGCCGTGCGGGACGCCTCCGGTGCGACGTCCCGGTTCACGTACGACGACCGGGGCCACCTCGCCTCGGTGACGAACGCGCTGGGCGAAACCACCTCGTTCCGCTGCAACGCGGCGGGCCTCGTCGTCGAATCGGCCGACCCGCTGGGCGCGGTCACCCGGTACACGTACGACTCCTTCGGCCGCGCGGCCACCGTCACCGACCCGCTCGGCGCGGTCACCCGGCTGACATGGAGCGTGGAGGGCCGTCTGCTGCGCCGGGTGGAACCCGACGGCAGCGAGCAGTCCTGGGTGTACGACGGCGAGGGGAACTGCCTCAGCCACACCGACGCGGCCGGCGGCCGGTCGGTCTACGAGTACGGCGACTTCGACGCCCTGGTCGCGCGGACCGGTCCCGACGGGGCCCGCTACTCGTTCGCGCACGACCTGGAGCTGCGGCTCACGGAGGTCACCGGCCCGCAGGGGCTGACCTGGACGTACGACTACGACCCGGCGGGCCGGCTGACCGCGGAGACGGATTTCGACGGCCGGACCCTGGGCTACGCGTACGACGCGGCGGGCCGGTTGACCGCGCGGACCAACGCGCTCGGGGAGACGGTCCGGTACGAGTACAACGAGCTCGGCCAGACCGTCCGCAAGGACGCCGCCGGCGCGGTGACCACGTACGAGTACGACTACGCGGACCAGTTGGCGCGGGCCGTCGGGCCGGACGTGACCCTGAGCCGGATTCGCAACCGCGAGGGCCTGCTGCACTCGGAGACGGTCGACGGCCGGACGCTCGGCTTCGCCTACGACGAGCTGGGGCGGACGACGCGGCGCACCACGCCGACCGGTGTGGTCGGCGAGTGGTCCTACGACGCCGCCGGCCGCCGCGCGGGTCTGACGACCTCCGGCCGGACCCTGGCCTTCGAACACGACGCGGCGGGCCGTGAGACGGTCCGCCGGATCGGCGGGGGCCTCACGCTCCGGCACGGCTTCGACGAGGTCGGCCGCCTCACCGAGCAGCACCTGACGGGCCACGACGGCCGGACCCTCCAGCGCCGGGGCTACACCTACCGGCCCGATGGCCACCTGACCGCGGTGGACGACGCGCTGGGCGGCTCCCGCTCCTTCACCCTGGACGCCGCCGCCCGTGTGACCGCGGTGGAGGCGGAGGCCTGGTCCGAGCGCTACGCCTACGACGAGGCCGGCAACCAGACGTCCGCGTCCTGGCCCGCCACCCATCCGGACGCCGACGTGGCGACCGGGCCGCGCACCTACACGGGCAACCGCCTCACGGGCGCGGGAGGCGTCCGCTACGAGTACGACGCGCAAGGGCGCGTCGTCCTGCGCCGCAAGACGCGTCTGTCCCGCAAGCCGGACACCTGGCACTACGCCTGGGACGCGGAGGACCGGCTGGTGGGGGTTACGACCCCGGACGGCACGGTGTGGCGCTACCTGTACGACCCGCTGGGCCGGCGGGCCGCCAAGCAACGGCTGTCGGCGGCCGGTGAGGTCGTGGAGGAGGTCCTCTTCACCTGGGAGGGCGCGACCCTCTGCGAGCAGGTCACGCGGTCGCCCGGTCTTCCCCATCCGGTCGTCCTGACCTGGGAGCACCGCGGACTGCACCCGCTGACGCAGACGGAACGCATCCTCGGGGCCTCCAGCGAGGAGATCGACAGCCGTTTCTTCTCGATCGTCACGGACCTGGTGGGCACGCCCACCGAACTCGTGGACGAGCGGGGCGACATCGCCTGGCACACCCGGTCCACCCTGTGGGGCGCGACGACCTGGAACCGCGGCGCGTCGACGTACACGCCGCTGCGTTTCCCGGGGCAGTACTTCGACCCCGAATCGGGTCTGCACCACAACGTCTTCCGCACCTACGACCCGTCGACGGCGCGGTACCTCAGCCAGGACCCGCTGGGTCTCGCCCCGGCGCCCAACCCGGCGGCGTACGTTCCCAACCCCCACACCTGGTCGGACCACCTCGGCCTGGCGCCGGACGAGTGCACGGTCACCGTCTACCGCAAGCAGACCGACCATCCGCTCAGCCAGCGGGTGCACATCGACGGGAACGGCAACGTCACGATCGAGGGCAACAACCACCTGTACGTGAACATGAGCGGAGACCTGCGGCACACCGTGGAGTTCCGGGGGGACAGCGGCCAGATCGTCGCGTTCGACGTACCGAAGAGTTTCGTGGACGACATCCGCACGCACGCGGTTCCGCAGGAACAGCCGGACGGGCTCGGCTTCACCAAACAAGAATGGAAACAGGTGAAGCAGATCTATCCGGAAATCTCCGACCCCACCAGGGGGACGGACCTGTACGGCCTTCCGGGTGAGGTGATCGAGAAAATGCGAAAAGCCATCATTCCCGGCTCTGGTAGGATCGTACAAGATCATTAGTGAGGATTACGGAATGCTGCACGAAATCGAAGACCTCGAAAGGGAGAGGGCCCGCGTGTCCGGCCGTCCGGACACCGATTCCGCGCCCCCGGTCCTGGCCTTCTTCGAAGTGGCGGTGGACGGGGACCCCGAGCGGTACGCCGGCAGGCTGCGCGCCGTCATGGACGCCGTGCTGGGTATCGCGGCCTCGGAGTCCTTCGACGACGACGATCTGCCCGTCGACGGCATTCCCGCATGGTTCCCCGCCGTCTGCCGGGGCGGCTCCTCCCCGGAACCCTTCGCGGCCGAGGGGCGCGACCGCTACCGCGAGCGCACCGGCGGCGAGCCCTGGGACCTGCAGAACTGGCTCTCGCGCTTCGATCCGGACCTTGAGGTGCGGGGCTGGGCCTGGTGGGACCTGACGCGCCCGGCCGACGGGACGGACCGGCTGCGGCTGTGGGCGGACACCTGGGGCGAGCCCTTCTTCGCCTGGGAGGACCTGCGCTGGCTCCTGCACGCCTGCGGCGCGCGCACGGTGGCCGACCCGGTCATCGCCAAGCCGCAGGTCTGGGCCGGCGAGCCTTCCGTATGACCGGCGCGACGCACGAGGTCAGGGCGCGGTTCGACGACGCGACCATCACCGTCTATCAGGCGTACCCGGCACGCATCGCCGAACCGGCCCTGGAGGCCGGCACCTTCGTGGATCCGTTCAAGCGCGCCAGGATGACGTGGATCAAGCCGTCGTTCCTGTGGATGATGTACCGCTGCGGATGGGCCACGAAGAGCGATCAGGAGCGCGTCCTGGCGATCGACATCACGCGGGACGGATTCGAGGAGGCGCTTTCCCGGTCCTGCCTCAGCCACTTCGACAGGACACGCTTCCCGGGGGTCGAGGAGTGGCGTGCCGCCGTTCGTGACAGCCCGGTGCGCGTCCAATGGGACCCCGAGCGGGATCTGCACCTGAATCCGCTGCCGCACCGGGCGATCCAGATCGGCCTCTCGGGACCCGCGGTCGAGCGGTACGTGGAGAACTGGATCAGCGGCATCCGGGACGTCACCGCCACGGCGCACGAGATCCATGCCGCGGTGACGGCCGGGAACCTCGACGCGGCCGCGGCCCTGCTGCCCGAGGAACGCGTCTACCCGCTTCCCCCGGCCCTCGTCGAACGGATCGCCTGACGCCCTCGCGGAGGACGAAGAAGTGAATGAGTAGCCGCAGCGGTACCCCCGGCGATCCCGCACCCGGCCGGCCGGGCTACCGCGCCGAGCCGTCCTGCGACCCCGGCCGGATCCGGGTCTTCCCGGCCCCGGTGCCGACGGAGCTGCGGGCGCTCGGCGACGACGTCCGGGCGGCCCACTGGCCGGTGCGGCTCGCCTTCCGCAGCTCCCGGACCGCGCTGCTCGACACGCTCTGCCGCTGGCAGACCCTGCGCGTGCTGGCGTACGTGCACCTGCTGGCCGCCCGCCCGGGGGACGGGCGGCTGCCGGTCGACCTGAGGGTGGTCCCCGGCCCGGAGGCGGTCGGCGATCCGGGCCTGCCCGAGCTGCTGGCGAGGCTGGAGCAGGCCGCCGCCGGCCTCCCGGCGGACCTGCTGGACGCGGTCGTCTGCGACGTCGGAGGGCTGCTCGCCGGCCATCCGTTCGCGGCATCGGTGCTGGCCGCCGGGCTCACCGCCGACTCCCGGCCGGGGGACCAGGACGAGGCGGTCTCCCGCGCCGTGGTGCTCACCGGCTACTGGTACGAGGTCCCCGGGCTGCGCGGCGCGCTGGCCCTGGCGTGGAGCGCGAACCTGTTCGTCCGCTCCTGGCTGGAGTGGTCCCGGCGGTTCGTGTACGGCGACCCGGCGGGAGGCATCGGCATCACCTCCGACCCCCGCCCGCCCCGCCCGGCGGCGTCCGCCCTCCCGGAGTGGGCGGCGCCCCTGCTGGACCGCGTCGAGCGGGGTCCGGGGCAGGGGGGCGGCCCCGGGAGGTAACCTCCGCCCGGGGAAGGGGGCGCGGGTGTCCATCGCCGAATTGCAGGTGTACTCCGTCGAGGAGGCCGACGTCACGGGCGGCGTGTGCGTGGTCCGGTGCGTCGGCGGGGTGGCACGGGCCGGACAGGTCTACGCCGTCGGGGAGTCCAGGATCGCCCTGCGCCGCATCGAGCGCTACGGCCGGGCCGTCGGCTCCTTCGACGCCGGGCACGTCGCGAAGGTCCACCTCGCGGGCGCGATGGTCGCACTCCTCACCCGGGGACAGGTGCTGACCTCGGTGCCGCCCGACGGGCACGCGCTGGAGGAGCTGGAGGCCTGGCTGGCCACCGACCCGCCGCTGAGCGACGAACCGCACCCGCGGACCCTGCGCGTCCTGGCCGGGGTGCGGATGCGGGACGAGCGGCTGCCGGACGCGATCCGGCTGCGCTGGGGCCGCATCGCGCTGGCCGCCGCCCACCGCTGCGCACGGGCCGAGGGCGGGCCCGATCTGCTCCGGGCACCGGAGCTCGCCGGCGTACGGGTCTACCTGATCGAGCGGTTCGGCCCGGACCGGGGCGGTGACCCGGCCGCGCTGTGCCGGGAGCTGCTGGCGCTGATGGACCTGAGCCCGGAGCAGGCCGCGGCGCAGGGCCGGGTCTGGCGGGACCTCCCGTACCACCGGATCCGGCACCTGCGCCGGATCAAGAGCCTGATCCCGTGGCTGGTGCTCGTACGGCCCCACCTCGCGGACACCGACCCCGCGGCGCGGGCGGTCGACGCCTGGGCGGCGGTCCGGCCCGGCCTTCCCTGAGCCCTGCCGCCCCCGTCCCGCCGGGCCTTCCGGGCACGCCGGGGCTGTCGGGCCTATCGGGCCGCGTTGCCGAGGACCTTGGTCGGGGTGATGCGGACGATCACCCGGACGTCCTCGGCCGGGGCGTCCGCGTACTCCTTGCCGGCGCCCGGGCCCATGTACTCCTCGGCGATGCGCACGGCCACCGCGCGGCCGACGTCCTCGGTGACGGTGGCGGTGCCGCGGATCTCGGCGTAGAGGAAGGGGTTGGCCAGGTCGAAGACGGTGAGGCCGACCCGCCCGTCCCGGACGATGTTGCGTTCCTTGCGGCGTCCCTGCTCGGTGGAGATCAGCAGGTCGCCGCCGTCGCGGGTCACCCAGATCACCGAACTCTGCGGGCTTCCGTCGGGGTTGATGGTCGACAGGACGGCGGGGTGCGGCGCGTCGAGCAGCCCTCGCACGGTCTCGTTCAGCTCAACAGTCATGGCGGCGAGGCTAGTCGGGGACCCGGTGGCCGGCAGCCGGTTTCCGGCCGCGGCCGCCGACTACCCGAGGTCGGACACCGTACGGACGGGTTCAGTTCCAGGGGATGTTGAGCCAGGGGCTGGCCGGGTCGGTCGTCAGGGCGAGGTGGGCGGCGAGGGCGGTCGTGTACCAGGGGCCGAACTCCTCCTCGTCGAAGTGCAGGCACCGGCCGAGGACGTACCCGGCGGAGAAGTCCGCCCACGAGCGGTACGTGTCGCGCGCGGCCTCCCCGGCGCGCAGTACGGCCTGTTCGGCCTCCTCGACGCTGCCGTAGCGGCAGCCGACACCCCAGCGGGCCATCTGCGAGGCCCGCCCTGTGTCCCAGCCCTCCACGGAACGGACCCAGCCGTCCTCGGGAAGCAGTCCGTCGGCCCGGAAGCGCTGCTCGTAGCGGGTGATCCGGCCGATGAGGCGTCCGACACCGGCTATCTCCCCCTCGACCTCGGCGGCCGGGCGCGGCTGGGCGACGGTGACCCCGTCGGGGGTCAGCCGCGGCTCGGCGGCGCGTTCGGCGTTGCGGCGCAGGCTCGCCTCGGCCGCGTGCCGCCAGTGCTCGATGTCCACCGGCCCGGCGAAGTCGGAGGCGAGGGCGCGCCGGACGCGGAGCGCGTACTCCCAGACGGGGCTGACCATCCCGCAGTCCAGCAGTGTCTCCAGGACGGAGAGCCAGTCGGGCCGGTCGGTGATGCTCCAGCTCTTCGCGACGCGGCGGCGCTCGGACTGGTAGCCGCTGCCGTGGTAGGCGAGGGAGTTCCAGAACTCGCCGTTGGTCACGGCGAGATGGGCGCCGACGGCGAGACCGTGGGCGACGGGCCCGTGCAGCGGGCCGCCGGTGAACAGGGCGTGGACCTTGCCCTCGGGCAGGCCGTAGTGGGGGGCGGCTTCCGCGTGGGTGCGCCAGCGGGCCAGGTCGGCGGGGGTGGTGGTGAGGTAGGCCTCGGTGGGGGAGCCCGGGTTCACGGCGAGGAAGGCGGGGTCGGCGGCGGCCCAGACCTGGGCGAACCAGCGCAGGCTCCGGGACTCGTAGACCGTCCCCGGGGTGGGGGCGGGCAGCATCCCCGGGGTGTGGACGGCGAGCGTCCGGTCCGGGGTGGCGTGGAAGAACACCGAGTCGGGATGCGCGTCCGACTGCCCGCGGGGCTGCGCCACGTACAGCGGTGTACGGGCCAGCGCGTCGAAGTAAGCGGCCCAGTCACCCGCGGTCTTGGCCTCGTACAGCGCTCTCTCGACGGCGCTCGGCGCGATCCACTTCCCCATGCGGCCCGAGCCTATACGGGCCCCCGCCCGGGGCCGCGGGAGTGTCCCCGGCCTTCGACCACGGGGGTCAGGCCGTCGAGGAGCGCCGTGAGGCCGAGTTCGAAGAGGGCGTCGAGCCGCAGGTCGTAGCCGTCCTCGAAGGATCCGACCACCCTGGCGAAGGTCGGGAAGCGGCCGGAGTCCACCAGGTCCTGCAGGACGGGGGCGCGGCTGTCCATCCACTGGTCCTCCGACTGGCCCGTGGCGGCCTCGGCGTCGGCCTCCAGCTCCAGGTGCGCCGCCAGGCCGTGCACGTGGCTGTAGAGCAGGACGTGGATGTCGAAGAGAGCGGTCGGGTCGAGTCCGTGGCCGTCGAGGGCGCCCAGCATCCACTCGCCGTGGACCAGCAGGTTGGGCACGAGCAGGGGGCGGGTGAGGGAGCCGATCCGGGCCAGCCACGGGTGCGCGCGGTACAGCCGCCACAGGGTCCGGGCGCCCACCTCGACGCGCGCCCGCCAGTCCCCGGGGGCCCCGGAGGCGGCGGGGGACTCCTCGCCGAAGGCGGCGTCCGCCATGAGCAGGACCAGGTCCTCCTTGCTCGGGACGTACCGGTAGGTCGACATCGCCGCGACGCCGAGCCGGGCCGCCACCGCGCGCATGGAGAGCGCGTCCAGGCCTTCGGCGTCGGCGATCTCGACTGCGGCGCGGACGATCCGGTCGAGGGTCAGCTCGGGCTCGGCGTCCGGGGCGGTCGAGGGGCGCCGGCGGGCCGGGGCGGCGGCGGGGGTGTTTCCGGCGGCCGTGCTCCCGGCGACGACCGTGCCGACCCGGGGGTGCGCCTCGACCAGGCCCTCCAGGCGCAGGGTGGTCAGGGCCTTGGTGGCGGTGGCGAGCGCGACGCCCCACTGCGAGGCGATCTGCCGGGTGGAGGGGACGCGGTCCCCGGGGGCGAGTTCCCCGTCCGCGATGCGCCGCCGGATCGCGGCGACGATGCGGAGGTAGGGCGGATCGCCGGGTGTGCCTGTGGTCTGCGTCACGTTCTGCCGCCTTTCTTGTCTGTACTAGTTCAGAGGCTACCGGCGGCGATGTCCGCCGGAGCCGTTCTGGCCTAGTACAGGAGCGTTGTTATGCCAGTTGAGAGGCCTGCGCGTACGTCGTACATTCAGTGTGCGTACAGCGTACAGACCACTGAAGGAGCTTCTCATGCGGACCGTACTCATCTCCGGCGGCGGCATCGCGGGACCCGTCCTGGCCCACCTCCTGCACCGCCGCGGCTTCGAGCCCACCGTCGTCGAACGAGCCCCGGGCGTGCGCGGCGGCGGGCAGGCCGTGGACATCCGCGGCGTCGCGCTCGACGTCGTGGAGCGCATGGGCCTGCTGGAGCCGGCGAGCCGCGTACGCACCCGGATGCGCGGCATGTCGATGCTCGGCCCCGACGGCGGCGAGGTCGGCCGCTCCACCGAGGCGACCTACAGCAGCGGCCGGCTCGACGGCGAGGACATCGAGCTGCTGCGCGAGGACCTGGTTCGGCTGGTCCACGAGCACACCCGCGCGGACGTCGAGTACCTCTTCGGCGACACCGTCACCGCGCTGGCGCAGGACGGGAGCGGGGTGCGGGCGGAGTTCGCGCACGCGGAGCCGCGCACCTTCGACCTCGTCGTCGGGGCGGACGGCCTGCACTCCACCGTGCGGCGCCTGGCCTTCGGCCCCGAGGAGGACTACGTCCACCACCTGGGCAGCTACCTCTCGGTCTTCGGCGCCGACAACTTCCTCGGCCTGGAGGACTGGCAGATGTGGCTGCGCGACGGCGACATGGGCTTCGGCGTCATGCCCGTACGCGACAACACCGAACTGCGCGTCGCCTTCGGCTTCGAGTCCGCCCCGCTCGCGCCGGAACTGCGGACCGCCGAGGCCCTGCGGCGGACCGTCGTCGACAGGCTGGAGTCCCTGCAGTGGGAGGGGACCCGCCTGGCCGAGGCCGCCCGGCGGGCGCCCGACTTCTACTGCGACGCCATGGCCCAGATCCGCATGGACCGGTGGTCGCGGGGCCGGGTCGTCCTGCTCGGGGACGCCGGCTACTGCCCCTCCCCCCTCTCGGGCCAGGGCACCAGCCTGGCCCTGGTGGGCGCCCACGTGCTGGCCGACTCCCTCGCCCAGTCCTCCGGCGACCACCTTGCCGCGTACGCCCGCTACGAGGAGCGGATGCGGCCCTTCGTCGACCTCAACCAGGCGCTGGCGACGGAGAACCCGGGCGGACCGGCCTCCGAGGAATCCGTGGACCGCGCCAAGCAGGCGATCTCGCTGGACGGCTGACCCGGCGGCAGGCCGGCGGCAGGCCGGTGGCAGGCCGGCGGCAGGGAAGCCGTCCGGCGCGCCGGCCGCGCCCGGCGCGAGCGCCGATCCGGCGGGCGCCGGAGCGGCACGCCCCCTCGTGCCCCCACGCGACCGTGCGGACCCCCTTGACGCCCCCGGGCGCCGGGGAGACGCTCCCGGGTCTTGGATCCGAACGGTTGCAGCTGGGGGGCCGCTATGCCGGAGGAGTCTGTCCAATCGGTGGGGGAGCTGCGCGCGCGGCTCGTCGCGCAGGGGGCGCGCTGGTCGGTACTGGAGCACCTCGCCGACGAGGAGCCCGTGCCACGGCCCTCGCTCGGTCTGGAGCCCGGGGCGAACCTGACACCCGCCGAGGACGTGGGGGTGATCGATCTCCCGGGGATCATCGGCCACGCGAGCGGCAATCCGCATCTGACGCGGCGCCGGGCCGCCCACGGGCTGCTGCCCGGGGTCCAGGGGGTGGCGGCCCCGGCCCGGCCGGCCGCCGTGGACTGGCGCACCCGCTGGGGATGGCCCTGGATCACCAAGGTGAAGGACCAGAACCCGTGCGGTTCCTGCTGGGCCTTCGGAGCCGCCGGCCTGGTGGAGTCCATGGCCCGGATCGAGCACGACGTATGGGCGGAGCGCTCCGAGGGCGACGTGCACGACGGCCTGCGCTTCGCCTGTGGCCAGGGCAGCAATCCGGAGACCGCCCTGGACTGGATCAAGGCGAACGGCGGGCTCGCCGACCCGGACTGCTGGCCTTACAGCACCCCGCCCGCGGGGCTGCCGGCCGCCCGCCGCGACGCCTGGCGCGCCGAGTACACACCCAGCTGGGACCGCTCCGGCCGGACCGTCCGGATCACCGACTACGTCCGCCTCGGCGACGTGGAGCAGCAGAAGGTCTGGCTGGACACGGTCGGCCCGCTGACCGCCTGCTTCGACGTCTACGACGACTTCTTCGGGCTCGGCTCCGGCGTGTACCACCGTACGAGCGACCATCTCGCGGGCGGGCACTGCGTGTTGATCGTCGGCTACGACGACGCGGCCGGCTGCTGGCTGTTCAAGAACTCCTGGGGCACGGGCTACCACGTCGGCGGCTACGGCCGGATCGCCTACGGCGAGGTCAACATCGACTACTGGGCCAAGTGCGGCCTGCGCGGCACCAACCCCGACCCGTGGACCAAGCGCCGCCTGCACACCGGCAATGTCTACGAGAGCGGCAACGGCCGCGCCCACCGCAACTTCGAGCTCCTCGCCACCGCCCCCGGCGGCGGCCGCCTCCAGCACTGGTGGCGCGAGGGCGACTCCCCGTTCGCCTGGGCGCGCGCGGGCACCTTCGCCACCGACGCCTCCGGCCAGCCCGCCTTCACCGGCACCACCTACAACCGCAACATGGAGTCCCTGCACGTGACCACCGGCGGCCGGCTGCGCCACTGGTACTACGAGCAGTCCGGCGGGGCCTGGCGCGACGGCGGCGTCTTCGGACCGGGCGACGCGGCGGCCGGCTCGACCCCGGCGTTCATCCAGAGCGACTACGGCAAGCCGGGCAACTTCGAGGTGGTCGTGCGGACCGCCGACGGCCGGCTCAACCACTGGTGGCGGATCAACGGCGCCCCCTGGACCTGGAACGACGGCGGCCGGTTCGCCTCCGGCATCGCCCACTACGGACCCGCCCTCGTCCAGACCCGCGGCCGCCACCTCGACCTCGTCGCCGCGCTCACCGACGGCCGCATGCAGCTGTGGTGGCGCGACGATCCGAACGGCTTCACCTGGCGGCCCGGGGAGATCTTCGGCAGCGGTACCCCGGCCGTCTCCGCGCCCTGCCTGATCGAGGGGCAGTTCGGGGCCGCCGACGAGGACACCGCCGGGAACTACGAGCTGTGCGTGGCCGTCGCCGGCGGCCAGGTCGAGCACTGGTGGCGCGGCAACGCGGGCGGCTCGCCCTGGCGGCGCGGCGCGGTCTTCGGGCACGACGTCGCCGCCGTCACCGGGATGCTCCAGGGCAGTTTCGGGTTCAACCTGGAAGTCATCGTCCTGCGCACCGACCGCCGCCTCCAGCACTACTGGCGCGACGGCGCGGGCTGGCACGAGGGGTCGGTGATCGGCCCCGTCTGAGAGGACCGGGCGGGCGTGGAGGTACGGAGCATCGTGCTGGTCCCGGACCAGCCGTACGAGCTGCGGCTCACCGGGCGCGGGGCGCGCGGGTACGTGTGGACCTGGCAGGTCACCGGGGACGCGGACGTGGTCGCGGTGACGGAGGCCCCCGAGGCTCCGGCCGCCGCCGGTGCGGCCCCGCCGCCGGGGGCCGCGGTGGAGCGGACCTACGTGGTCCGGGCCCGGCCCCCGGGCGGGGGCCGGGCCCGGATCCGCTTCGCGCAGGTCCGGCCGCCCTACCCGGACGAGGCCCCGTACGACGAGTTCGTCCTGGACGTCGAGGTGCCGGCGGTCACCGGCGGGGCCTGAGGACCGTGCGCTGTACGGCTTCCAGGGGGCCGTGGCCGAAACGGCGCAGCCACAGCCGCGACCCGGCGACGAGGGTCAGGCTCACGCCGGCCCACAGGCCCATCACCCACCAGGGGCCGGTGCCGCCCAACCGTTCGGCGAGGCCCAGGCCGATGCCGTAGCAGAGCAGCATGCACAGCAGGTTCTGGGCGACGTAGCAGGACAGGGCGGTGCGGCCGACGGAGCCGAGGGCCCGGCTGGCGGCGGCCGGGACCCACCGCCGGTCGAGGACGACGCCGATCAGGCCGATGTAGCCGAGCGCGAGCACCGGCGCGGCGCCGTAGCGGCCCAGGAGGTAGAAGTCGGCGCCGCCGAGGGCCGTCGCGGCGTTCAGCGGCAGGCCGAGGCCCAGGCCCCAGACGGCCAGCCGGGTCCGCACACGGCGGCCCTCGGCGGTGGCGGTGAAGGCCCCCGCGCGGTGCAGCCGGACCCCGAGGAGGAAGAGGAACACGAGCAGCCCGAAGGAGATGACCGGCTCGATGCGCAGGGCGAGGAAGTGCTCCAGGCGGAAGGCGATCTGGGCCGGGTAGCCGCCGTGGGCGTACAGCTCGACGGCGTCCGGGTCCACGGCCTTAGGGGCGCCGGCGGGCCGGCTCAGCGAGTCGAGCGTCACCAGGGAGATCAGCGCCAGGTGCAGTCCGCCGGCCGTCCACATGGCCCGCCGGCGCACCTTCTCGGAGCGGGCCAGCAGCCAGGCGACGAGCAGGGCGGTGACGGCGTACCCCATGAGCACGTCCCAGGCGAAGACGAGCACGAAGTGCACGGTGCCCTCGACGAAGAGGAACGCCGCCCGGCGCGGATAGCGGCCGGGCCAGGGGTCCCCGCGGCGGGCGGCGGAGTCGTACTGGATGGCCAGGCCCACCCCGAACAGGACCGTCAGCAGGGCCAGGAACTTGCCGTCGGCGAGGAAGCGGAACACGCTCTCGGCGAGGTTCGCGACCGAGGGGTCCGCGAGCGGGTCCGGCGGCTTCAGCGCGCCCTGCAGCACCCCCCACTCCGAGCCGGGCGAGGTGAAGATCCAGACGTTGGTCATGAGCGTGCCGAGGATGGCGGCGCCGCGCAGGACGTCCAGGAGCGGGAGCCGGGCGGTCTTCTGAGCCGCCGGGGCGAGCAGGGTTTCGGCCATGACCCCAGCCTCCCGGGGCACGGGCCCCCGTACGTCCTGCGGGTGGACGAAGGCGCGGTACACCTTTCGATGCAGCCCGGGGCCGGTGGCTCACACCCGGCTTCCCGCCCCGGTCCCGGTCCACATCCTGGACCCGGCACGGCGTGCACCCCTGTTGTATCTATCCTGTGCGCATGCCTGCCCCCGCCCCTGCCGTGACCGCCGCGGACCGCGTCTACCAGCACGTCAAACAGGGGGTGCTCGACCGCCGCTACGAAGGCGGCACGCTCCTGACCGAGGGCGAACTGGCCTCGGCGGTCGGAGTGTCCCGTACGCCCGTCCGCGAGGCGCTGCTGCGGCTGGAGACCGAGGGGCTGCTGAAGCTGTACCCGAAGAAGGGGGCGCTGGTCCTCCCGGTCTCCGCGCAGGAGATCACCGACGTCCTCGAAACCCGGCTGCTGGTCGAGGAGTTCACCGTGCGCAGAGCCGTACCGGCGCCACCGGGCCTGCTGGAGCGGCTCGCCGCCCTGCTCGACGAACAGCGCCGGCACGCCGGGGCGGGCGACCTCGCCGCGATGATGGCCGCCGACCGCGGCTTCCACGCCGAGATCGTGCGCAGCGCCGGCAACCAGATCCTGTGCCGGCTCTACGACCAACTCCGCGACCGGCAGCTGCGGATGGGAGTGGCCCTCCTGCACGCCCACCCCGAACGGCTGGAGCGCACCCTCGCCGAGCACGCCGAGATCCTGGACGCGCTGCGTGCCGGGGACGCGGACACGGCGGCCGCGGCGGTCCGCGGGCACATCGGCCGGGTCGAGGACCTGGTGCGGGGGCCGGCCCGGTGAACGGTCCGGTGAACGCCGCGGTGGACGGGTCCGCGAACGGTGCGGTGGACGGGTCCGCGAACGGTGCGGTGGACGGGTCCGCGAACGGTGCCCTTCCCAGGACCGGCCTGCCCGAGGACCCGCCCGGCGGCCGGAAGGCCCTCGCCGTGTGGGGCATCGGCGTCGCCGTCTACTTCGTGGCGGTGATCTTCCGCACCAGCCTGGGCGTGGCCGGCCTCGACGCCGCCGACCGCTTCCACGTCAACGCCTCGGCGCTGGCCACCTTCTCGCTCCTCCAGCTGCTCGTCTACGCGGGCATGCAGATACCGGTGGGCCTGATGGTCGACCGGCTCGGCACCAAGAAGGTGCTGACCCTGGGCGCGGTGCTCTTCACCGCCGGCCAGCTCGGCTTCGCGCTGTCGCCCTCCTACGGGACGGCGCTGGCCGCGCGGGCGCTGCTGGGCTGCGGCGACGCGATGACCTTCATATCGGTGCTGCGGCTCGGCACCCGGTGGTTCCCGGCCCGGCGCGGGCCGCTGATGGCGCAGCTGGCCGGGCTGGTCGGCATGGCGGGCAACCTCGTTTCCACCCTCGTCCTCGCCCCGGTCCTGCACGGGGTCGGCTGGACGGCCGCCTTCGCGGGCAGCGCGGTGGCGGGGCTGGTGGTCCTGGTGCCGCTGGTGCTGTTCCTGCGCGACCACCCGGAGGGTCACGGGCCCGTGCCGCGCGCCGCCGGGGCTCCAGGTGCCCCGGGTGCCCCGGGTGCCCCGGGTGCCCCGGGCGGTTTCGTGCGCCGCCAGATCCGGGAGTCCTGGGCCGAACCCGGCACCCGCCTCGGCCTATGGGTGCACTTCACCACCCAGTTCCCCGCGATGGTGTTCCTGCTGCTGTGGGGGATGCCGTTCCTCGTCGAGGCGCAGGGGCTGTCGCGGACCACCGCGGGCGGACTGCTGACGCTGGTCGTCGCCTCGAACATGGCGCTCGGGCTGGTCTACGGCCAGATCGTCGGCCGCCGCCAGTCCGCGCGGATCCCGCTCGCCCTGGGCACGGTCGGCCTCACCGCCCTGCTGTGGGCGGCGGTCCTCGTGTATCCGGGCGAGCGGGCGCCGATGGGACTGCTGGTCGCGCTGTGCCTGGTCCTCGGCGGCTGCGGACCGGCGTCGATGATCGGCTTCGACTTCGCCCGCCCGGCCAACCCGGCCGAGCGCCAGGGCACCGCCTCCGGGATCACGAACATGGGCGGATTCATCGCGTCCATGACCACGCTGCTGGCGGTGGGCGTCCTGCTCGACGCCACCGGGGACAACTACCGCATCGCCTTCTCGACGGTCTTCGCACTGGAGGCGCTGGGCGTCCTGCGCATCCTGCGGCTGCGCGGCCCGGCCCTGGCCCGCGAGGCCGCCCGGGGCCGCGGGACCGTCCCCGCGGTCCCGCGCCCTCCTACGGGGTCACGGAGAACTGCGTGAGGATGGCGTCCGCGAGTTCCACGTCGCCCTCCACCTTCACCCGGTCGGCGACGGTGTGCGCCCGCACCCGGCCCGCCGCCAGGCGGACGTAGGTCTCCCAGTCCATCGTCAGGGTCACCGCCGGACCCAGTGACGGCGACTTGTCCACGGTGCCGCGGCCGTCCGCGTCCACCCGGACCGTCCGCATGAACTCCAGCGGCCCGTGCACGTCGATCACCACGGCCGAGTTCGCGGGCGCGGCCGCCCGCTTCGCCACCACCTTCGGCAGCCCGGCCAGCAGCAGGTCCCGCGCCACGTACGCGCCCGGCGAGTCCCAGTTGCCCGGTGCCCCCAGCGCCGCCCGCAGGTCCTGCTCGTGGATCCACACGTCGAAAGCCCGCAGCCGCAGCGCGTGCTCCAGCGTCACCTGGTCACCGAGCGGCCCGCGCACCATCGTGGCCGGATCCCGCTTCTCGTTCCGCAGCTGCCGCGAGCGCCGGATCACGGTGTACTCCAGCTCCGAGGTCATCTCCGGCGCGGTGTGGTGACGCCGGACGTCGACCTGCACCTCCATGTACCGGCTGAACTCGTCCACCACGTGCCGCAGGTCCCGCGCCACGGTGTGGATCGGCCGCGGATCCCCGAGCTGCTCGCACTCGATGCCGATGATGTGTGACACGACATCACGGACCGACCAGCCCGGACACGGCGTGGCCCGGTTCCACTCGCCCTCCGTCAACGGGAGGACCAGCTCGGATATAGCCTCGACGGAGTGCGTCCACGCGTCGGCATAGGGCTGAAGGGCGGGATGCGGCTGGACGGTCAACGGGACCCCTTGCGGTGCTGTTCAATGGCGCGTTTCAAGAAGCTGTGGACTCAGTTTCCAAAACTACGCTGCCGGTGAACACCCCGGCAGTGCTTTCGTGTGACGATCGTAGGCCCGAGTTGACGGCTTGAACGCCAGGACGGTGGTAATGTGCGCGCCTCGCTGATCCAAATCGCAGTGAACGAGGGCGAGTCGGTATCTTCCCGACGGACCCGCGTGGCCGAACTCGTACGGGAGCAGGCGGGCTCCGATCTCGTCGTCCTGCCCGAGCTGTGGCCGGTCGGCGCATTCGCCTACGAGCAGTTCGAGACCGAGGCCGAACCGCTGGACGGCCCGACCTACGAGGCCATGTCCAAGGCGGCGCGCGACGCCGGCGTCTGGCTGCACGCGGGCTCGGTCGTGGAGCGCGCGGGCGACGGCTCCCTCTACAACACCGCCCTCGTCCTGTCCCCGGCGGGCGAGCTGGCCGCCACCTACCGCAAGATCCACCGCTTCGGCTTCGACCAGGGCGAGGCGGTCCTGATGTCGCCCGGCGACTCCCTGACGACGGTGACCCTGCCGGAGCAGACCCTCGGCATCGCCACCTGCTACGACCTGCGCTTCCCGGAGCTGTTCCGCGGTCTCGTCGACGCCGGGGCCACCACGATGGTCGTCTCGGCGGGCTGGCCCGCCCGCCGCCGCTCGCACTGGACCCTGCTGAACCGGGCGCGCGCCGTGGAGGACCAGTCCTACGTCCTGGCCTGCGGGCTCGCCGGCACCCACGCGGGCGTGGAGCAGGCCGGGCACAGCCTGGTGGTCGACCCGTGGGGCGAGGTCCTGGCCGAGGCGGGCCCCGGCGAGGAGGTCCTCACCGTGGACCTGGACCCGGCCAAGGTCCCCGACACCCGCGCCCAGTTCCCGGCCCTGAAGGACCGCCGCATGGGCCGCTGACGGGCTCCCGGGCCCCGGGAACCCCGGTTGGCGCCGGGGTTCCGGGGCACACGGGAGGGACGGGCGGCGCAGGCCGCCGGTCCAGGACGAGGAGGCGGGCACACCGTGACGCATGACACAGAGGCCGTGCTGGAGGCCGAGCTGGAGCCGCACGAGCCCGCCGCCGCGGAGATCGCGGCCCGGCAGCGCGTCCGGGACCGGGCCACCGGCCTGACCCACCACGAGGCGCAGGCCGCCCTGGAGGCGGTCCTGGCGGACGCATGCGACCTGGAGCGCGCCGACGCGGCCGTCCGCGCCGAGGCCGCGGAATGGCAGCGCATCAGCGAGCTCCTGTTCGACCACGGAGGCCCGTACGCGCCGGACACCGACGCCTACGTCCAGGGCCAGCTCACGGCCCGGCAACACCATCGGGGCTGACCGCGCCCTCCCGCTCCTTCTCCGCCATCCGGATCACGCACACCGCGACCGCGATCAGCAGCGCCGCGTCCGCGTCCTCCCGGACCACGTCCACCGCGTAGGTCTCGCGGACCCGGTACCACTGCCGCGAGACCAGCGCGAGCAGCTCCCCGTCGTACTCGACCTTGAACTCGCGCTCCAGGATCCGCCCGCTGACGTCGAGCTCCGTACCCTCCGCCAGGGTCACGCGGAAGTGGTTGCGCAGCAGCGACAGCCGCTTGCGGCGGATCACGGCGAGCCGCCGCTCGTCCCGCTCCAGGGTCATCGCGTCCCGCAAGGTGAACAGCTTCTCCCGCAGGGTGATCAGGATCAGCCCGTCCGGATCCTTCAGCTCCAGGGTGTCCCGGAAGCGCAGGGCCTTCCCGTCGACGAGGAAGGCGTGCCGGCCGTCCTCGTCCTCGATCCAGTAGTCGTCCCCGATGGCCAGCATTTTGTCCCGTACGAGGTATTTCATGCGCTGATCAGTGCCCGCGATAGGTTGCCCTCATGCCCCTGCTCTACGTGACCGACCTGGCGTACCCCGCACGCGGCCGCCGCTACTGCGACGAGGACATATTCCTCACGTCCCGGCTGCGCGCCGCATTCGACCTGGCCCTGTGCCATCCCGCGGACGCGGAGGCCATGCTGCCGCTCGGCTTCGACGCGGTGATCGTCCGCAACAGCGGCCCGGTCCTGCACTACCAGGAGGCCTACGACTCCTTCCGCGCGGCCGCCCTCGCCTCCGGGGCCCGCGTCTACAACCCGCTCACCGGACGCGGCGACATGGCGGGCAAGCAGTACCTCCTCGACCTGACGGCCGCCGGCTACCCGGTCATCCCGACGATCGACGACCCCGCGCGGCTCGCGGAGCTGCCGCAGGTGCCCTCCTACGCCGTCAAGCCGAAGCAGGGCGCCGACTCCATCGGCCTCACCTTCACCGCGACACCGGACGGCCCGGCCGGGGCCGTGCTGATCCAGCCGCGCATCGACTTCACGTACGAAGTGTCCTTCTACTTCGTCGACGACGCCTTCCAGTACGCGCTGTACGCCCCCGATCCGGCCCGCCGCTGGGAGCTGGAGCCCTACTCCCCGACCGGGGCGGACCTGGCCTTCGCCCGCTCCTTCGTCGACTGGAACACCCTCGACCACGGTATCCAGCGCGTCGACGCCTGCCGGGCGCCCTCCGGTGAACTGCTCCTCGTCGAACTGGAGGACCTGAACCCGTATCTGTCCCTGGACCTCGTTCCGGCGCCGGTGCAGGACGGCTTCGTCGACGCCCTCACAAGATCCCTCCACACCTTCCTCGGCAGCACCGCCTGATGTCAGACCCGGCTGCCAGGCTTGTCCCATGGACAAGCAGACGTTCTGGCAGCTGATCGAGACGGCCCGCGCGGACGCGCAGGAGCACGAGGTGGCCCCGCGCGCGGCCGAACTGCTCGCGCAACGACCGGAGTCGGAGATAGCGGCGGCCCAGCAGGTGCTGTGGGACCTCCTCGCGGAGTCCTACCGGGCCCCGCTCTGGGCCGCCGCCTACGTGATCAACGGCGGCTGCTCGGACGACGGCTTCGACTACTTCCGCGGCTGGCTCCTCACCCAGGGCCGGGAGGCCTTCGAAGCGGCCCTGGCCGACCCCGACTCCCTGGCCGGACACCCGGCGGTCCGCGGGGCCGCCACCGGGGGCGCGGGCGACCTGGAGGACGAGGACGCCCTCTCGATCGCCTGGACCGCCTACGAGGCCGCCACCGGCCGCGAACTCCCCGCGGACTCCTTCACCATCAGCTACCCGGAGCTGGACCCGTCCTGGGACTTCGACTTCGACGACACGGACGAGACGTCGGCCCGACTGCCCCGCCTGAGCGCCCTGTTCGACTACTCGTAGCGGTACAGCAGGGACTCGTGCTCCTGCTGGCGGATCTGCTCGATCGTCAGACCGGGGAGATCCAGGTGGGAGAGGGTGATCTCGGCGGAGCTCGGGACGGCGTCCTCGGCGAGCCACTTCTCGGGCTGCCACGCGTTGCTGCGCAGGAACGCCTTCGGGCAGTGCTGGTAGGCCTCCTCGACCTCCACCACGATCGCGCTCCGCGGCGGCTTGCCGACGGCGGTCAGCTGCTCCAGCAGCCGCGGATCGGCGGACACGCAGGCCCGCCCGTTCACGCGCAGCGTGGTGGTCCGCCCGGGGATGACGAAGATCAGCCCGGCCCGGCCCGTCTCCACGATGTTGTGGGCGGTGTCGAGCCGCTTGTTGCCGGTGGCGTCGGGCAGCGCGAGGGTGAACTCGTCCAGCACGGCCACGAATCCGGGCGGCCCGCCCCGGGGCGTCACATCGCAGGTCCCGTCGGCCCCGGCACTGGCGACGAACACCAGTGACGACCGCCCGATGACCGCCCGCGCGGCCTCGTGGATCCGGTCAACGGCCTTGCGGCGGGCCATCTCGCCGGGATGCTCGTAGAGCTCCCGCAACCCGTCGGTGCTCCGGACGGCGGTGGCGCTCACGGCATCGAATATCCGCCCGCTCGGCGGCGTGCTGACTGTCACCCCCGGCACGTTACCGGGCCGGGCGACTACAGCCCGCTGGTGTCGAGATCGATCCCGAACGGCTCCGGCAGCCGCACCGGCGTCCCGAAGGGATGCGGCCCGTCCACCGTGGTGTCGCCGAGCCGTCCGGGCCCGGCGAAGAGGGTGACGGTCTCCTGCATCCGGTCGACGAGGAGGTACAGGGGCGCGCCGTACTCGGCGTACCGCTTGCGCTTGACGACACGGTCGGTCTCGGCGTTCGACTTCGATGTCACCTCGACGATCAGCAACGTCTGATCGGGCAACAGCGCCGCGCCGACGCGGGCGAGGCGATCGGGCACCACGGCGATGTCGGGCACGTACCAGTTCGACGACAGGGGCAGGTCCAGATGGCCCGAGCCCTCGACGCAGCCCAGTGCGTCCACCCTGTCCTGGATCTGGCGCCGTACGAGCTTGGCGGCCCGCTCGTGGTCCCAGCTCGGTGTCACGTTGGTGATGACCCCTTCGACGATCTCGGTGCGGTCCCCGCTGTGGTGCTGGATGGCGTACTTCAGGGCCCGCTCGGGATCGATGCCCTCGCTGTAGTCGTGCGCGGTGGTCATCCCGGACGCCTCCCCGGCGCCCACCCCCGCGCCCTGCCGTGCCCGTGTTCGTGCCCCCGAGCTGATCGGCAAGGGCGGCTGGCTGAACACCGGCGGGAAGGACCTGAGCCTCGCCGACCTGCGAGGACGCATTGCGATCCTCGATTTCTTAAAATGGACAACAGAGCACCGAACTCGTAGCCACACTGAGTGTGTGCACCAAGACACGGTCTGTGACCTGTACCTCCGCCTGTCCCTCGACCGGGACGGCAAGACCGCAATCGAACGGCAGGAAGCCGACTGCCGTGCCTGGGCCGAGCGCAACGGACTGACCGTCCGCAAGGTCCACATAGACAGAGGGCGCTCCGGCTACAAGACCGTTGAGCGCAAGGGCTTCGACGCCGCGCTGGCGTCCGTCACGGCGGGCGTCGTCGGCACACTGATCGTCTGGAAACTGGACCGCCTGTCCCGCAAGGGCATCGGCCAGGTGGGCAAAGTACTGGACGACATCGAGAAGGCCGGCGGCCGTCTGGTCTCAGTCGTGGACGGCCTCGACACCTCGAACGACTCGGCGCGCATGGTCGTCTCGATGCTCGCTGAGCTCGCCCGGTGCGAGTCGAAGAATCTCGGCACGCGCGTCGGGCACGCGAAGCGCTACCTCCGAAGCAAGGGGCAGTGGATCGGCGGACAGCCTCCGTACGGGCTGCTCATCGACCCGATGACCAAGAAGCTCGTCCACGACCCTGAGCACGCCGTCCACGCCCGCCTGATCGCGGATGAAGCGCTGGCTGGAACATCGTTGGCCAAGATCGCCCGACTCCTCAACGAGTACGAGATCCTCTCTCCCCGGGGCGGGCAGTGGAACGCGGCCAGCATTATGCAGCTCCTGCGTTCTCCATCGTTCGCCGGCCTGATGCCGGAGACCGAGAGGGTCGAGACGGATGACGGCGAGCGGAAGTACACGGGCAGGGTCTTCCCGTACCGCGATCCCAAGACGCTGGACACCGTCGAGATCGGCGAGGGGATCATCACGGTCGGAGAGCGTGAGCAGATCATCCGCACCCTGGAATCCAGGACGTTCATGCACGCAGGAAAGCGGCGGCCGAAACCCGAGGGGACGGCCCTGCTCACGGGACTCGTCTTCTGTGCGGTTCCCGGCTGCGGTCGCCGGATGCACCGTGTGGGCGGGAGCTATCAGTGCATGGCCCGACGCGCGGGCAACCAGTGCATCGGAGCCTCAGCGTTGGCTCAGGCGGTGGACCAGTACGTGACAGAACAGTTCCTCACCAAGCTCCCGGCGCTCGAACCGGACGACCCGCTGCTCGTCGCGATCGCAGATCGCTGGGTGCACCGTGTGGACCCGGAGACCTTCGCGAAACGTGATGCGCTCACCGCGGAGATCCAGGACGAGGAAGCCCGCTTGGCTGATCTGGAGGATGCGCGCTATGTGCGTGGTGAGTTCAGCGGCGCCGCAGCCGTGGAGCGTTACAACCGGCTTTCAGGACGGCTGAGGGGACGCATCGACGGCCTTCGTGGTGATCTCCACAGGCTCCCCATGCCGTCCGTGGACGTGTCTCCGATGCTCGATGGCGTCACCCTGCGCGAGGCATGGACGGACGCGACGAACGAAGACCGGCGCGAAAGGCTGTCGCTCGCCATAGATCGCGTTGAGGTGAGCAAGGGAGTGCGCGGGCAGCGCATCATCCCCGAGCAACGCATTCAGATCCATTGGGCAGAGCTGGCGGGAACCGACACTCCTACCTGAGCACCACGGCAAGCGCGCAGCGGAGAGGAGTGACGAAGTGACGGAATGACGCTCTCGCCCGGTTACCTCTTATTAGGGGTGTTGTTGTTTCTATGGGTGGAATGGAAGTAATCGTCATTCCGTCACTTCGTCACGAGAGAGGTTTAAAGTTCAGGCGGATCCTTCGCGGCTGCCCCGGCCCCAGGCCGGAAAGCGCGCCCTGGCTGCCGCTTCGTTTTTGGGCAGCCACACGGCACTGACCTCGCAGAATCCATGCCACAGAGGGTGAGAATGCCCCCGTCAACGCCCTCTGCAGCGAGTTGAACACCTCCCAACGGCCCCGTCTGACGGCCCTCTTGCGCCCGTCGGTCGCAGGGGGTGAGGCTCGTGCACGCTGATGCAACCGCCGCGACACCGGGAGCGGGCTCGGGCGACGCTTCGAAGGTCAGCGACTGCAACGTGGAGCTGCGCAACCATCCGCAGCCCGGGCGCCGGGCTTGAGCGTACGCGCGGTGCTCAGGTACGTGACCTACGTCATACACCGCCACCTGTCGGCGGAGACCACGGCAACCGCGCGCTGTCTGAACCCGGACTGCCAGTGAATCTCCGCACCGACCGGCAGCGCGGGGGTGTGGACCGACATGTGCATTCAGCACACCGGCCGGACCGGGCACATGGCCTTCCTCCGGGAGTCTCGGAAGTCGCTGTGGTGGAGCGCATGCCCTGAGCAGGCGCTTTGTACGGGTGTGACCGGGCGTTCATGCGCGGATGGCAAGCTTGAAGCATGAACGATGCCGCCCCGGTGCCCACCCCCGCGCCCGCGCCCCGACGACGTGCCCGTGTCCGTGCCCCCGAGCTGATCGGCAAGGGTGGCTGGTTGAATACGGGTGGCAAGGAACTCACCCTCGCCGACCTGCGAGGCAAGTGCGTTGTTGTAGATTTTTGGACCTTCTGCTGCATCAACTGCCTGCACGTCCTGGACGAGCTGCGCGAGCTGGAGGAGAAGCACCGCGACACCGTCGTGATCATCGGTGTGCACTCCCCGAAGTTCGTGCACGAGGCCGAGCACGCCGCCGTCGTCGATGCCGTCGAGCGCTACCAGGTGCACCACCCGGTGCTGGACGATCCCGAGCTCGCGACCTGGAAGCAGTACGCCGTACGCGCCTGGCCCACGCTCGTCGTGATCGACCCCGAGGGGTACATCGTCGCCCAGCACGCCGGCGAGGGGCACGCGCACGCCATCGCCCGCCTGGTCGAGGAGCTGGAGGCCGAGCACGAGGCCAAGGGCACGCTGCGGCGCGGCGACGGACCGTACGTGGCGCCCGAGCCCGTGGCCGGCGCCCTGCGGTTTCCCGGGAAGGCGCTGCTCCTGCCGTCCGGGAACCTGCTGGTCTCCGACTCCACCCGGCACCAGCTCGTGGAGCTGGCCGCCGACGGCGAGAGCGTCGTACGCCGCGTCGGCAGCGGCGAGCGCGGCTTCGCCGGGGACAGTTTCAGCGAGCCGCAGGGACTGGCACTGCTGCCCGACGGCAGGGTCGTCGTCGCCGACACCGTCAACCACGCGCTGCGCGTCTACGACCCGGCCACCGGGCACGTGGAGACCGTCGCCGGGACCGGCCGGCAGTGGTGGCAGGGTTCGCCGACCTCCGGGCCGGCGCTTGAGGTGGACCTGTCCTCGCCGTGGGACGTGGCCTGGTGGCAGGGCCGGGTCTGGATCGCCATGGCCGGTGTGCACCAGCTGTGGACCTGGGACCCGGAGGCCGGGACGGTCGAGGTCGCGGCCGGTACGACCAACGAGGGGCTGCTCGACGGTCCGGCCGCCGAGGCCTGGTTCGCCCAGCCCTCGGGGCTCGCGGCGGCCGGGGACCGGTTGTGGATCGCCGACTCCGAGACCAGCGCCCTGCGGTACGTGGAGGCCGGAGAGGACGGGTACGTCGTCAAGTCGGCCGTCGGCACCGGGCTGTTCGACTTCGGGCACCGGGACGGGGACGCCGCCCAGGCGCTGCTCCAGCACCCGCTGGGGGTGACCGCCCTGCCCGACGGCTCGGTCGCGGTGAGCGACACGTACAACCACGCGCTGCGCCGCTACGACCCCGCCACCGGTCAGGTCTCGACCCTCGCGACCGACCTGCGCGAGCCCAGCGACGCCGTGCTGGTCGGCGAGGACATCGTGGTCGTCGAGTCGGCCCGGCACCGGCTGACCCGGCTGCGCCTCCCGGAGGAGGCGGTCCGCGTGGACGCGGTGGCCCACCGGACGCAGCGGGCCGCCACCGAGGTGGCGGCCGGCACGCTCCGCCTCGACGTGGTCTTCCAGGCCCCGACCGGGCAGAAGCTCGACACCCGTTACGGGCCCTCCACCCGGCTGCTCGTCTCCTCGACCCCGCCCGGGCTGCTGGCGGACGGCGAGGGCGCCGGGACGGACCTGTTCCGGGATCTCGTGCTGAACCCGGACGTCACCGAGGGCGTCCTGCACGTCTCGGCGATGGCGGCGTCCTGCGACGACGACCCCGCCAACGAGTACCCGGCCTGCCACGTCCACCAGCAGGACTGGGGCGTGCCCGTCCGCGTCACCGCCGAGGGCGCTTCCCGGCTGCCCCTCGTCCTTGCGGGGATGGACGCCGAGGGGTAGCCGGCACCGGCCTTCCTGGGGGCTCAGCCCTCCAGGAAGGCCACCAGGGCGTTGGCGAGGAGGTACGGGTCGTCCGCGCCGCACAGTTCGCGGGCGCTGTGCATCGAGAGGATCGCGACGCCGATGTCCACGGTCTGGATGCCGTGGCGGGCGGCGGTGATCGGGCCGATCGTGGTGCCGCACGGCATCGAGTTGTTGGAGACGAAGTTCTGCCAGGGCACGCCGGCCCGCTCGCACGCGGCGGCGAACACCGCGCGCCCGCTGCCGTCCGTCGCGTACCGCTGGTTGACGTTGACCTTCAGGATCGGTCCGCCGTTGGCGCGCGGGTGGTGCGTCGGGTCGTGCCGCTCACCGTAGTTGGGGTGCACGGCGTGCCCGGTGTCCGAGGACAGGCAGATGGTGCCCGCGAAGGCCCGCGCACGGTCCTCGTACGAGCCGCCGCGGGCGAAGACTGAACGTTCCAGCACGTTGCCCAGGAGCGGGCCGTCGGCGCCCGTGTCGGACTGCGAGCCGTTCTCCTCGTGGTCGAAGGCGGCCAGCACCGGGATGTGGTCGAGCTTGCCGGCGGTGGAGACCGCGGCCAGCGCCGCGACGCCCGCGTGCACCGACAGCAGGTTGTCCATCCGTGGTCCGGCCACCAGCTCGCGGTCGCGGCCCAGGTACGAGGGCGGCTCGATGGAGTGGACCATCAGGTCCCAGCCGGCCACCGACCCCTGATCCAGGCCCTCTTCCTCCTCCAGGAAGGCGATCAGGTCGCCCTCGTGCGCTTCGCCCAGACCCCAGATCGGCTGCATGTGCCGCTGCTTGTCGAGCTTGAGGCCGTCGCTGTTCACCGACCGGTCCAGGTGCACGGCGAGTTGGGGCACGCGCAGCAGGGCGCGGTCCACGTTCACCAGGCGCTCGGTGCCGTCGCGCAGGGTCAGCCGTCCGGCCAGGCCCAGGTCGCGGTCCAGCCAGGTGTTGAGCAGGGTGCCGCCGTAGATCTCGACGGCGATCTGCCGCCAGCCCTGGGAGCCCGTGTCCGGCAGCGGCTTGACCCGCAGGTTCGGGGAGTCGGTGTGCGCGCCGACGATCCGGAACGGGGTGTGCGCGGCCGCGCCTTCGGGGACGAACCAGGCGATGAGCGCACCACCGCGGAGCACGAACTTGCCCCCGGTGCCCGCATCCCAGGCGTCCGTCTCCGACAACTGCCTGAATCCCGCCTTCTCCAGCCGCTCCGCCGCGTTGGCGACGGCGTGGTAGGGCGACGGACTGGCCGTCAGGAAGGTCATCAGATCGTCGGTGTGGCCGCGGTCGAAGCGGGCGGGAGAGCTCATGTGGTTCACCTTAGTGACGGTCGTGTTCGCCATGGCCGGACTGCGAGGGATGGCCGGAGGTCGGGGTCCGCAGGCTGGGTGATCTGCGGTCCCGTCGGTTTCAGCCCGGCGGCCGCTCGAAGCGGCGCTGCAACTGCCTGCGCTCGCCCCGGCGGATGCGCGGGAGCATCTCCGGGGTCTGCGGGGAGCGCTGCGCGCGTCTCTTGCGTCCGGCGCAGAAGATACAGGCCTCACCGGGGGGCGCGTCGGGGTCGATCGGCGCGCCGGGATGTTCGGCGCATCCCGACGCGTTGCGCGGCCGGGAGAGTTCGCGGGCGACGATGAAGGCGCGGTGCAGGTCGTCGGCGATGCGGACGAAGTCCTCGGCGGGTGAGGACAGGCCGAGGTGGAACCGCTGGTCCTCGACGGCGCGCACATAGGTGCGCAGGCGCTGGAGCGTGTACGGGGGGTCCGGTACGGGGTATCCCAGGCGGCGCTGCTCTGCGGCGGGGGCGGCGGCCGGGCCGCCGTGCCGGCGCTGTCCGAGGCGGCGGCGGTCGTTGCAGATGAGGCAGCGGCCCCAGCCGTCGGGTGCCTCGGGGTCGAGGGCGCCGTTGGGGTGTTCGGGGCAGCCGGTGTAGCTCTTGGCGGGAGCCAGTCCGGTGGCCGTCTGGAAGGCCACGTACAGCGCGTCGGCGATGGTGTCGTACTCGGCGGGGTGCGCGCCGTCGTACAGCTCGCGCAGGTGGTCGCCGAGGCTGCCCAGGCTCGCCTGCAGCTCCTTGAGGGCGTACGGACGCCCGGTGGGGACGGAGTACCCCCTGCTGCCGTGCTGATCCTGTGGACTCATGTGTACGAGCGTCCCATGAACGACTGACATCGGGGGAAAGCCGCAGGACAGGGGCCTGGGGCCGGATACGCGCCAGCGGCCGGGCCCCTGTGCGGGGGAGCCCGGCCGCTGGTGCGTGTGCGCGGCGGTGGCGCGGTGGGGGCGCCTGCTTAGAAGGCGGCCTCGTCGAGCTCCATGAGGGAGTTGTCGACGGTCTCGGCCAGCGCGCGGGCGACCGAGACGTTCGGCAGGACCTGGGACGCGAAGAACTTCGCGGCGGCGATCTTGCCGGTGTAGAAGGCGACGTCCTTGGGGGCGGCGGTCGCGAGCTTCTCGGCGGCCACGGCGGCGCCCTTGAGCAGCAGGTAACCGACGACCACGTCACCCGAGGCCATCAGCAGGCGGGTGGTGTTCTGGCCGACCTTGTAGATGTTCTTGACGTCCTCGCCGGTGGCGGTGAGGTCGACGATCATCTGGCCGACGATGGCCTCCAGGTCGACGGCGGCCTTGGCGAGCGCGTCGCGGGCGCCGGCCAGCTCCTCGCCGCCGACGGCCTCGGCCAGGAACTTCTTGATCGTCTCGGAGAGGACGTTCAGGGAGGCGCCCTGGTCGCGGACGATCTTCCGGAAGAAGAAGTCCTGGCCCTGGATGGCCGTGGTGCCCTCGTAGAGGGTGTCGATCTTGGCGTCGCGGATGTACTGCTCGATCGGGTACTCCTGCAGGTACCCGGAGCCGCCGAAGGTCTGCAGGGACTGGGCGAGCTGCTCGTAAGACTTCTCGGAGCCGTAGCCCTTCACGATCGGCAGGAGCAGGTCGTTCAGGCCGATCTCGGCGGAGGCGTCCTGGCCGGCGGCCTGCTTGACCTGGATCTCGTCCTGCACGGAGGCCGTGTAGAGGACCAGGGCGCGCATGCCCTCGGCGTAGGCCTTCTGCGTCATGAGCGAGCGGCGCACGTCCGGGTGGTGCGTGATGGTGACCTTGGGCGCGGTCTTGTCCATGAAGTTCGCCAGGTCCGGGCCCTGCACGCGCTCCTTGGCGTACTCCAGCGCGTTCAGGTAGCCGGTGGAGAGGGTGGCGATGGCCTTCGTGCCGACCATCATGCGCGCGAACTCGATGATCATGAACATCTGGCGGATGCCGTCGTGCTTGTCGCCGATCAGCCAGCCCTTGGCGGGGTGCTGGTCGCCGAAGGTCATCTCGCACGTGTTGGAGGCCTTGAGGCCCATCTTGTGCTCGACGTTGGTGGCGTAGACGCCGTTGCGCTCGCCCAGCTCGCCGGTCTCCCAGTCGAAGTGGAACTTCGGGACGAGGAAGAGGGACAGGCCCTTGGTGCCCGGGCCGTGGCCCTCGGGGCGCGCGAGGACGTAGTGGAGGATGTTCTCCTCCATGTCGTGCTCACCGGACGTGATGAAGCGCTTCACGCCCTCGATGTGCCAGGAGCCGTCCGCCTGCTGGATCGCCTTGGTGCGGCCGGCGCCGACGTCCGAGCCGGCGTCCGGCTCGGTGAGGACCATGGTGGAGCCCCAGCGCTTCTCGACGGCTATCTGGGCGACCTTCTTCTGCGCCTCGTTGCCCTCTTCGAAGAGGATGCCGGCGAACGCCGGGCCGGAGGAGTACATCCAGATGGCCGGGTTCGAGCCGAGCAGCAGCTCCGCGTAGGCCCAGATGAGGGAGCGGGGCGAGGTGGTGCCGCCGATCTCCTCGGGCAGGCCCAGGCGCCAGTACTCCGACTCCATGAAGGCTTCGTAGCTCTTCTTGAAGGAGGCCGGGACGGGCGCGGTGTTGGTGGCCGGGTCGAAGACCGGCGGGTTGCGGTCGGCGTCCTCGAAGGAGGCGGCCAGCTCGTTCTCGGCGAGGCGGGCGAGCTCGGACAGGACGCTCTTGGCGGTCTCGGTGTCCATCTCCTCGAACGGACCGGTGCCGTACTGCTGGTCGCGGCCGAGCACCTCGAAGAGGTTGAACTCGATGTCGCGGAGATTCGACTTGTAGTGCCCCATGGCGACGGCTCCGTTAAGGCTCGGGGAGACAGGTTCCTCGTACATACCAATCGGTAACAACATGATGCTACCCGCCGGTAATAACGGCAACCCTTCCGAGCCGACTGTGACCAGGGTCAAAGCTCGCACCAGACCGTCTTGGTCCGGTACCCCTGCGTGACCCCCCATCGCAGCGCCACGGCCTCCAGCAGGGCGAGGCCCCGCCCGGACTCGTCGGTTCCGGCCGCCTCGCGCCGTACGGGCCGCACCCGCGGTGCGGGATCGGTGAGCTCGACCCGCGTACGGGCTGCCCTTCCGGTCCCGGTGACGCGCAGGGTGACGGGGGTGCCCGCACCGAGGTGGGTGATCACGTTGGCCAGCAGCTCGCTGACGCAGAGCTCCGCGTCGGGATGGCCGTCCGGGCCGAGGTGCTCGCGCACGGCGTGGCGCAGGAGCGGGGCCGCCTGGGGGACGGCGAGCAGCCGGATCGTGAGGGCGTTCACCGCGCCGCGCGCAGGACGTCGGCCAGTCGCTGCGCGGTGGCCGGGTTGCAGTTGCCGAGGGTGATCAGCGGTGGCGAGTCGTACCGCCCGGCGTAGGAGAGGAGGTGCAGGTCGAGCGAGGGGAGGGTGACCCCGTGCGCGGCGAGCGCCGCTCGCAGTGCGTCGAGGGCCGCGACGGCCTCGCGGTCGTGGGGGTGGTCGCTCATGGGTGTGCCTGCCGTTCCGTTCGGATGCGGAGTGTGATGAACAAGTCACAGGCTGGCGCCGGGCGGCGTACCGTGGGAAGGGTTTTCAGTCCACAGTGCGGAGTGTGGAAGGCGGGCCGATCGTGGCTGCGCGTAAGGACATTGACGGCTCGGCGAGCGTGCCGGCCTTCTATGGCACGGAGTTGCGCTGGCGGCGCGAGGCGGCGGGGCTCACACTCCAGCAGGCGGTGGAGGGGAGCTTCTACGGTGCCAGCTACCTGAGCGAGATCGAGCGCGCTCAGCGTCGGATGCCGGCCGACCTGGCTCGCCACGTGGATCAGGTGATGCGTACGGACGGCTTCTTCGAGCGGCGATGTGAGGACGTCCGGAAGGCCCGGAAGGGTGCGCACGCGGAGTACTTCGCTCCGGTCGCGGAGGCGGAGACACGGGCGCGGACCATCGAGGAGTGGAACAGCACGCTGATTCCTGGCCTGCTCCAGACCGAGCCGTACGCACGCGCGGTCATCCGGTCCACGCACTCACTCGACCTCAAGGAAGAGGTCGACGCGAAGGTCAGCCAGCGGCTGGGGCGGGCCAAGCTCTTCGATGACCCGAAGAGGCCGGAGTACTGGGTCATCCTGCACGAGTCCGTGCTTCGCGAGCCGTTCCTCCCACCGGCTCAGATGGCCGAACAACTGGACCGAATCGCTGCCCTGGCGGATCGCAGCCGCATCGTTCCACAGCTCCTGCTGTGGAACGCGCCGACCCGACCGTTCATGGGGCTCTCGCTCCTGTTCATGGAGTTCGACGACGAACCGCCGCTGATGTACACGGAGGGGCCCTACCACGGCCACACGGTCGACGATCCGGCCCTCGTGAAGCAGTACCGCAAGGCATACGATCGGCTCAGGGCCGCCGCGCTGCCGCCGGAGGCGTCCCTCGCCATGATCGAGGCGATCGCAGAGGACTACCGAAATGGCAAGCAGCCACGTTGATTTGCGTGCCACGCGCTGGCGCAGGAGCAGCTACAGCAATGGCGACGGAGGCAACTGCGTCGAGGTGGCAGACGGCCTGCCCGGGCTGGTCCCCGTCCGGGATTCCAAGCGGCCCCACGGCCCCGCCGTGGTCGTCGCCGCCGGTGCGTGGGGGCCGTTCGTGCGGGCGCTGAAGGCCGGGGAGCTACCCGGCTGAGGCCGTCCGCCCGCGCCCGCCCCGGGAGGGGACTGGCCGGTACCGGCCGGTATGGGGGCAGGTGCTCGATAGGGTGTGCCGCATGTACGGCTACGACCAGAACCCGGGCGCCCAGCAGCAGTATGCGCAGCAGCCCCCGCAGGGCTACGCGCAGCAAGCGCCGCCGCTGTACCCGGAGCCGTCCCCGCCCTCGCTCACGGACGCGGTGCGGGCCTTCACCACGGGGTCCCTCTCCGCCGAGGACTTCCAGCAGATCTTCGCCACCTCGAAGGTCTACTGCCCGCGCGGCGACACCCCCGGGTTCCTGGCGCTGCACAACACGCAGCACCCGGTGATCCCCATGTTCACCACGCTCAAGGAACTGCGCCGGTACGCCGGCAAGGAGTCCAAGTACTTCGTGATCACCGGCGCCGAGGTGATCGACCTGCTGCCCACCGGGTACGGCTTCGTCCTCGACATGGAGGGCGACCACCGGATGGTCTTCGACGCGAAGGCGGTCGAGCAGATGGTCGACTTCGCGATGCGCCGGATGTACGGCTAGAGCCATGACTGCGTAGACGGCTCGCCGTAGACGTACCGGCTGACGCCTGACGGGGGGCGGACTGTGCTGCGCGTGCATTTCACGGCGGAGGACCTGCTCAACGTCACCTTCGCGAGCGAGCCGCTGCCCCTGGTGGAGCTGGGCATGGCGATGGTCGCCTGGCAGCGTACCGACGAGCAGGCGGTTTTCGGCCGCTGGCGCAGTCGGGTCGGCCGGGAGCTGCCCGGCCGTGCCCGCCCGCTGCTCGACCTCCTGCGCCCCGACGGCGACAACCCCCAGTTCGTCGAGCCGTACGCGCGCGGCCTGGAGGAGGCGCTGGCCGTCGTACGGGACTCGGGCCCGCTCCTGACCCCCGGCGAGCTGCACCGCGTCGCCGCCCGGGCCCCCGGCTCCGCGTCGTGGGTGCGTGCCCTGTGGGCCCAGGACCGCGAGGCGTGGGACCAGCTCGGCGGTGCGCTCCGGTCCGCCTACGAAGCGGTCGTCGCCCCGCACTGGCCGCGGATCCGGCAGTCCTTCCAGGCGGACGTGGCCTGGCGCAGCCGGCTACTGGCCGCCCACGGCATCAAGGCGTGCCTGGCCGGCACGCACCCGCTGGCCGCGTGGTCGGGCACGGTGCTGGAGGTGGACGGGCCGCCGCACTACGAGGTCCGCCTGGGCGGGCGCGGCCTGCTGCTGATGCCCTCGCCGTTCTGGACGGGCCGGCCGCTGCTCGCCGAGGGTCCGGACGGCCCGGACGGCAGGTGCGTGCTGCTCTATCCGGCGCTGACGCCCCTGCCGCTGGTGGGGCCGGGCCCGGCGCAGGGGGCGCTGGACGCGCTGCTGGGCCGGACCCGGGCGGCCGTGCTGCAGTCGCTGATCGAGCAGCGCACCACCAGCGAGCTGGCCCGGGACCTCGACATCAGCCTCCCCTCGGCCTCCGAGCACACCCGCACCCTGCGCGCGGCCGGGCTGATCACCACGGAGCGCGACGGCAAGGCGGTCCTGCACTCGGTGACGGGCCTGGGCGTGGACCTGCTGCACAGCGGCGGCTGACCCACCTTTCGGACCTGCCCGAAAGGATCGCGGCCCGGTGCGGCCGGCCCCGAGTATCGGTGTCGCGGGGGGATCCACGGGGGACCCCCCGCCCCACCTTGAGGAGGCAGAGATGGCCCGTACGAAGATCCGCACGACGCTCGCCGCGGTGGCGGCCACCACCATGCTGGCGCTGGGCACGGGGGTCCTGGCGGCATCGCCCGCGCATGCCGCGGGCTCGTGGCACGGGTGCCCCTCGGGCGCCGTCTGCATCTATCCGCAGGATGCCGGCTGGAACAACGACAGGCCGTCCCAGGTGTACTGGGAGGGCGTCTACCGGCTCTACGGCCAGGAGGGGACGCACTTCGTCGTCAACAACCAGACCGGCGGCTGGGTCGACCGCATCTGCTACGACTCCTACGGGAGCAGCTGCGACGCGTACGTCCAGCCGCCCGGCACCACCTGGCAGCTGAACCTGTCCCCGATGAATTCGATCAAGCTCAGCAGGTACTAGTCGGACCCGAAGGCCCCGGGGGAATTTCCTCCGGGGCCCCTCCGTTCTGCGGGGTGTGGCAGAAAGTTCGAGTTTCAACTAAACTCGACGCAGAAGGAGGTCCTGACCATGCCCGCAGTGACTGTTGAGAACCCGTTGACCCTTCCGCGTGTGGCCGAGCCGCAGGCCGCCGTCCCGCGCAAGGTGCTGGCCGTCGTCTCCGCTCCCGGTGGGTTCGAGGGTGAGGGATTCCCGGTGCGCCGCGCGTTCGCCGGGATCAACTACCAGTACCTCGACCCGTTCATCATGATGGACCAGATGGGTGAGGTGGAGTACGCGCCCGGCGAGCCGAAGGGAACCCCCTGGCACCCGCACCGCGGCTTCGAGACCGTCACGTACCTGATCGACGGAACCTTCGTCCACCAGGACAGCAACGGCGGCGGCGGAGTCATCAACGGCGGCGACACCCAGTGGATGACCGCGGGTTCGGGCCTCCTGCACATCGAGGCTCCGCCGGAGTCCCTCGTCGTGTCCGGCGGGCTGTTCCACGGCCTCCAGCTTTGGGTGAACCTCCCGGCCTCCGACAAGATGATGCCCCCGCGCTACCAGGACATCGGCGGCGGCCAGGTGCAGCTGCTGACCACCCCGGACGGCGGCTCCCTGCTCCGCGTCATCGCCGGTGAGCTGGACGGCCACCAGGGCCCGGGCATCACCCACACGCCGATCACGATGATCCACGCGACCGTCTCGCCGGGCGCGCAGATCACCCTGCCGTGGCGCGAGGACTTCAACGCCCTGGCGTACGTGATGGCCGGGCGCGGGTCCGTCGGCGAGGACCGCAGGCCCGTGCAGACGGGCCAGACGGCCGTCTTCGGCGAAGGCGGCTCGCTCACGGTGCGGGCGGACGCGTCCCAGGACTCGAACGCCCCGGACCTGGAGATCGTGCTGCTCGGCGGACGTCCGATCCGGGAGCCGATGGCGCACTACGGGCCGTTCGTGATGAACAGCAAGCACGAGCTGCAGCAGGCCTTCGACGACTTCCAGGCGGGCCGGCTGGGCCGCATCCCCACCACGGCGCGCACCGGCCTCGGCCACCGCGGCGCGGGTGAGGCCGACCAGGACTGACCCGGCGGACCAGGACCGAACCCGCGGTCCGCTACGCCGGATCCACGGGCCCGGGCGCCGCATCGGCGGCGTACCGGGCCCGCAGTTCTGAGATCACCCCGAACACGGCCGCGGTCAGCGGCACCGCCAGCAGCATCCCCAGGATCCCGGCGACGCTCGCCCCGGCGGTGATGGCCAGCATCACCACGGCCGGGTGCATCTGCACCGTGCGGCTCTGCACCACGGGCTGCAGTACGTAGCCCTCGATCATCTGGACCAGCAGCACCAGGCCCAGCGCCCACAGGCCGATGACCCAGCCCCGGTCGGCGAAGGTCACGAGGACGGCCACGGCGCCCGACAGGATGGCCCCGAGGTAGGGGATGTAGGCCGTCACGAAGACCAGGGCGGCCAGCCCCAGCGCACCCGGCACGTCGAGGACCAGCAGACCCGCGCCGATCAGCACGGCGTCCACCAGGGCCACGAAGGTGGTCCCGCGCATGAAGCCCTCGACGGCCTCGTAGGCACGCCGTCCCATGGCCTCCATCAGGTCGCCCGAGCCGCTCGGGACGACGGAGCGCAGGGTTCCCACGGCCCGGTCGGAGTCGCGCAGGAAGAAGAAGATCAGCACCAGGGCGAGCAGCACCATCGCGATCAGCGAGCCCACCACGCTGAGTCCCGAGACCACGCCCGAGGCGGCCGTTCCGCCGAACTTCGCGAGCAGGTCCTTGGAGTTCGCGGCGATGTCCTCCAGCGAGGTGCCCACCGCCCCGAAGTGCTCGGAGACCATCTCGCCGGCCCGCCGCAGCGAGTCCAGGATCTCGCCGCCGGTCTCGATGAGCGCGAGGACGACGACGTACGCGGCCCCGCCGACGACGGCGACCACGGCGAGGCAGGTCAGGGCCGCGGCCAGCGAGCGGTTCATCCTCATGCGGACCAGGCGCCGGTGCATCGGACCGAGCAGCGCCGTACCGAGCACGGCCAGCAGCACGGGCGTCACGACGGACTCGAACACGGTGCACAGCCATACCCCGACGGCGAGGACCGCGGTGACGAGCAGGACGACGCCGCACCAGGCGGCGAGCCGCCGTACGGCCTCGGGCAGGAGACGATCCGGGACAGGGGACACCGCTGCATCCCATCACACCCTGCCGCGCCGCGCGCCCGCGTCAGAACACCTGGTCGGCGTCCGTCTTCGACTGCTCGTGCAGCTCGAACCAGATCGACTTGCCCTCGCCCCGCGGGTCCACGCCCCACGCGTCGGCCAGCATCTCCATCAGCAGCACCCCGCGGCCGCTGGAGGACATCTCACCCGGCTGCCGCTTGTGCGGGAGCTCGTCGCTGCCGTCCGCGACCTCGACGCGCAGCCGGCGCGTGCCCAGCTCGCCGACCGCCTCCGCGACCAGCAGGGCGTCGCCGTCGGTGTGCGTGAGGACGTTCGTCACCATCTCGGAGACCATCAGCACCGCCGAGTCCACCTGGTCGGGATCGGCCCAGTCGTGCAGCAGCTCGCGGATCTGCTGCCGCGCGCCCGCGATCCGTTCGGGCTCCGCCTGCGCCACGGTCAGTACGGTGCGGCGCAGGGGGCGGGCCGGGTGCGGCAGCGCGGTGCCGGCGCCGCGGTCGACGCTCTCGCGGCACAGCAGGACGACGGCTATGTCGTCCTCGCGGCGGTCGGCGAGCGGGCCGGTGGTGTGGTGCGAGGACGGCCCGTGCACGGCCTGGACCAGCAGGTCGGCCAGTCTTTCGAGGTGCGGGGGCGCGAGGTGCCCGGCCGGGCCCTGCGGATCGTGGGCGGGCTCGTGCTCGTGCGCGTCGGACTCCAGGACCGCCCGCAGCCGTGCCCAGCCGGTGTCCAGGTCGTGCCCGCCGGTCTCGATGAGCCCGTCGGTGCAGAGCATCATCGTCTCGCCCGGCTCCAGGGTGAACCGGGTGGTGGGGTAGTCGGTGTCGGGGTCGATCCCCAGCGGCAGCCCGCCCGCGGTGGGGCGCATCAGGACGGTGCCGTCGGCCATCCGGATCGCGGGATCGGGGTGGCCGGCGCGGGCCACCTCCAGCATGCCGGTCCGGGGATCGCACTCCACGTACAGGCAGGTCGCGAACCGCGGGCTCAGGAAGTCGGAGTCGGAGTCCCGTCCGCCGCCGTCGTCCTGGTACGGGTCGGACTCCGGCGAGGAGCACAGCCCGGCCAGGAAACGGGAGGCGCGCGAGAGCACCGCGTCCGGCCGGTGGCCCTCGGACGCGTACGCCCGTACGGCGATCCGCAGCTGGCCCATCAGCCCGGCCGCGCGCACGTCGTGGCCCTGCACGTCGCCGATGACCAGCGCGAACCTGCCCGACGGCAGCGGGATCATGTCGTACCAGTCGCCGCCGACCTGCAGCCCGCCGCCCGTCGGGACGTAGCGGGCCGCGATCCGCATGCCGGGGATCTCCGGGCCCAGCTGCGGCATCATCGACCGCTGCAGGCCGGTGGTGAGCTCCCGCTCGGACTCGGCCACCACGGCGCGCTGGAGCGCCTGGGCCAGCATCCGGGCCACGGTGGTCAGGACGGACCGCTCGTCGGGCGAGAAGGACGCCGGGTGCTTGAAGGCGGCCATCCAGGCGCCCATGGTCCGCCCGGCCACGATCAGCGGCAGGAAGGCCCAGGAGACCCGCTCGAAGCGCCGGGCGAGCGGCCAGGCGGCCGGAAAGCGCCTCTTGTAGTCCTCGGGGGTGGGCAGGTAGATCGCCCGGCCGGTGCGGACGACCTCCGCGGCCGGGTAGTTCGTGTCCAGCGGCATGTCGGAGAACAGGCCCTCGTCCCCGGGGTCGTGCCCGTGGTGCCCGATGACCGACAACCGGTCCCCGGCCACGCCGAAGACGGCCAGCCCGTCCGGGCTGAAACCGGGCATGGACAGCGAGGCGGCGACGCGCAGCACCTCGGCCGTGGACCGGGCCTCCGCCAGCGCGCGCCCCGCGTCGAGCAGGAAGGCCTCGCGGGAGCGCCGCCAGTCGCCGGTGATGGGGGTGTGCGCGGCCGTGGTGCCGGGCTGGGGCTCGGCGATCTCCTGGATCGTGCCGATCAGCTCGTAGTCCGCGGTCCCGTCGGCCGTCCGGTTCGCCACCGGTTTGGAGCGGCTGCGCACGGTCCGCAGCACCCGGCCGTCCACGTCCATGATCCGCAGCCGGGCCTCGGCGAGCGTGCCCTCGGCGACGGCCAGGTTCACGATCCCGTTGATCTCGTTCCAGTCCACCGGGTGGAAACGGGACCGCACGGCGACCTCCGGCAGCACCGCCGGTTCGGCGGGCAGCCCGAGGAGCCGGGCGGCCTCGCCGTCGAGGGTGACCGTCCCGGAGGCGTTGTCCCATCGCCACAGGCCGGTCGCAATGGCGGCCAGAACGTCCTCGGTGCGCACCCGGCCATCTTTACAGGTCATATCCGTTACGTGCCTGTTCGCCCCGACCGGCGGACGCATTTGCCCAGGCTGGAGGGAGTGCCCGACCCGTCACCTTCCCGGACGGTAACCTTGGGACGGTTGAATCCACCCTGGTATCGCGTAGAACTGGATGACTGATGCATCGGTACAGGTCCCACACCTGCGGCGAGCTCCGCGCTTCTGACGTCGCCGCCGACGTCCGGCTGAGCGGCTGGCTGCACAACCGTCGAGACCTGGGCGGCATCCTCTTCATCGATCTGCGCGACCACTACGGCATCACGCAGCTGGTCGCCCGGCCCGGCACCGCGGCGAACGAGGCGCTCAGCAGCGTCACCAAGGAGACGGTCGTCCGCATCGACGGCAAGGTCGTCTCCCGCGGCGCCGACAACGTCAACCCGGAGCTGCCGACCGGCGAGATCGAGATCGAGGTCTCCGCGGTCGAGGTGCTCGGCGCGGCCGCCCCGCTGCCGTTCACGATCAACACCGACGACGGGGTGAACGAGGAGCGGCGCCTGGAGTACCGCTTCCTCGACCTGCGCCGCGAGCGCATGCACCGCAACATCATGCTGCGCTCGGCCGTCATCGCGTCGATCCGCTCGAAGATGGTCGCCCTCGGCTTCAACGAGATGGCGACGCCGATCCTCACCGCGACCTCCCCCGAGGGCGCCCGTGACTTCGTCGTGCCGTCCCGCCTGAACCCGGGCAAGTTCTACGCCCTGCCGCAGGCCCCGCAGCAGTTCAAGCAGCTGCTGATGATCTCCGGCTTCGACCGCTACTTCCAGATCGCGCCCTGCTTCCGCGACGAGGACGCCCGCGCCGACCGCTCGCCGGGCGAGTTCTACCAGCTCGACGTGGAGATGTCCTTCGTCGAGCAGGAGGACGTCTTCCAGCCGATCGAGCGCCTGATGACCGAGCTCTTCACCGAGTTCGGCAACGGCCGCGAGGTCACCTCGCCGTTCCCGCGGATCCCGTTCCGCGAGTCGATGCTGAAGTACGGCAACGACAAGCCCGACCTGCGCGCCAAGCTGGAGCTCGTCGACATCACCGACGTGTTCGAGGGCTCGGAGTTCAAGGCGTTCGCCGGCAAGCACGTGCGTGCCCTGGCCGTCCCGGACACCGCCGCGCAGCCGCGCAAGTTCTTCGACGGCCTCGGCGAGTACGCGATCTCGCTGGGCGCCAAGGGCCTGGCCTGGGTCCGCGTGGGCGAGGACGGCGGGCTGACCGGCCCGATCGCCAAGTTCCTCACCGAGGAGAACGTCAAGGTCCTCACCGAGCGCCTGGGCCTGGTCCCCGGCCACGCCGTGTTCTTCGGCGCGGGTGAGTTCGACGAGGTCTCCAAGATCATGTCCGGCGTCCGCGTCGAGGCCGCCAAGCGCGCCGGCCACTTCGAGGAGAACGTCTTCCGGTTCTGCTGGATCGTCGACTTCCCGATGTACGAGAAGGACGAGGAGACCGGCAAGATCGACTTCTCGCACAACCCCTTCTCCATGCCGCAGGGCGGCATGAAGGACCTGGAGGAGAAGGACCCGCTCGACATCCTGGCCTGGCAGTACGACATCGTCTGCAACGGCATCGAGCTGTCCTCCGGCGCCATCCGCAACCACGAGCCCGAGGTCATGCTGAAGGCCTTCGAGATCGCCGGTTACGAGGCCGAGACCGTCGAGCGCGAGTTCGCGGGCATGCTGCGCGCGTTCCGCCTGGGCGCGCCGCCGCACGGTGGCATCGCCCCGGGCGTGGACCGCATCGTGATGCTGCTGGCCGACGAGCCGAACATCCGCGAGACCATCGCCTTCCCGCTGAACGGCAACGCGCAGGACCTGATGATGGGCGCGCCGACGGTGCTGGAGGAGGCCCGTCTGCGCGAGCTGAACATCGCCCTGCGCAAGCCGGTCGAGACGAAGGCGGCCGCGGCGGAGCGCCCCGTCAGCGAGGCCGTCCACCCGGACGCGGCGCGCTGAGGCGCCGAGTGCCGACGCACTGACGCACTGGGGCACTGACGGTCGAAGGGCCCGGGATCCGAGGATCCCGGGCCCTTCGCCGTGTGCGGCCGATGCGGCGGACCGGTGTCAGAACCGGTCGAGAACGCCCTTGAGGAGAGCCGACGAGGTCAGCTCGGTGGGGGCGGGACCGGCGTGGAAGAACCCGGCGTTCTCGGCGTCCAGCTTGCGCAGGAAGTCGAAGGCCTTGGCGTCGTGGTCACCGAAGGCCACGAACTGCCAGTGGATCTCCGGAGCGGTGGTGGCGGCGTCGGCCAGTGCCTGGCGGGCGGGCTGGCGGTTGTCGGGGGCGCCGTCGGTCTGGAAGACGACCAGGGCCGGACCCTCGCCGCCGTCCTTCTGGTAGCGCTCCAGGACGGCCTCGACGGCCACGTGGTAGCTGGTGCGGCCCATCCGGCCGAGCTCGGCGTGGCGGGCCTCGACCCAGGCGGCGTCGTAACCGTCGAGGGCCAGGTCGGCGGTGCCGTCCACCTCGGTGGAGAAGAACACGGTGTGCACGGTCGCCGCGCCGTCGAGGTGCGCGGCGAGGGCGAGGGCGTGGTCGGCGAGGTACTGGGCGCTGCCGTCCTTGTAGAACCCGCGCATCGACCCGGACCGGTCCAGCACGAGGTACACCTTGGCCCGGGCCCCGGCCTTCCCCTTGCCCCGCAGCACCTGCCCGGCGGCCTTGTAGGCCCCGGCGACCTCGGGAGCCCGCCGCCGCACGGCGGCCGCCCCCGTCGCGGCCCCGGCCTGCTCCTGCGCCTGCGGCGCGTCCGCGTCCGTCTGCTCCGCGGCGGCGGTGGTGTCCGCCTCCGGCGCCGTGGCCTCGGCGGCGGCCGGCTCGGCCTCCGGCGCGGTGTCGGGCTCGGCCACGGGCTCGTCCTGCGCCTGCGCCGGCTCCGCCGCGGGGGCGTCCTCGGCCTCGGGCAGGTCCGCGGCGGCGGGCGCTCCGGCGGAGGCCTCGGCCTGCGGCTCGGCCGCGTCGGTGTGCTCCGCAGCGGCGGCCGGCTCGGCCTCCGGCTCGGCCACGGGCTCGTCCTGCGCCTGCGGCGCGTCCGCGTCCGTCTGCTCCGGGGCGGCGGTGGTGTCCGCCTCCGGGGCGGTGGCCTCGGCGGCGGCCGGCTCGGCCTCCGGCTCGGCCACGGGCTCGTCCTGCGCCTGCGGTGCGTCCGCGTCGGCGGCTGCCGACGGGGTCGGCTCCGCCGCAGGGGTGTCCTCGGCCTCGGGCTCCGCCTGAGCGGCGGCCGGGGCCTCGGCGTCGGCCTGCTCCGGGGCGGCGGTGGTGTCCGCCTCCGGGGCGGCGGCCTCGGCGGCGGCCGGCTCGGCGGCGGTGGTGGCCTTCGCCGGAGGGGACGGCTCCGCCGTCGGCGTGGGGGATTCGCCGCCGGGCTTCGCCGCAGGCGCGCGGCGGGCTTCCGGGACCGTGGGGTCCGCCGCCGGGGCGGGGGCGGTGAGGACCGTGCCCGGTTCGCGGTCACGCGGGGTGGATTGCGGGGGAACCGTCGGGTTGTCGAAGGACGCCGCCACCAGTTCGGCGGCGACGTCCAGAGGGGTCCGTTCCGCCTGGTTCGGGACGGCGGCCGAAGGGGTGTCCGTAGTCTCCTGAACGGATTCCGCGGACCGTCCGAATACCTTGCGCAACAAGCTCCGAATACCCATGGGCCAGGCCTTTCGCATGTGTGCGTGCGTCATTTGTCCGTGCTGCGCGGATGATCCCTGCCCAGAGTGGACACGTAAGGTTATCGGCCGCCCGGCTGGATCTTCGGCAGGGGCGCCTTTCGTGGCGCCCGGCTCCCACACACCCGCACACGCTCCGTGAACTGCCGCTCCGACGTGCCGGGTTCACCGACCGTTCATCCCCGCGCCGCCGCTTCGGCGCAACCCGGGCCTACCGTCGCGGCTGGATCGTACCGACGCGTTGTCGGGGCCCACGCAGCTACTCGGAGGACACTCGTGCGCAAGCTTCTGCCGTTCATCGGCAACCCGCATGGGAGCGGCCGGTCCGCTCTCACCTGTCGTTACCGCTGTGGCGACGCCTGCTTCCACGAGGTGCCGAACACCAGCGACAACGAGTACGTCGGCGATGTCATAGCCCGTGCCTACTCGCGCCGCGCGATGCTGCGCTCCGCCGCCGTCGTGACGGTCGCCACCGCCGCCGGTTCCGCCGTGGCGCTCGGCGGCTCGGGCCAGACCGCCCACGCCACCCCCTCCGCCGATGCCGCCGCGGCCGCCGCGGGCAAGGGCGGCGAGGCCGCCCGCGGTCTGCGCTTCAAGGCCGTCGCGCCGAACACCGACGACAAGGTCACCATCCCCGAGGGCCACGAGCAGAACCTGGTGATCCGCTGGGGCGACCCGATCGTCAAGGGCGCCCCGGGCTTCAACCCCGACAAGCAGACGGCCGCCGCGCAGGCCGGTCAGTTCGGCTACAACAACGACTTCCTGAGCCTTCTCCCGCTCGGCGGCGACTACGAACGCCAGCAGCTGCTCGTGGCCAACCACGAGTACACGGACGAGAACCTCATGTTCAAGGCGTACGACCCGGCCAACCCGACCCGCGAGCAGGTCGAGATCGCCTGGGCCGCGCACGGCCTGTCCGTGGTCGCCGTCCAGGAGGACCACCGCAGCGGCAAGCTGACCGCGATCAGCCGCCACCAGCTCAACCGCCGGCTGACCGCCACCAGCGAGTTCCGGCTGACGGGCCCGGCCGCGGGCAGCAGCCTGCTGAAGACCTCCGTCGACGCCACCGGCACCAAGGTGTTCGGCACGCTCAACAACTGCGCCGGCGGCACCACCCCGTGGGGCACCACCCTCCACGGCGAGGAGAACTTCAACCAGTACTTCGCCAACGCCGGACAGGTCACCGACCCGACCCAGGCCGCCCGCCTGAAGCGCTACGGCATGACCACCGGCGCCACCGAGCGCAAGTGGGAGCGGTTCGACAAGCGCTTCGACGTGGCCCAGGAGCCCAACGAGTCGCACCGCTTCGGCTGGGTCGTCGAGCTGGACCCGTACGACCCGAACTCCGTCCCGCGCAAGCGCACCGCCCTCGGCCGCTTCAAGCACGAGGCCGCGCAGCCCCGCCTGACCGAGGACGGCCGTCCGGTCGTCTACATGGGCGACGACGAGCGCTTCGACTACTTCTACAAGTTCGTCTCGTCGAAGCAGATGAAGAAGGGCAACTCCCGCGCGGCGAAGGAGCACAACCTCACGCTGCTCGACGAGGGCACCCTCTACGTCGCCAAGCTCACCGGTGACTCCCCGGCCGCCGAGATCGACGGCACCGGCAAGCACCCCTCCGACGGCGAGTTCGACGGCTCCGGCGTCTGGATCAAGCTGGCCACCGGCAACGTCTCGCACGTCGAGGGCATGACCGCCGAAGAGGTGTACGTCTTCACGCGCCAGGCCGCCGACAAGGTGGGCGCGACCAAGATGGACCGTCCCGAGGACGTCGAGCCCTCCCCGCGCACCGGTCGCGTCTACATCGCGCTGACCAACAACACCGACCGCGGCAAGCCCGGCAAGGAAGGCCCCACCGAGGCCAACCCGCGCAACCTGAACAAGCACGGCCAGATCCTGGAGCTCGCCGAGAACTTCGACGACCCGGCGGGCGACGGTTTCGCCTGGCGGCTCTTCCTGGTCGCCGGTGACCCGAACGACCCGGCCACCTACTTCGCGGGCTTCCCGAAGGACAAGGTCAGCCCGATCTCCTGCCCGGACAACGTGGCCTTCGACCCGCACGGCAACCTGTGGATCTCCACCGACGGCAACCAGCTCGGCTCCCACGACGGCCTGTTCGGCGTCGCGACGGCCGGTGAGCGCCGCGGTGAGCTGAAGCAGTTCCTGACCGTTCCGCGCGGCGCCGAGACCTGCGGCCCGCTCGTCCAGGACAAGCGCGTCCTGGTCTCCGTCCAGCACCCGGGCGAGATCGACGGCGCCTCCGTCGAGAAGCCGCAGTCGGTGTGGCCCGACGGCCCGGGCAAGATCGTCCGCCCGGCGGTCGTGTCCGTCTGGCGCAAGGACGGCCGCAACATCGGTGTCTGACCGGACCAGTTGACCCGTGGGGTGTGTTTCACGTGAAACACACCCCACGGGCACCGGATCCGCTCGTTTCGTGCAAAACCGCTCAATCCCCTGGCGGCACCCTGCCGACGGGGAGCCGGAGCGTCGTCACCGCGCCCCCGTCGGGCGCGTTGGCGAAGCCCACCGCGATCTCCAGCACGGCCGCCTGCCCCATCACGATCGTGAGGCCCAGTCCGTGACCGCGCCCGCGGCCCGGGTCCCCGGTACGGAACCGCTGCGGGCCCTGCTCGATGAGTTCGGGCGGGTAGCCGGGTCCGTGGTCGCGGACCACCACCACCGGGCCCTCCACGGTCACCTCGACCGGCGGCCGGCCGTGTTTGCCGGCGTTGACCAGCAGGTTGGCCAGGATCCGGTCCAGCCGCCGCCGGTCGGTGACCACCACCATGTCCTGGACGACCCGTACCGAGGCGGCCGGCTCGCCCTCGGGCGCGGCCCCGCTCCCTCCGGCGGCCGCGGCGACGGCCCGCTCCACCGCCCGGCCGAGCTCCACCCGGGCGAGGTCGGCGCGTTCGACGCCCGAGTCCAGCCGGGAGATCTCCAGCAGGTCCTCGGTCAGCAGGTGCAGGGCCCTCAGCCGGTTGTTGATCATCTCCTTGGGGCGGCCCTCGGGCAGCAGCGCCGCCGCGGCCAGCGAACCGGTGAGCGGGGTGCGCAGCTCGTGCGCGACGTCCGCCGTGAAGCGCTTCTCCGCCTCCAGCCGGCCCTGGAGCGAGCTCGCCATCGAGTCCAGCGCGTGCGCCACGTCCCGTACCTCGTCGCGGGAGCCGCGCGGGCCCGCATCGTCCCCCTCGTGCGGGAAGTTCACCCGGGCGTCCAGATCCCCGGCAGTGATCCGGCGGGCCACGGCGGCCGTGGTCGCGAGCCGGCGGCTGATCCGGTCGGCGAGGAACAGACCGGCCAGCGCCACCAGCCCGGCCGCGAGGATCGCGGAGGCGAGGATGGCGGTGTCGATGTCCCGCAGCCGCTCGCGGGTGCTCCCGAAGGGCAGCCAGACCGCGAGGGCCTTGCCGTCCGCGGGTCCGGCCGCCCACATGACGGGCTTTCCTCCCTGCACTCCGACGATGCTGCCGGTCTGGCCGCTCGCGACGAGCTCACGCAGTCGCCGGGGGAGGTCGGGCGGGTCGAACACGGCGTTCACGTCGCCGTGCGCGGTGCCGTACTCGTAGTGGCCCAGGGCGTGGTCCAGCTCGGTGGCGGCGGCCTTGCGGACCTCCCCGACCATCTGCCGGGCGACCACGTTGTGCACCAGGATGCCGAGTGCGAGGGCGACCATGCAGCACACCATGGTGGTGGTCAGCGCGATCTTCCAGCGCAGGCTGCTCAGCGCGCGCATCGCGATCCCGCCTCGCCCGCCGGGTTCCGCTTCAGACCCGGGCAGTCGTCGAGGGTGAGCTGGGACAGGTTCATGATCCCGGCCTTCGGGTCCCACACGTAGTCGGAGACGGCCACGTAGTCGGGGTTCGTCGTGGGCTCGCGGACCGCCAGGTGCTCCGCGGCCACCTCCACGCCCTCCAGCACCCCGCGCCGGGACAGGATCCGGGCGATGGTCCCGTCGTCCTGAACGGTGTAGACGCGCAGCTCGCTGAGCCGGCCGTCGATGTCCAGGGCGGTGATGAGCTCCTCCCGGCCGTTGCCCGTCAGGTCGTGCAGGACCCCGGGACGCACCGGGCAGTCGGGGCCGCCGTCCACAGCCTGTGTGCACAGGGCGAGGCGCTGGACGGCGCGCGGATCGACGAGCCGGCCGGTCCCGCCGTCCTGCTCGGCGGAGGAGGTGATGTCGGCCCGTACGACGGACAGCGCGTCCACCCCGCGCATGCTCAGGTCCGTCACCTTGGGAAGGCCGGGAACCACCGCGGCCGTGCCCGGCTTCTGGTCCGGGGCGGGCGGGTCGGGGCGGATGTCCTTCCACAGGCTCTTCGGGGCGTGCACCGTGCCGAGATCGCCCTCGCTCTGCAGTCCCTCCACATCGGCGCACCCCGCCAGCAGTACGGCGAGGACCATCACGGCAGGGACGCGGCGCATGCTCCGATGCTGCCCCGTCCGCCCCCGCCCGGCCCGGGAGGCGACCCATTCGGGGGACGCCGGTCCCGGACCGGCCCCGGACCCGTCCCGGGCGGGGACGGCGGCGGGTCAGGACTCCGGCCGGGCGATGGCCAGGGCCGCCGCGATCTCCTGGTGGACGGGGGCCAGCACGCTCGTCGCCGCGCCCTCCGGCTCCGCGTCGACCCGGACCGGGACGGTGCTGCTGCGCACCCGGTGCGCCAGCTCGTGGAGCTGCCGCGCGATCGACTCGACCTCGTCGGCGGGGGGTGGGGCCGCGCCGTGGTTGACCCGGACCCGGGCGGCGGTGGTCGCGTCCACGATCCGCTCGACGGCGACCACCAGCGGCCACCAGGCGGCGGCCCGCGCCCCGGTGGGCGGCGGCTCGGTCAGCGCCCGCTGGAACTCGCTGCGTACGCCCGACAGGTCCCGGTAGATACGCCGCCGGGCCTGGAGCCGGGCGGTCCGTGCCACGGCGAACGCGGCCTCGTCGGCGACGGGGGCGAAGGCCCGTTCCACGTAGCGGGCGGCGTCGTCCACCGTGTCGGCGAGTCGGTGCCCGATCCGGGTGTGCCAGCTCTCGGGCCACAGCAGGTAGCCGAAGACGAGGGTGATGGCGCAGCCGATCAGGCTGTCCACCAGCCGGGGGCGGATCAGGTCGAAGCCCTGGTGGTTGAGCAGGTCCGAGAGGAGCAGGATCACCGGGGTGATCGCGGCGGTCTGGAAGGCGTACCCCTTGGCGGAGAAGGCGGGGATCAGCCCGGCGAGCACCACCATCACGGGGACGTCCCACCAGCCGCGCGGTACCTCGGAGAGCACGGCGGCCGCGATGACCAGCCCGCCCGCGGTGCCGAGCGCGCGCAGCACGGCCCGGGAGAAGACCGAGCCGAAGTCGGGCTTGAGGACGAAGGTGACGGTCAGCGCGACCCAGTAGGACCGCTCGACCTCGATCACCGATACGAGGCACTGCGCGATCCCGATGCACAGCGCGAGCCGCAGCCCGTACCGCCAGGAGGCCCGGGACAGCACCATGTCGCGTACCGCCCGCCGGGCCCGGACCCGCAGCGCGGCGGGCCGGCCGAGGCGGTCGTCCACGTTGTTCAGGTCCGGTTCGGCGACGTGCACGATCTTCGCGGCGTGGCGCAGGGCCGCGTCGACGGCCCGTTCGGCGGGGGTGTGCGCGGCGGGCAGTTCCAGCAGCGGGGTCCCGGTGCGGCCCTCCTCGACGGCGTCGGCCAGTTCCCGTACGGCCGCCGGGATCTCGGGGGGCAGCGGCCGGCCGCGCAGGTGTGCGGCGGGTGCGGCCTCCACGAGCGGGATCACCACGTTGAGCTGGGCCAGCAGCCGCACCAGCGTGGGGCTGCGCCCGTGCACCCGGGCCCGGCGGCCGAGCACGAGGTCGTAGGCGTGGTTGATGGCCTGGGTGACCTGCTGACGGCGTTCCTCGTACACCTCACCGGGGCCGCCGGCGGCCTCCAGGGCGTCGGCCAGCGCCCGGTAGGTGTCGGCGACGGCGGTGCGTTCCGGCCGGCGGCCGCGCAGCGGCCAGCCCAGCAGGGTCAGCGCGAGGACGAACAGTCCGCCCGCGGTCAGCAGCAGCGGTGCCGTCCACCAGGGTTCGGGCAGCGGCAGCCCGGCGCCGATCACGGCGTTGAGCAGGAGCAGCAGTCCGGACACGGAGGCGACCGTGCCGATGGAGGAGATCATCCCGGAGACGAGGGCGATGAGGGTGAGGGCTGCGACGGCCAGCCAGCCGTGGCCGTACACCAGGGTGCCCAGCGCGACTCCGACCGCGCCGACGACCTGGGGGACGGCGATGTTCAGGACGCGCATCCGGTAGGCGTCGGCGGTGTCGCCGAGGACCCCGGCGAGGGCGCCCATGGAGGCGAGCGCGCCGTATTCGGGCTCGTCCAGGGCGAAGCCGACCGCGAGCGGGACGGACATCGCGACCGAGGCACGGGCCACGGCGGCCCACGGGATCGGGGCGGTGCTGGGCTTCAGACCGCCCAGCAGCCAGGCCGGCGGGGCCAGCGGATGGTGCCGGGCTCGCCGCGAAGGTATGTGTTCGGTGCGTTCGGTGCTCATTCCCGCTTCCGTGCCCGCCGCTCGCGAATCGGCTCTTCTGGGATCTTCTACGTGGTTCTGCGCGTGTGGGTACCTTCCGAGCTTATGGGGTGCGGCGTAGTCGGCCCATCACCCATGCGGCGAGTACGGCGGCGAGCCCGATCAGCAGCACCACCCAGGCGGTGGTGCGCAGGTACGCGGTGAGGGCGTCGTACACCGCGCCGGCTGCGGGCCGGTCGATGTCGGCGGGCAGATCGTCCAGGGTGAGCCGGCGGCACACGTCCACCGCGAGCCACAGCAGTCCCGCCCCGACCGCCAGTCCCACTCCGGTGGCCATGACGGCGCGCCGCCGGTGGACCGCGACGGCGATGGCCGCCGCGGCCAGGACCAGGGTCAGTACGGGAAGCCAGACGCCGGCGACCTGAAGCATGTGGAAGCCCTTCCGGAGAGCGGCGAGGTTGTCGTACTCCATGACCTTCACGGTCAGGTGGGTCACCGGGATGCGGTCGGCGAAGGGCACCTCGTCGGCGACGAGATCGCCCCTGACCTGCGCGATGACGGGCGCCAGGTCGATGGTGAGGGCGTCGCCGTGGCCGGTGGTGAGGGCGTCGAGGAAAGCCACGTGGGCGGCGCGGTTGGCCGCGTCCCAGGCGGTGCGGTAGGCGGCGGTGCCGGCGAAGGAGTGCAGGGCCTCGCCGAGGAGGGTGTCCACCCCGATCTGGAAGGGGCCCGCGTCGATCTGCCCGGCGAGGGCGCGCGAGACCTGGGTGACGACGACCTCCTGCACCTTCGGGTTCTCGGCGAGGGGGGACATGGCGGCCGTGTACCGGTCGGCGTCGCCCAGCTCGCGGTCGGCCCAGTACGCGACGGCGCTCGCGGGCACCAGAAGGGTCACGAGCACGATGAGGACCGACGACAGGATGGTGCGCACGTCACCAGGGAATGCGAACACGGGAGCGGCCGCGAGCGGTGTTGCTGCGGGCGGGTGGTGGGACGCCTGGGCCCGAGCGGCTGGGCGCCCGGCTCGCCGGGCCGTGGGCCGGACCGCTGATCCACTTGCCGGTCGGGGGCGGGGGGTGTGCCCTTGAGGATGGGAGAGAGGAGCCCGTCATGGCACATGCGGCACCCAGCGCCTTCGGGCGGCAGCAGCGGCGGACGGCGAGCAAGACCCACCTGCACAAGAGCGCGTTCGTGGGGCCGCTGCTCCTCGGACTCGTCTACGGAGTCTGGGCCGCCTTCATCGAGCGCCAGGCGGGTCCGGTGACCACGGCCAACGTCTTCTACGGGATCCTCTGCGGCGTGATCTTCGCAGGGATCATGTTCGCCCTGGCCAGGGTCGGTCCCCGGATGATGCGCGAGGTCCACGCCGCCGCCTACGGAGCCTTCGGCGGCATCGCGGTGGGCTATCTGCACAGCCTCACCGACCAGTCGATCCTCAAGTCCGTGGTGGTGGGCCTCGCCGTCGCCGCGGGCGTCGGCGCGGCGGCCTTCTACCGCTACTACACGCACGAGGACTGAGCCGGCCGCCCGCCGGGACGCGCCAGGAGCGCCGGTACCCCCGGCGCTCCTGGCGCGTCCGCGCGGTTCCTACGCGGCCGAATCCGCGGGGGCGGCCGCGGGGGCGGTTCGCCGCGGTTCGCTCTCGGCCTCGACGGCCGTGCCCGTGCCCGTGGCGGTGGCTCCGGGCGTGGCTGTGGCCGTGGCCGTGGCCGTCGGTGACGCGGCCGGCTCGGTCTGCCGGACCGGCGGGGAGAACCGGGTGACCTCGGCGCGGAGCATGGCGTTCAGTGCGGCGTACGGGTCGATGGGCATGGCGGAACCTCACGGTGCTCAGGGGGGTGTGGGGGCTGCGTTCGGACCTCGGTCCGCTCAGCAGCGCAGGACCACACTCCGCACCGTCCGCCGGGACAGGGCCGGTTCGGCCGCCTCCGCGGCGGGTCCGCGCGGCGCGTCAGCCGGTTGTTCCACGTGAAACACCGCGAGCGGTGCCCGTCGTACGCCGGGCAGCCCGCGCGTGAACGTCCGTACGGCCGCCCGTGCCTCGGGGTCGGTGGCCGGAGCCGGATCGGACTGGCCCTCGCCGGGCTCGGGGGACTCGGCGGGGGCGCCCGGCGCGGCGGGCGCGGTGGAGGCGGGGCGGAACTCGGCGGCCGAGGCGCCGGCCGGACCGGCGCCGAAGACGCACAGCAGCACGACACAGGCCACGGTCAGAGCCCTGGCCAGTGCCGAACGTGCTGGATGCCTCCCGCTCATGCGAGGGGTGTGCCCCGCCGCGCCGGGCGACTCCCGTCCGGACCTCAAGAAGCCCCCGACCGGGGGACGAAGACACCCCCCACGGCTGACAGACCGCCGACCGGGCCGGTCGGCTCAGCGGGTGCGGCGCTGCCCGGTCAGCCGGGCCAGCACGGCGGTCTCACCGTCGACCAGCCGCAGCTGAGCCCGGGCGGGCCGGCCCTCGTGACCGGAGGTCCTGCCGGGGGAGATCCGTACGACGGTGAACACGGCCGTACGGCTGTCCGCGCGGGGGATCTCGATGGTCCGGCCCCGCCGCAACTCGCCGAGCCGAAGCCCTTCAACGGTCACCACCGCGGTACCTTCCGCACCCGGTGCCGGTCCCCCCGTGTCCCAGGCGACCCCGGCGCGGTCGCCGGTCAGCGGTACGTCCACGCCCAGGCTCGGGATGCGCAACCGAAGGGGCCGCGCGGCCCGCAGCGGTCCCTTGACCGCCCGCAGCGGCCCGGGGGCGGTCCTCGGTGACCGGGCCCCCGTGCCGGGGGTGTGTTCGCCGGACTGCTCCAGCTCCCGCACCAGCCGGCGGTGGCCGGACAGCCCCAACGCCCGCGAGGGCAGCGAGTCGTCGGTGGTCACGGCCGAGGGCCGGGCACCCTCGGTCCGCTGCAACACCGCGATTCCGGTGGACAGCAGAACCACCGTCAGCGAGGCGACGACCCACTGGGCGCGGGGCATGGGATTCCCTCCTGTCCGGCACGGACGGCCGGGTCATGTGAGCAGTGGACACCTCCTCTGCCCATCGGCACCCCGTGCAACACGGTGGACTGACATGACGTCACGGGCGTGTCGTCGCCCGTTCGGGGAGTCTTCGCAGATCGTGACGGGTCCACCCGCCGGATGCCCGGGCCGGCGGCCATGCGCCCGAACGGGTGAGAGCCCGATCGGCGAGGCACCCCTTAGGCGCACATGACGAAGGCGGCCGTGCCCGCTCCCATCAGCGCGCCGGCCAGGTGCATGGCCGGGTGGCCGTAGTCGCCGTACCAGAGGTGGCGGGCCAGGCCGCCCAGTGCGGCCAGCGCGGCGATGATCCCGATCTGCCCGAAGAGCGTGACGGCACAGCAGGGGGCCAGGAGCAGCAGGAGCGAGTTCAGCCAGAACGGGGCCGCGCCCGTCCAGCCCCGCCACTGCCTGATTGCCGTCGCCATGTACTACCGGCCCCCTCGTGCTCAACTGGTCGGCTGCACAGCCTCCTTGCGTGCGGAGGCGGGCACAAGGGCCCGGTCGGCTAGAAAACCGAATGCCAGGCCGAAAGTCGTCCACAGTGCCGTCTGGATGGCCAGGGACGCGAGGCGGAACTCCCAGATCAGCGCGGCCGGGAAGCCCGCCGGGACCTCGTCGATGCCGGGCAGCACGGCGTACGAGACGCCGATGACCAGGACGAAGGCCGCGCCGGCGACGACCGACGCGTTCCAGTTGCCGAGCTTCGGCGCGAGCCGTCGCCCGAGGATCAGTGCGCCGGCCGCCACCAGCACGCTCAGGGTGATCATCAGGAGGTAGAGGGCGGTCCGCCGGGCGGCGGTCTCGGGGTCGCCCACGGCGGGGGGATTGGCGGGGTACTTGAAGAACGGCACCAGTGTCACGGTGACGTACAGACCCCCGGTGACCAGTGCGGCCGTGGCCCGGGGGCCGAAGCGGCCGATGCGGCCCAGGGCGAAGCAGTAGACGAGCGCGGCGATGCCGCCGAGCGCGACCGCGTAGAGCAGTACGCCCGTGCCGAGGCCGGCCGTGGCCTGGAGGGCCCGGCTGACCGGCGCGTCCTCGCCGTGGTCGTGACCGGCCGCGGCGGCTTCTTCGATGGCGATCGCCGCGTCCACCTTGGACTCGCCGAGAAGGTAGGCGACGAGGAACGCGGCCACGCCGGCCAGCAGGCCGGCGAGCATGCCGCGGACGAGCAGGGTGCGGGGGGAGACCCCACCCGGAGAAGTGGAAGTCATCGGTTCTGTTCCCTTGCTGAGACGTCGGACGCCGGTTGGCGGCAGGGGAGTCAGTGGCAGGGGAAACCGAGCAGGTGGCGGCCGTCGTGCAGCCATTCGTGGATGGTCTCCCCTTCGAAGACCGAGGTGGCGCCCTGCTCGGCGCCGACGAAGTACAGCAGGACGAGCATGAGGATGCCGACGAACACGGCCCAGGGGGCCAGTGCGGAGAGCGAGATGGGGGCGACGGCGGGTGAGTTCGTCGTGGGCACGGCGGAGTGGGCCATGGCAGAACCTCCAGAGGGAACACGCGTCCCGGTCAGTGGTGCTCGCTACGACGGTGGCGGGTCTGACTTTCCTCCCCCCTCCGGGAGGTTTCACAGTGGCGCGACCGTGCCGGATTCTCACCGGGCTTCCGTCGTTCCGTCGTAGGTCAATTGAACCATTTGCGACCGTACCGCGCTTACGCTCCCCTTATGAAGACCCCGTTGGTACGAGTTCGACTGGTCAGCTTCCCTCTGGACGCAGACGCCCGTCAGGGCCGCTTCGGTCACGCCCGGCCGTGCCCGGGCCACGAGGGGCTGCGTGGTCTCGCCACGGGTGAGTGGGCCGGGCGCACCCTGGACGAGGTGGCGGGCCGGGATCCGGCGGCCGTGCGGGCCTGGCTGTCCGATGCCGCGTACGCGCCGCCGGGCGGGGAGTCCGTGGACGCGCTGATCGCCCGCGTCGGGGCGGAACTGGCGGGCCTGGCCGAGGGCACGCACCGGTTGGTGGTCGAGCAGGCCGTCGTACGGGCGGCCGTGGTGCACGCCCTGGAGCTGCCCGCGGCGGCTTTCTGGCGGCTCGACGTACGGCCGGAGTCGGTGACCACCCTCACCGGGCGGTCGGGGCGCTGGAACCTGCTGATCGGCCAGAGGCAGGACGAGCAGCAGCCGGGGTGAAACGATTCGGCCCGGACCCCGCGACGCGGTCCGGGCCGAACGGGCGGTCAGCCGCGCGTCACGCGACGATCCAGTCGGACGTGGCGATCACCGGCTGCACGCCGTCGCGGTGGATGGTGCCCTCGATCAGGCCGTACATGCGGTCCGCCGCGAAGTAGACCTCGTTGTCGTTCTTGAGGCCGAAGGGCTCCAGGTCGACGAGGAAGTGGTGCTTGTTGGGGAGGTTGAGGCGCACTTCGTTGACCTTGGGGCAGTTGTCGAGCACGCGCTCGGCCATCTGGTTCAGGGTCTGCTGCAGCGAGTACGAGTACGTCTCCGCGAAGGCTTCCAGCAGGTTCTTGCGGACCTTCTTGTAGGCCTGGTCCCAGTCGTACCCGGCGTCGTCGGCGGCCAGCGCCGAGTGCGCCCAGCGCGCGGTGACCTTGGTCGCCAGGATGCGGTCGTACGCCTCCTGCAGGGTCGTGTACTTGTCCTTGATGTAGCCGTGGAACTCGGAGTTCGTCGAGTTCATCACCGTCAGGTCCTTCAGGCCCGAGATGACCTGCAGGCCCGTCGTCTCGCTGTAGGTGATCTGCGCGGTGCGCACCTCCTGGCCCTTGCGGACGAAGGAGTGCTGCTCCTTGCGCGTGGGGACCGGGATGCGGTCCCACACGTACTCCTCGATGCGGATCTGGGCCTCGCGGATCGGCTGCTGCGAGGAGACGAAGTGCTTGGCGAGCAGGATGCCGAAGGCCTCGGGGGAGTCGATGCCGTGCTCCTTGCCGAAGGCGTACACCGTGTTCTTGGTGGTGTCGGTCGGCAGGCAGTTGGCGTTGTCGCCGGTGAGGTGGACATCGCGGAATTCACCGCGGAGCGCGACCGAGACGTTGAGGTCGCGGATCTCGTGCCAGGAACCGTCGCCGCCCTTGCGGGTGACCTTCACGATGCGGTTCTCGGCCTTGCCGTACTGGTTCTGGGCCAGGACGTGCTTGCTCATGCTGTCTTCCTTCGGGTACTCGGGAACACGGAGTCCGGTCGTCTGGATCCCGTACGCCCGGCGTCCAGCGCCCGCCCGAATCAAGGACGTCCCGCTCCCCGCCGTTCGGCCCCTCGCCGAGGGACCGCCCCGGGCCTGACGTGCATCCCGGTTCGTAGGTGCTTGGCCTGGTGTGCGTACTGAGGCCTGAACGGATTGCAGCACGCGCACGGGCGGTTGATCCCCGTACAAATCCTCCGAACACCAGCGCCCACGCCTTGGGCGACCCCACAGACGTGCAGGTCAGGCGGTGTGCGCATCCGCCACGGTGAGGGCCTCGTCGAGGATCTCCAGCCCCTTGGCCACGTCCTGCGGCGAGATGTTGCACGGCGGCGCGATGTGGATGCGGTTCCCGGCGAGGAGCGGCCAGAGCCCGCCCTTCTTGCACGCCGCCCCGAACTCGGCCATCGGCGCGTTCTCGGCTCCCGAGGCGTTGTACGGGACCAGCGGCTCGCGGGTCTCCTTGCTCCGTACGAGCTCCAGGGCCCAGAAGGTGCCGAGCCCGCGGACCTCTCCGACCGAGGGGTGCCGCTCGGCGAGCGCGCGCAGGCCGGGACCGAGCAGATCGGCGCCCGTGCGGGCGGACTGCTCGACGGTGCCCTCCTCCTCCATGACGTTGATCGTCGCGACGGCGGCCGCGCAGGCCAGTACGTGCCCGGAGTACGTCAGCCCGCCCGGGTAGGGCCGGCGGGCGAAGGTCTCGGCGATGGCGGCCGAGATGGCGACTCCGCCGAGCGGGAGGTATCCGCTGGTCACGCCCTTGGCGAAGCAGATCAGGTCGGGGGTCACGTCCCAGTGCTCGGAGGCGAACCACTTACCGGTGCGCCCGAAGCCGACCATGATCTCGTCCAGGACGAAGACGATGCCGAAGCGGTCGCACAGCGCGCGGACGCCGGCCAGGTAGCCGTCCGGGTGCACGAGCACGCCCGGGGCGCCGCCCACGGTCTCCAGGATGATCGCGGCGATGGACTGCGGCCCCTCGAAGACGATGGTGTCCTCAAGGTGGCGCAGGGCCCGCTCGCACTCCTCGGCCTCGGTGGCCGCGTAGAAGGGCGAGCGGTAGGCGAACGGCCCCCAGAAGTGCACGACACCGGCGGTCGCGGAGTCGTTGCCGAAGCGGCGGGCGTCGCCCGTCAGGTTGATCGCGGTGGAGGTGGCGCCGTGGTACGAGCGGTACGCGGACAGCACCTTGGGCCGGCCGGTGTGCAGCCGGGCCATGCGGACGGCGTTCTCGACGGCCTCGGCCCCGGCATTGGTGAAGAAGATCTTGTCGAGGTCGCCGGGGGTCCGCTCGGCGATCAGCCGGGCCGCCTCGGAGCGAACGTCCACGGCGAAGCCCGGCGCGACGGTGCACAGCTTGGCCGCCTGCTCCTGGATGGCCGCGGTGACCTTGGGGTGCTGGTAGCCGATGTTCGTGTAGACGAGGGCGCTGGAGAAGTCGAGGAAGCGGTTGCCCTGGTAGTCCCAGAAGTACGAGCCCTCCGCGCCGGCCACGGCGAGCGGGTCGATGAGCTCCTGCGCCGACCAGGAGTGGAAGACGTGCTTCCGGTCAGCGTCTTTCACGGCGGCGAGGGCGTCGGCTTCTGTGTTCATGAAATGAGGGTAGTTGTCCATGATGTGGACGGGGCGGGGTCGGCCTCCGGCCCGGGCCGTCCCTTCCGGGCCGTGCGCGCCGGGTCAGGCCAGGGCCTCGCCGTACAGGCGGAACAGCCGGGGGCCCGGGGCCGGGGCGGCCTCCGCCAGCCGGGCCCATGCTTCGGACGCCGCCGCCCGGGCCGTCGTGCCCGGCCAGGGCTGCGGCAGCAGCTCCGGCGGGAGCAGCGGGTCGGGGAGCATCGCGGCGGAGAAGGCCGCGGCCAGTGCCACGGCGTGCGCCAGTCCGGCGGGTCGGCCGGGCGGGGCGGGCTGCTCCGCGAGAGCGGCGAGCTCCCCGTAGCGCGCCGCGATCTCCGGCAGCGGCCACAGCCGCTCGGCCAGGGCCCGCGGCTCGCAGGTGCCGCCCACCGCCAGGTCCCGGGTGCTCAGGCAGGTCAGCGCCTCCGGCAGGTCCAGCTCGGCCGCGTGCGCCCGCACGTACGGGCCGATCTCGTTGGGCGTGACGTACAGGCCGCCCTGGACCGGCGCCGCCCCGAGCCCGGTCAGCGCGTCCCGCAGGGAGTCCCGCGCGGCCCGCGCGGATTCCGGTACGGCGAAGGCGAAGGCGTGCCAGAGCCCGTCCCACGGCTCCAGACCCCGGTCCTGCCGGTAGGCGTGCCGGACGAACTCCCCCTCCGGTATGAGCGGCAGCCCGGCCCCCGGCTCCGGTCCGGCCAGGCGCAGTACGGCACCGCGGCCGCGCCCCTCCACCGTGAACCGGCCCTCGGTCACCAGCCGCTTCACGCAGAGCCGCACCTGCTGGTCGGTCATGCCGATCAGGGCCGCGACCTCGTACAGCTCGCCGCCCGCGACGGACCCGTCCTCCTGGACCAGCGCGTGCACCACCATGCGTGTGGAGATCCCGCTCATCGCGCCGCCACCTCCTTGCGCATCGTCGTCACGCCGCCGGACCCCGGCGCGTTCCGCAGCCGGGGCGCGCGCTCTCCGTCGTCATGCCGGCAAGAATAATACGTTCGTTATCAATACGATCGTTTTTGGCATGAGCGAACACATGACCGAGCAGTCGCGTGTCGCCGCGGCCCGCGGACCGGCGGTGCCGGCATTTCGGCTATTCGGGGCCGGAAGGCCGAGGACGGGACGGTGGGTTATTTGTCGGAGTAGCTGAAGTCCCCGACGGTCCACGCGCTGACGTCCTTGACCGCGATCCGGTACATTCCGCCGGTCTCGGGGATGCCCAGGGTGCCCTGGAGGATGCGTGCCACGTGGAAATGAAGGTGTGAGGGTGCTCCGGCCTGCTGTCTGTCGCCGCGTCCGGGGGAGCTGAAGATCTCGGCGAACGGGCCCAGCTGGTCGGAGTCCCGCAGGACCTCGGCCACCCGCTGGCGCCAGACGCTCTCGGGGGCGAGGCGGCCTGTGATGACGGCGCCGTGGACCACGACGGTCAGGGACATCTGATTGGTCTGCTCCGACTCGACCATGGTGGCGAGATCGAGGAGCAGGTCGTCAGGGATCGACATGGGCCGGACTCTAGCAAGCGTGCCCGCCCACCGGCCGGGCTTCCGGCGAGTGGCCTGTTCGGCGCGCTCCGGGACATGCGGACGGCCGAGGCCCGCACCCCAGGGTGCGGGCCTCGGCCGCGTCTGCGCGCCGGCGCGGGCGCCGGCGTGGACCTCGGAGGTCAGGCGTCAGGCGGGAACGATGTTCTCGGCCTGCGGGCCCTTCTGGCCCTGCGTGACGTCGAAGGTAACCTTCTGGCCTTCCTGAAGCTCACGGAAGCCGGAAGAGGCGATGTTCGAGTAGTGGGCGAAGACGTCGGCGCCGCCGCCCTCCTGCTCGATGAAGCCGAAGCCCTTTTCCGCGTTGAACCACTTCACGGTGCCAGATGCCATATGAATTCTCCTTTGGGGCAGTGCCCGGAACCGCACTGTGCGGGCCCGGTGTCGCCGTGATGATTGCCCCGACCGGAACGCGTAAATTTCACTGCAGGTACCGGAAATAAAAAGTGCACCCACCGAAAATCCGGTGAGAGCACTTGTAAGTTTTTGGGAACCACAACTGCAACGAACGTCACCGTAGCACAGCGGATGTCGGCGGCCATGGAAATCTGGACGCGCCCCACTCCTGAAATTCCGCGCCCGCGCAGGGAAAATCTGAAGCGGAAAATCATATGAGCGGCGGAACGTATTGTGCGGACTCGTTCCCGCGGTGGTGTGGCGCAGGTCACGCGGAATGTTCGGGCGGTCCGGGCCCTCTTCCTTCCGGAGGGCCCGTCGAGAAGGAGGACGCCCGATGAGGAGCCCAAGTCCCGGTCCGGCCGACCAGGCCGACCAGGCCGACCTGGCCCCGCTCGTCCGCGCCGCCCAGCGCGGCGACGCCCTGGCGGTCCAGGAGCTGCTGGACCTGCTGACCCCGTACGTCGGGCGGCTGTGCGGCCCGATCGCCCTGCAGGACGGTCCGGACGCCACCCAGGAGGCGCTGATCGTGATCTTCCGCGGTATCGGCGGACTCCGCGAACCGGCCGCCCTGTTCGGCTGGGCGCGGGTGATCGCCGTACGGGAGGCCGTACGGATCGCCCGCGCGGCGGCCCGGTCCGTACCGGACCCGCTCGACGGCGTGCCGGCGCGGGACGATCCGCAGCTCGCCGCCGACGTGCGCGACGTACTGGGGCGGCTCTCACCGGCCCACCGCGCCGTCCTGGTCCTGCGCGACCTCGAAGGGCTGGACGAGCACTCCGTCAGCGCGCTCCTCGGCGTGCCCGAACCCACCGTGCGGACCCGGCTCTTCCGGGCCCGCCGCAACTTCCGGAAGGCGTGGGAACGTTGAACGACACCTGGCCGATCGTCGCCGAACTCGACGCCGTCCGCAGGCTGCGCGTGATCGCCCGCAGCACTCCGGGCACCAGCTTCGCCGAGCACCTGGTCGACGCCCCCTTCGACCGGGTCTGGGGGCTCGCCTCCGATCTGGAGAACCAACTGCCCCTGATGATCGGCGACATCCGTTCCTTCAACGTGACGTCCGCCGCCGGGGAGCGCCTGGAGGCCAGGGCCCGCAGCCCGCTCGGCATGCGGGCGCGCTTCGACGTCGTGCTGCGGCCGGGCTGGTGCCTCATGCAGAGCCGGTTCGTGGTCGGCGGCATGGCCGCCGTGGCGGAGCGGGACGGCACCCGGCTCGCCTTCTTCGGGGGCCTGCGCCTCCCGGGCGTCCGACTGGCCGAACCGGTGCTGCGCCCGCTGCTGGCTCCGCTGGGGGCGAGGGCGCTGGGGCGGCTCACGGACCAGCTGGAGGGGCACGGAGGATGATGTCCGGGACACGACCCTTGGCGGGGCGGGCTCGGTTACGGTCGACCGCGTACCCGCCGACCGGCGCGGGACCGGGGCCCGTGGCCCCGAATCCGTAGAGCAGGGAGTGGCCCCGTGCCCCACGCAGTCGTCGACTACTCGGACTCGCTGACCGGTGCCTTCGACCGGCGGGCCTTCGCGCTCGAACTGCACGCGCTGGTGGTCGAGATCCTCGACACCGCCATCGGCAACTGCAAGACGCGTTTCCACCGGCTGGAGGAGTCCGTCGTCGGGGAGGGCACCGACGCCCGGGCCGTGGTCGTCCACGTCGAGCTGGCCATCGCCCGCGGGCGCACGGCGCAGACCAAGTCGCGCCTGACCCGTGCCGTGCTGGAGCTGGTCGAGCGCCACACGGCGAAGGCCGCCGGCCTGGAGATCCACGCCTCCGTGGACGTACGGGACCTCGGCGAGGCCTACACGAAGAGCGTGGCGACCCCCTGACCCCGCCCTGATCCGCAAGACACCCCTTAGGCGCCGATGCGCAGCAGCGCCAGCGTGATGTTGTCCGGGCCGCCGGCGTCGATGGCGGCCCGCCACAGCTCGAACGCCGCCCGCCCGTCGTCGTGCACCCGCAGCAGCCCCTCGATCTCCTCGGTCGGCACCGGATCGGTCAGCCCGTCGCTGCACACCAGGTAGCGATCGCCCTCGGTCACCGGGAAGGCCTCGATGTGGGGGGTGATCTCGTTGTACCCGCGGGTGCCGCCGAGGACCTGGGTGACCGCGGAGGTGGTGCGGTGCCCGGGGGCCGGCGGCGGGCTGTCGTCCACACTGACCTGGCGCAGCCCGTCCTGCGCCGCGTGGAACACCTTGCTGTCGCCGACGTTGAACATCAGCAGCGAATCGGCCAGGACGAGGGCGCCCGCGACCGTGGTCCCCATGGTGGCCAGCTCCGGCCGCCCCTCGGTGGCCGAGTACACCGCGCGATTGCACAGGCTCAGCGCGTCACCGACGGCCTCCGGGCCGTCCAGCGTGGGCCCGAGCGAGGAGAGCTGGCGTACGACCAGCTCGCTGGCGACCTCGCCGGCCGGCTGGCCGCCGAGGCCGTCGGCGACCGCGACGACGAGCGGTCTGCCGAAGGGGAAGACCAGGGTCTGCGGATTCTGGGTGACGGTCCCGCACAGGGTCCACGGTCCGATGACGAGGCTGTCCTCGTTGTGCTCGCGCACCAGCCCGACATGACTCAGGGCGGTCACTGCTATGTACGGCACCTCGACGTCCCGCCTCTCGGCCATGGCAACGACAACCGCTACGACAACAGCGGCGCAGCGGCACGCGCGTCCGTCCTCACCATTGTCGCGCCGCTCCGGCATGCGGGGGGCGTTGTGCCGGAGCACGCTGGTCGTGGAGCCGTCTGTTCACCCGACCGGCGGCCCTGCGAGGAAGGACTGCCGCAGATGTTCGCGAGGCTGAGCACCTACCAGGGATCACCGGTCCCCGCGGAGGGAGAAGTGAGCGCGCACTCGGAGGCGATTGTCAGGCAGGTCCAGGACGTTCCCGGATTCCGGGGCGTCTACTACCTCGTCGACCGGGCCACGGGCGTGGCCAAGTCGCTGACCCTGTGGGACGACGAGCGGACCATGATGGACAGCGAGGAGCAGGCCGCCCGGATCCGTGAGCAGACCGCGCAGCGGGAGGGCCAGCGGATCGTCTCGGTCGAACGCTTCGAGGTGGGCTTCAGCCACCTGCAGCCGTAGTACGGCACAGCGTGGAACGACATGATGGACGAGGAGCGATGGCCATGGGCAAGCTCTCGATCGACCAGTTGCGAGAACGGGTACGCGGGGCGGTGGTCACCCCCGACGACGACTCCTACGACGAGGCGCGCAAGGTCCACAACGCCATGATCGACCGGAGGCCGGCGGCCGTGGTGCGCTGCGCCAACGCGGGGGACGTCATGGCCACCGTCGACTTCGCCCGTGAGAACGGGCTCGACCTGGCGGTGCGGGGCGGCGGCCACAGCGTGCCCGGCTTCGGCACCTGCGACGGCGGCGTGGTGGCCGACCTGTCGGGGATGCGAGGCGTACGCGTCGACGCCGCGGGGCGTACGGCCCGCGCGGAGGGCGGGGCGACCTGGGGCGACTTCAACGCGGCCACGTACGCCTTCGGGCTGGCCGCGACCGGCGGGATCATCTCCACCACGGGCATCGGGGGCCTCACCCTCGGCGGCGGCATCGGCTACCTGGCCCGAGGGCTGGGCCTGAGCTGTGACAACCTGGTCTCGGCCGATGTGGTGACCGCGGACGGCAAGCTCGTCGTGGCGAGCGAGGAGGAGAACGCCGACCTCTTCTGGGCGCTGCGCGGCGGCGGCGGCAACTTCGGCGCGGTGACCTCCTTCGAGTTCCGGCTGAGCCCCGTCAAGGACATCTACGGCGGGCCGATGCTCTTCGAGCTGGCGGACGCTCCCACCGTGCTGCGCTCCTTCGCCGACTACATCGCCGACGCGCCGGAGGAACTCGGCGGGTTCCCGGCCTTCCAGATAGCCCCGCCGCTCCCGTTCATCCCGGAGGACCGGCACGGCGACACCTTCGCGCTGATCGTGGCGTGCTGGAGCGGGCCGCTCGACGAGGGCGAGCGCGCCCTGCAGGCCTTCCACGACTTCGCCCCGGTGGTCGCCGAGCATGTGGGCCCGATGCCCTACCCGGCGCTCAACAGCGCGTTCGACGCGCTCGTACCGCCCGGCCTCCAGCACTACTGGAAGGCCAATTTCGTGACCGAGCTCACCGACGACGTGATCGACGCGCACCTGCGCCACGCGCCGGGCCTGCCGGCCGTGAACTCGACGGTCCACATCTACCCGATCAACGGCGCCTGCCACCGCGTGGCACCGGACGCGACGGCCTTCGCCTACCGGAACGCCTCGTTCGCGACGGTGATCGCCGGCATGTGGCCCGACCCGGCCACCAACGAGGCCGGCACGGCCTGGGTGCGCGACTACTACGAGGCGACCGCCCCGCACTCGGAGGAGGGCGGCTACATCAACTTCATGGCCGATGACGACCAGGACCGGATCCGGGCCAACTACCAGGGCAACTACGACCGGTTGGTCGCCGTCAAGCGGGCCTACGACCCGGGGAACCTGTTCCACCTGAACCAGAACATCCGGCCGTAGCGGCTGCCCGGCCCTCGTCGCCCGTCCGTAGCGGTGCGGATGCGGAGTGTTCCTTTGTCTGCATATTTTTAGCTGGTGTACCGGAAGATCCTGTACAGCCGGTTTGTCGGATTGAGGAAGGCCCCCATGAAGCGTTTCCCGGTGATCGGTGTGCTCTGCGTCGGCGCGATTCTCGGACTCTCCGCGTGCTCCGACGACAGCTCGCCCGAGGAGGAGGCCACCAAGGCCGCCGCGGACCTGTGCACCGACCTGGCCGCGCTGAAGGCCGACAACGCCAAGCTGAAGGCCTTGGACCCCGCCAACGCGACCAAGGACCAGGTCAAGGACGCCTACGAGGCCGTCCAGAAGGACTGGGAGGGCGTCAAGGAGAACGCGAACCAGCTGAAGGACGCGGAGCGCGAGGCGGTCAAGTCGGCCGCCGAGGACCTCAAGAAGAGCTACCAGGGCCTGCCCGGCGACACGACCGGCAAGGACGCGCGCACCCAGCTGCAGCCGCAGATCGAGAACCTGGACCAGGCCGCCACGGCCGCCGCCACCGGCCTGCGCTGCTGACCGGTCGAAGGACGTGAACGAGGACCCCGCCCGGCTCTCCGGGCGGGGTCCTCGTGTGCCGGTCAGGCCGCGGGCGCGGCGGGCGTGACGGGTGCGGCGGGCTTCGCGGGCACGGCCGGCAGGTCGGGGATCGGGGGTCCCACGGGCAGCAGCTCGGTCACCACGAAGGCGACCACCGCCGAGATGATCACGACCGGGATCATCGCGGTGCCGCCGAGCATCAGGACCACCATCACCACGCTGCTCACCGGCAGCCGCAGCGCGCTGGCGGCGGTCGCCGCCATGCCCGCCCCCATGGCGGGCACGATGCCGAGACCGGGCAGCGGCCCGAGCAGGACGCCCGCCACGGCGCCGAGGCAGAGCGCCGGGAAGATGGGGCCGCCGCGCAGGCTGCCGAGGCAGATGGCGTAGGCGGTGCCCTTGAAGAGCAGTACGCCGATCAGCGCACCCACACCCCAGGCGTGCGGGTCGGCTGCCAGCCGCCCGATCAGCTCCTGGCCCGACCCCGTCACATCGGCGGGGGAGAGGCCGGTGATGAGCGCGTAGAGACTGGCGCAGGCCGCGGCGGCCAGCGCGCACTGGACCGTCCGCAGGAGGGGCCGTGCGAGGACGTACGTGGCGATCACCCGGGCTCCGGTCAGCACGGGGTGCAGGGCCGCGGCGAGGGCCGCGGCGATGACCACCGCCCAGAGCACGTCCGCCGCGTCCAGGTGGGGCACGGGCACGCCCAGCTCCAGCTTCAGGCTCCCGATCGGCAGGCCGGTCCAGCGTCCGAGGCCCGTGAAGACCAGGTCCCCGACCCCGGCGGACAGCAGGGACGGCAGCATCACCGCGAACAGCTGCGGCCCGCCCACGCCCGCCACCTCGATCAGCAGCACCGCGGCGATCAGCGGATTCCCGAAGATCGTGGCGATGGCCGCCGCGGCTCCCGCCGCGCCCACGAGCGCGGTGCCCTGCGGGGTCACCGGGACCTGCGCGAGGTTGCGGAACAGCAGCGCCAGTCCGCCGCCGAGGGCGATCAGCGGGGCCTCGGGACCCAGCACCGCACCGAGCGGCAGACTGGCCACCGCCGCGATCACGACGCCGGGAAGGGCGCCCGCCGAGGCCCCGCCGGTGTGCAGGCCGGCCGCGGGGAGGTGACCGCCGTTGCCGCGCATGTGCGGGACGACCAGGCCGACCACGACACCGGCGACGAGCAGCAGGGGCAGCGGCCACCACCAGGGCGGGACGCCCCAGCCCAGGGCCTCGGGGAGGTCCGTCCACATCACGTGTTCCATCTTGTGCAGCGCGGCGAGGAACCAGAACGACGCGAGGGACACCGGGATGCTGATGAGGGCGCAGAAGACGAGCAACTTGAGGTATCCGGGGCTGCGGAGGGTCTGCCTCAGGACGTCGGCCTCCTGCGGCTGCGTACCGCCGGGGGGCGGTTCGGATCGAGGACGCGACTGCGGCATGGCTCACTTCCTTTCCGCTTCCTCGATGGTCCACCTCGGGGGCGCACTTCGCCGCTCAGGACTCGTCGTTCCGGCCGGGGGCCTGCGAACTGCGCCTGTGCATGCCGATTTTGACCGCCCCGACCAGTGCTTTGGCGATGATCCCGATGAGGATCAGGTCGGCGACCATCTGGAAGGTGACCAGCACCCGGCCGCCCTGGGTGGTGGCGACGATGTCCCCGAAACCCACGGTGGCGAAGGTGGTGATCGTGAAGTAGAGGGCGTCCGTACGGCTCAGCGGCTCCGAGAACGACGCGGGGTCCTGCGCGGCGAGCAGGTAGTACGTCGCGGAGAACAGCACCAGGAACAGCGGTACGCCGGTGGCCAGCGCCTCCAGGGCGCGCATCCGCGGGTACGGCGCGTGGGCGATGGCGGTGATCTGCCAGGCAGTCAGGAGCCCGAAGACCACCAGGCCGAGCGCCAGCGTCAGGACCGTGGTGATACCGAACCCGCCCTCCAGCGGCACCACGTAGTAGAGCCCCGTGAGGAGGGCGACCGCGAGCACCGAGCGCAGGAGGTGGCCCAGCAGGGCGAGCCGGGGGTGATCGGCCGCGTTGCGTTCCATGGGTTCAGGAGAACGGGCCGGACCCCATCGCGCGACCGGAGCGGCGGGCGGTCCGCGTGCGGACCGCCGGGGTCACCTGTATGAATGAAGGACCCGTGTGTGATCGGAGCCGACCATGGACGACTACCCGCTCCTGAACTTCTTCTGGACGATGCTGTGGTTCTTCCTGTGGGTCATGTGGTTCTTCCTGCTCTTCAAGGTCATCACGGACATCTTCCGTGACCACACCCTGGGCGGCTGGGGGAAGGCGGGCTGGCTGGTGCTGGTGCTGGTGCTGCCGTTCCTCGGCATCCTCGTGTACCTGATCGCCCGCGGTCGGAGCATGCGCGAACGGGACCTGAAACAGGCCGAGGAGCAGCAGGCCCGCTTCCGCTCGTACGTGCAGCAGACGGCCGGGAGCGGCGGGGGAGCGGCCGACGAGCTGCACAAGCTCTCCGCCCTCAAGGACAAGGGCGACATCAGCCAGGAGGAGTTCGACCGGGCCAAGGCCAGGATCCTGGCCTGAGCGGCGGCTTCCCCGCGACCTCACCGAGCCGCGGACCCGTTCCGCGGCTCGGTGAGGTTGCGGGTCATGCGCTCCAGGACGGTGACGGCGGTGACGTACTCCTCGCGCGTGATCCCCGTCGCCGACAGTTCGCGGAAGTCGGCCACGCGAGCGCCCACCTCGGCGAGGTGGGCGCGGCCGTCGTCGGTCAGGGCGAGGCCCTCCGGCCGCGGGCGGGTCACCCAGCCGCCGGCGAGCAGCGAGGCGACGGCCGAGTCCAGCGCCGCGGTGTCGGCACCCGTGGCCAGGGCGGCCCGGACGGCGCAGTCGGTGGCCCGCGGGTCGTCCTTGACGGCATTGAGGACCTGCCAGCCGAGCCGGGTGAGGCCGAAGTCGGCCAGTGCCGCGTCCATGGACGCGGTGAGGGCCTGGTCCGTGCGGTTGAGCCAGTAGCCGATGGGCTTCATGTCCTGCTCCTTCGGAAGGTCGGCGGATCAGTGGCCGGTGAAGGCGTCCGCGTTCTCGCGGGTCCACTGCCGGTAGGTGCGGGCGGGTACGCCGAGCAGGGTCTCGGTGGTTTCGCCGAGGGCGGCGGGGCCGTGGTCGGCCGCCTCCCACAGGTCGAGGAGCGAGGACACCATCGGGGCGGGCATGTGCCGGCCCATCTGCTCTTCCGCCTCGGCGCGGGTGATGCGCTCGACCTGGACGGCGCGGCCGAGGGTCTCCGAGAGGACGGCGAGCTGCTCGCGGAAGGAGAGCGACTCGGAGCCGGTCAGGGTGAGCGCCCGGCCGGTGAGGGAGTCCCCGGTCAGGGCCAGGGCGGCGATGTCGGCGATGTCCTCGGGGTGGATGGGCGCGATCTGCGCGTCCGGGTAGGCGAGCTGGACCGGCATCGACCGGCCGACGGGCCAGGCCCAGCCCAGCGAGTTGCTGGCGAAGGCGTCGGGACGCAGGAACGTGCAGGTCAGACGGGAGTCGGCGAGAGCGCGCTCGACCTTCAGGCTGTGGCTGGCGAGCGGGTCGTCCTCGGCGTCCGGGGCGAGCACCGAGGACGAGGAGAGCAGGACGACGTGCTCGACCCCGGCGGCCTCGGCGGCCTCGATCAGGTCGTGGATGCCGGCGGGCTCCGGGTAGAGGAAGACCTGGCGGACGCCGCGGAGCGCGGCGGCGAAGGTCTCGGGCCGGTCCAGGACGAGCTCGGCGGTCTCGACGCCGGCCGGGACGGTCAGTTCGGCGGGGCGGGTGCTGGCGGCCCGGACGGGGAGACCGGCGGAGTGCAGGCGGTCGATGACGGCCCGGCCGACCTTGCCGCGCGCGCCGGTGATGAGGATGGTCACGAGAGCTCCATTCGTTCGCAAAGACATATGCATGCTTGCATGCACACGTTTTCACGTCAACACATGTCTGCGCGAGCTCACGTATGTACGATGAGGGGCATGACCAAGCACGAGCCGGCGACCGACGAGGAACTGCTGGACGCCGTGGGCCCGGCGTTCGGGAAACTGCGGCGCTCCATGCTCCTGGAGGTCGAGAACCCGATCTCGCAGAAGGACCTCAGCCGCACCCTGGTCCTCAACATCGTCCTGGAGGCCGAACAGGGCGACGGCCGCGAGATCACCGTCGGCGCCGTGGCCGCGTACCTGGCCGTCGACCCCTCGGTGGCCAGCCGCATGGTGTCCGACAGCATCTCCGCCGGCTACCTCGTCCGCGCCGCCTCCCAGCAGGACGGCCGCCGCACGATCCTCCACCTCAGCCCCGAGGGCCGGGACATGATGGCCCGCTTCCGGCGGCACCAGCGCGCGGCCTTCGAGCAGGTGACGGCCGACTGGAGCGAGCGCGACCGCCTCGACCTCGCCCGCCTCATGCTGAAGTACGTCGACGCCCAGAACGCGCTGCGCCACCGCTGACGACCGCCGGACGGCCGCCTGCCGCCCGCGGGCGGCGACACCACAGCCCCGGGCGGACGGCCCGGGGCTGTGTCGTGGGGCGCCAGGCCCGGTGGGTTACCGGAAGGAGACCCACTTGGCCGTGCTCGGCACCCCGTTCTCGTCCAGCAGGAAGAGCATGTAGTAGCCGGGCGGGACGTCGTTGGCCGAGGGCGGTGCCTGCAGGCGCAGGCTGTTCCCCTGGCGCTTGACGATGCCCAGTTCCAGGTGGCGCTGGCTGGTGTTGAGCGAGTGCGTCGCCGTGGTCGGGGCCAGCAGCACGGCCTTCTTGACCCGGTCGGGCGTGGAGGTCCCCACGTTGAAGGCGGTGTCGTACCGCAGCGGCCCGTCGGGGGCGCGGTCGAGGGCCGGGCGGCTGCCCTGGTGGAGGTAGGCCGGCTCGAAGATCTCGACGCTGCCGTTCATGTCGTCGTCGATCTTCGGGTCGTTGGCGAGCTGCTGCAGCTCGTCACCCGTGACCATGATCCGGCCGTCCGGGAGGACGACGGCGTTGGAGTGGTAGCCGCGCGGCAGCCGCTGGGCCGGGCCCAGCTTCCATTCGCCCAGCGCGTTGCGGGTCTCGATCTGCCGGTACTTCAGATCGGACTTGGGGTTGTAGTCGCCGTTGCCGTAGTCCCGGATGCCGTAGGCGCCGTTGACGGTCAGCAGGCTCGCGTCCGGGAGCAGCAGCGTGTCGTCCTGGGTCCGGCCGAAGGCGCGGGGCTGCTGCTTCTCCCAGCCGCCGCCGCTCGTGAGCCGGTAGGTGTTGGGGTCGTCGCGGTCGCCGCCGAGGACCAGTACGGAGTCCGGGCCGCGCAGTCCGGCGGGCAGCGGCACGGCGGAGCCGTAGCCGCGGTGCACGCCGTCGGGGCGCGCGGGCAGGTCCGTACGGGTCTCCGCGACCGGGTCGAAGGCCCACTGCCTGGTGGCGTGCCGGCCCAGGCCGTAGACCTTGCCGTCGCGCAGGGTGAACAGGTGCGGGTAGTCGCTGTCGGCACCGAAGGGCGCGTCCACGCGCAGGGTGTCCGTCGGGACGTCCTTCGGGATCAGGGTCTTCTCGAAGGGGACCGGGTGGCTCTTCGCGGGGAAGCGCTCGATCACGGAGGTGGAGGTGCCCCAGCCCTGGTCGGTGTGGCCGGACATGATCAGCAGGCGGCCGTCGGGAGCGGCGGCCACGGAGGGGTACCAGCGGCCGACCTCCATGTCCTTGTTCACGGACCAGCTCTCGGTCCACGGGTCGAAGACCAGCGACAGCTTGGCGCCGGCGCCGCCGCCGTAGCCGAGGTTGCCGCCGAAGACGCCGACCATGCCGTTGGGCAGGAAGGCGTGTCCGGCGCAGAAGAAGGGCGCCGGGCGCTTCTCGCCCGTGCCGTCCGGTACGACCAGCTCGGGCGGGGTGACCTTCGTGAAGGCGGCCGCTCCGGTGCCGCGGCGCGGGTCCCACAGGAAGGCGCGGCCGGCGTTGGCCCTGCCGAGGGTGTTGGTCGGTGCGGGCTCCTCGGTCGGGTCGGTCTCCATGCGCTCGAAGGAGAAGAGCAGCACCTTGCCGGTCGGGAGCATGGCGATGTGGGCGGCGAAGTCCGGGGACTGGAAGTACTCGGCGAACTGGCCGAACGCCTTGGGGTGGAAGCGGGCGTTCACGTCCGCCTGGGACCGGGTCAGTGAGTTCAGGCTGTCGATCCGGGCGAGCTGGGAGTACCCGCCCAGTTTGAGGAGCTGCTCGCGGACCTTCGTATGCTCCTGGGCGTGTTCGGCGCCGAGGGCCGCTTTCTCCTCGGGGCGGGCCGAACCGTCGTGCGCGGCCGCCGGGACGGCGGTGACCAGGGCGGCGGCGGCAGCGAGCACGGAGACCGCGGCCCGGCGGGCAGCGCGGCGGGCGGCTCGGGGAGCTGATCGTCGCGCGGATCGGCGCTTGATACGTGACATGTGACTCCTCACCAGGGGTGCTGGAGCGACGGGTGCCCGTGCGGGGGCACAGGGCGCCTGCGACGCCTCTGCACACAGACCTATGCCGACGGGTCGGGCGCCGCACACCGGGAAGATCGTCCGAGCTTCGAGCCGCCCGGGTGAAGCCACCGCCCTGAGCTGCGCCGACGGCGGTCCGCGGCCCGTCCGCCGGTCCCTCGCCCGGCCGCAGCCCGTAGTGATCACGGACACCGGTCGGCCCCCTCGGCGAACCGGGTCGCCGCCGCCCCGGCACGGGCCGGTAGGAGGGGGCGGAAGAAGGGGTCGGAAGGAGGAGGCCCGATCGGTCAGGATTCGAGAAGCGCCCGTGGTCCAGGCGAAGTTAGCGTGAGGGACATGGACATCAGCATTCACATGAGCACGCTCCCCCAGGACGACCCGGACGCCGCCGTGGCCTTCTACCGCGACGTCCTCGGCTTCGAGGTCCGCAGCGACGTCGGCCAGGGCAAGATGCGCTGGATCACGGTCGGCCCCGCCGACCAGCCCGGCACCTCCATCCTCCTCGCGCCCCCGGCCGTGGACCCCGGTGTCACCGAGGCGGAGCGCCGGACCATCGCCGAGATGATGGCGAAGGGCACCTACGGCTGGATCCTCCTCGCCACCAAGAACCTCGACAGCACCTTCGAGAAGATCCAGGCCGGCGAT